>JAATFM010000229.1 GCA_015655195.1 Terriglobales bacterium
ATCGCATAAGTCATAAAACTCCTGGGTCTCGTAATAGCCCCCTCCCCAAAGGCGGACCATGTTCATGTTCGCGTCCTTGGCGGATTGGAGAATATACCTATACTTTTCACTCGTCACGCGATTCGGAAAGCTGTCGAAGGGAATGATGTCGGCGCCTTTGGCGAAGACGGGAATGCCATTGATTACGAATTCAAAAGAACGTCCCCATTGATCCGGTTCTCTGCGCAGCACAACGGACCGAAGCCCTGCCTTTGCGTCCCTGGCATCGATGTCATGCCCCTCCTTTTTTACTGAAACATGAAAGCGGTAGATCGGTTGAGCCCCATAACCGGATGGATACCAGAGCTGCGGATGAGTAATGTCGATGGGAAATGAGATCACATTATGACCGGTGGCCAAGGTTACAGTTCGATCCTGGCGCTGATCTACTCCCTGGAGCCCATATCCGAGGCTGAGGGTAGCCTGGGTCTCTTTCGAAGCCAGAATGTCTACATGAACATCGAGATTTGCTGAAGCCGTGGTAACGCTTTGCTGTTCTACGAAAACATCATGAATACGCGCATCGTCCCAGACCTCAAGATAGGCAGGGCGATATACCCCACTGGTTGCAAAGCGCGGTCCCCAGTCCCAGCCGAATTCATACACGGCCTTTCGGATATAGCCCTTGGGATCGGTGTGAGTCCGATCATGCCATGGGTCTTGCGCGGCCACGGATTCGGCGGCTTTCATTGGCGCGGGAAAAACGATTTGCAGATCATTGACGCCGGAGTGCAGCGCGGACTTTACATCGATTCGCCATTCGCGAAACATATTGTTCGGTTGTGCGACTCGCTTTCCGTTGAGGTAAATCGAGCATGCCGTGTCGAGCCCCTCGAATACCAGTTCCACGTGCGCGCGCGATAGGAGCGTGGAGGAAGCCTCAATTGTGGTTTTGTACTCCCAGCCGGCCTTTTCAATCCATTGGAGCTTGTTTTCGTTGTTCCGATAAAACGGATCGGAAATCCGCCCATCATGCAGCAGGTCGAGGTGAACGTCGCCGGGCACTGTGGCGGGCAGCCACTCTCCCTTATCGGCCTTATCAGCAGGAGGAGCCTCCGCATGAAAGGCCGCCATGCCATCGTCCGGCAGTTGCCGCAATTGCCACGGGCGATCAAGTGAAAGGCGCTCGCGGTTTTGAGGCTGTGCGATAGCACTCATGGGAGAAACGAGACCAGTGCAGGCAAGAAGAAAGAGCAGCAGATGTTGGCAGCGGATCATGATTACCCTTTTTAGAACGTTGGTAGAGACATGTACAGCGGCATATTGCCACCAGGAATCGGGAGCGGGAAATAGCTGAACCGAACCTCCGGCAGTCTGTGACCTCCGGAAGTTCGGTGACTCAACTCTGAATTATTGCAACTTCAGTATTGCGCTTTCCGCCGCTCCCAAGGATACAGTCAGGCTTCCAGTTACGGAAGATGCGATTCCAGACCACAAATCCGTAACTGCGTAATTGGTTGTGCTGTTGAGTTCTACGCGCCCCAGGCCTGCCTGAACACTCGCGGTATTGCTCAGGTCATAGTTAAATACGCGCCGCCACTCTGTGCGACCAGAACGGTTGCCGGTACAGAAACACCTGAAACAGCAGCAGTTCATCAGGGCTGCACGCCTTGAAGAACTTCTCTATGTTTTCCAGCTGGTAAGCGTTCACCTTTTGATCTGGCTTCTTCGGCCAGTCCCCCTTGCGGAGCTTGACAGCCGAACCGGCAGCCTTCATCGCCTGTAATACGACTACGCCCGATACGTCGAGAGCTTCTTTGTCGCCTTCACGTCGAGGAGGTAACGCCTGATCGCTGTGTCAATGGTCGTATTGCCGGAGCCGTCCTCGGGCTCGGGCGGTGCCTCAATCACATCGGCGAGAATCCCCGTTTTGGGTGCCACGCATCCAGCGCCTCGCGGGGCGTGGTCCCGCAGGGCTGACGCTTTCGCTTTCCGTCCTCGCGCCAATCCAGGTAGAACTTGCCGCCCTTGCTGCTGACCGGATCGCTGACAACAATGATGAAGCGGGGGGCTGGTTTGCCGTCCCTTTTGATGACGGGGAAGAATTGCCAGCCTCCTTCATGTCTGCGATAATTAACCAAGTTGACCCGATGATTCTGTCTACTGTCCATCTCGCTACGTCTCCTGTTCTGGTTGCTCGCACGGATGTGTGGAATTACAGTTCTTTGGACAGTAATGTGGACAGTACGGAGGGTTATTCTTGATAAACTGCTGATTATAAAGGGGCGCTATCGTCTAGGGGTTAGGACGTGAGATTCTCAATCTTAAAACACGGGTTCGATTCCCGTTAGCGCTACCAAATAAAACCATGAAAAATCAATAAGTTATGAGGGGGCCAACATACTTGACTCACCAAGTCATTTACGCAGGCATGGCGACCCTCGATCTGCAAGTTTTGGGATGAATTTGCTCGTTCCTGTGATGTATGTGGGCCTGTTTTTATCGAGCCAAACGCATTTTGGATGTCGGCTTCCTTCGATCCGGAACGATGCCGAGTGCCCGCTTCGGCGATGGAAAACGTGGACAGGTTTCTGGCAAAAACCAGGCCAGACATTGAGACCAGGATTTGAAGCACTTTACCGTGAAGAAAGCGTGGGAACAGCCCGTAGAACGCGCTGGCGCAGTGCCGGTGCCAGCCGAAATGAAAATCGGTCCGGTCGCCGTGCGTCCCGCCACGGTGCTGGCTCCCATGGCGGGCGTCACGGACACTGTTTTCCGCCGCTTCATCCGCCATGCCAGCCTCTTCAGCACTTCGCATCAATCTTTTTCCCACCAATCTATGGGTGCCCCAGGTCCGGATTCCCGAACCATGGATCACGCAGAAGCCAACGTCGAATCCGAAGTCTCAAACACCCAGTCCGGCTGCGGGCTGCTGATGACCGAGTTCACCTCTGCGGACGGCCTCTCGCGGATGCGCGAGTCCAAGCGCAAGCGTTACCTGACCTTCTTCGACGACGAACACCCCATCTCCGCGCAGCTATTCGGCTCGAACCCCGAGACGCTCGCCGAGGCGGCGCGCATCGTCGAACAGACGGGCTTTGACATCGTGGACCTGAACCTCGGTTGCCCGGCCAAGCGCGTCGTGGGCTGCAACGGAGGCTCGGGCCTGCTGCGCGACCTGCCCAAGATCGGTGAAATCTTTCACGCGGTGCGGAAAGCCGTCTCGATTCCCTTCACCGTCAAGTTCCGCCTCGGCTGGAATGACGAAAACATCGTCTGCGTGGAGTTGGCGGAGATGGCCGAATCCGAGGGTCTGAACGCTGTCTCGCTCCATGCGCGGACGCGCGAGCAATCTTACACAGGCCACGCGCGTTGGGAGTGGATTGCGGCGGTGAAGCAGGCTGTAAAGATTCCCGTCATCGGCAATGGCGACATTCGCACTCCCGAAGACGCCGCCGCAATGGTCGCGCAGACAGGCTGCGACGCGGTAATGATCGGCCGCGGCGCGCCGGCCAATCCGTGGATCTTCCGCCAGATCGCGCAGTACACGGCAACAGGCAGTTATGACCGCCCCACAGCCGCCGACCGCCATCACATGATCCGCGCCTACTTCCAGATGTTGATGGAGGGCGCGGAGACTGGCGGAATCTCAGAAAAACCCGCAAATGCGGGTCGGGAAGTCACAGGCAAGATGAAGCAATTTGCTTCGTGGTTTACGCACGGCGTGCCGGGCGGAGCGAAGCTGCGCGCCGCAATCTATCAGGCAAAAACCAGCCCCGAGGTTCTCGATCAGGTCGATGCGTTCTTCGAAGCGCAGATTGCAGGCGGAGCTGTGGCTGAAGAGCCGGCCGAAGCTGCCGAGCCGCTCGACTTCTCCGATGCCGCGCTGGTCTGTGATTAGCTGGCTGACTCCGTTGCCACGCCACCGCTGCGCTGCTTTGCGGGCGCGAGCGCAATCAAGGCAATACCGATGAGCGCAAGAACCGCCACGCCGATCAATTCGCCACGGTCGACCATGCCGCGCGCGGCCTGCGTTCCCATCACTACCGCATGAACGAGGCTCGACCACGCGGTAAAGGCGATTACACTGCGGCTGCCCGACGGATTGCGGATTGCCAGCAGCAGGAAGACGCCAAGCGTAACGTACAGGCTCATCATCATGGACAGAGCAGGCTCTTCCCGCAGGAACAGCACAAGGGGCCAAACCATGACGACGAACAGCAGGCCCACCAGCGCCAGGACGATCTTCAACGCGATTTCGCGATTCACCCCTGCCTCCCCGATTCCGTACCATCGGATACGCAGCCGGGAGCAGGCAGGTTCCCTCTTGTCATAAAGCAATCGTCACAGCTCTACTGCCATTGCCACGGCATTGCCGCCGCCAAGGCAGAGCGCGCCAATACCGCGCCTGCCGCCGCACTCCTTCAAATCCGCCAGCAGGCGGACGAGCAGGCGCGCGCCGCTTGAGCCAATCGGATGGCCGATGGCAACCGAGCCGCCATGAACGTTGACCTTCGATATATCGAGGCCAAGCTCGCGATTGACGGCCATGGCCTGCACGGCGAATGCCTCGTTCAGCTCGAAGCGGTCAATGCTGTCGAGCGGCCAGCCGGTGCGCGCAACGACCTTGCGAACGGCATCAATCGGAGCCAGGCCGAACCACTCCGGCTCGCGGCCCGCGGTGGCGCTGGCGCGGATGACGCCGAGGACCGGCAGACCTCGCTCCTGCGCCAATTCCCTGCTCGTGATAACAACCGCAGCAGCGCCATCGCTGATTCCCGGCGCATTCCCCGCCGTCACCGTGCCGCCCTCCTTGAAAGCAGACTTCAGCCGGGCGAGGGTTTCGATGGTAGTCTCCGGGCGAATCGCTTCATCGGCAGAAAACAACCGCGCAGCCTCGCCCTTTTTCGCGGGCGGAATCTCGACCGACAGCATTTCCTCAGTAAAAACACCGCTTCTCGTCGCCTCAGCGGCACGGCGATGCGACTCGGCGGCGAACGCATCCTGCTCCTCGCGCGTGATGCCATACTTCTCCGCAATCATCTCCGCGCCCACGCCCATGTGGAAGTTACGATAGGCCTCCCATAAGCCATCCTGAATCACAGCATCGACAAGCGTGCCGTTTCCCATGCGATAGCCGCCGCGGGCCTGCGGCAGCAGATACGGCGCATTCGTCATTGATTCCATGCCGCCGGCCACAATCGCCTCGGCATCGCCGGTCTGAATAGCCTGCGCAGCAAGCGACGCGGCCCGCAGCCCCGATCCGCAAACCTGGTTCACCGTCAGCGCGGCGGATTCAGGCGGCAAACCGCCGTAAATCGCCGCCTGCCGCGCCGGGTTCTGGCCCAGGCCGGCCTGCAAGACGCAGCCCATAATGCACTCGTCGATCTCGGGCAGTGAAAAACCGGACCGCCGCACCACCTCCCGCACCACAATCGCGCCGAGTCGCGGCGCGGCAAACGATGCCAGCGACCCCTGAAACTTCCCCACCGGCGTGCGAACCGCCGCCACAATAACCGCTTCCCGCACCGCAAACCTCCCACTCGAACCAGCCGAGAATACCAAGCGCGGCGCAGCACCGCGAAACCGGAGTCAGAACCGAGCCGCGAAAAGTAATGTCTCAGTTTGAAAATCTTCTCTCAGGGGCTAAAGCCCGATTCTTATCCGCGATGCTTTCGGCACGACTAAAGTCATGCCCTGTTACAGGGCAAATTCAAACTGACCCACTACCCGAAACCGAAGACAAAACCGGGCAGCGAAATACGTTCTTTCAGAACGCCGGGCAGGTTTGCTAGGCTGGGCGCATCATGCGTCTGCATATTTCTGCTCTCCTGCTGGCCTCCGCCTTTGTTGCCGCTTCCCTGCCCGCTTCCGCGCAGAAGTTTACGCCGAAGACCATCCAGTTCCAGGGCGCTCCCGATTACTCGAACGACGAGCTGCTGGCCGCCGCGGGCCTCAAGCCGGGCGAAACGCTCTCCTCCGACGAGATGCAGGCGCACATGAACCAGCTCTCCAACACCGGCCTCTTTGACGGCATCAAGTTCACTTTCAACGGGCAGGACCTTGTCTTTCTGCTCAAGCCCGCCGCCAATCTCTACTCCGTGCGGCTTGCGAACCTTCCGCTCACGCCGGGCCCCGAGTTGGACGCGAAGATTCACGCCAGACTGCCGCTCTACCACGGCAAAGTTCCCACGGACGGAACGCTGCTCGACGGCGTGCAGGCGGCGCTTATCGAGCAGCTTGCCGCCGAGGGCATCAACAATGCCACGATCACGTCCGCACCCTACAACGCAGCGGGAGAAAAGGCCATTGGCACAATTGCCTTCAGCGCGACCTCGCCGCAGATTCTTATTGGCGAGATTCACTCCGACAGCGCAACGCCGCTCGTGCCGAAAGCGCAGCAAATTCTGACATCCATCACCGGCCTGGGCTACGACGCGGAAGGCACGCCGGCGGCGATTGTAAAGGATCTCTCTGAGATTTACACGACCATGGGCTATCTCGACGCAAAGGTTGATGCCGCTCGCCAGCCCAATCTCGTCATCACAAACGATGCGGTGCGCGTTCCTATCCATTTCTCGCTCGATGCGGGCACGCTCTATAAGGTCACGGCCATCCAGCTTGCGCCGGATATGCTGGTGAGCCAGGCTGACTTCGACAAGCAGTCGCACATACATCCCGGCGACCCGGCCGACGCCGAGCACATTGCCTGGAACTGGCATTTCATCGAGCGGCAGTATCACAACCGCGGTTACGCCGCGGCGCGCATCACGCCCACGGCCACGCTCGAC
>JAATFM010000204.1 GCA_015655195.1 Terriglobales bacterium
ATGATGTATTAAGGCTTATGAGGGAGAGCGATGTGCTGATCATGCCATCTCGTTTTGAGAGCTATGGTCTGGTATATATCGAGGCAATGTCGCAGGGGCTGGTGCCAATAGTGCCGAACTGGGAAGTGCAAAGAGAGATCGTCGATTCTGGTAGCGCCGGAATCATTACAAGCGGAGATCCATCCGAGATTGCTGCGCAGCTTGAGCATCTTTGCGATGATAATGACTTTCGAGCAAGATTGGCGCTGGCTGCAAGAGCGAGGTATGAGAACTGTTATTCGCCCCAGGTAGTAGCTGCGACCTTTCGCGAAGGCGTGAGCCAGTTCTTCCGGCGTGGATGACGCTGAAGTTTCCATAACTCATTTGCGGCCCTAAAGGCTGCAAGCTAGACCAGTAATAAAACGAGTTAGCCCGATCGCCCAAGAACGGAAGCCATGTAGTTAGATAGCTTCTAACAATAGGTGAAGCCAGCATGGATGGAAATCACACGTATGAAATTTTCTATCGTTACCATTTCGTTTAACCAGGCGGAATACCTCGAACGCGCCATCCAATCCGTTCTTTCCCAGGCTGGCGCCCAGACCGGTGTGGAAGTGGAATATATCGTCGTCGATCCCGGCTCGACAGACGGCAGCCGGGAGATTATCGAACGGTATCGCAAGGACATTACGCGCATCATCTTCGAGAAAGATAATGGCCCGTCCGATGGGTTGAACAAGGGCTTTGCCGTGGCAACGGGCGATTGGTTCGGCTACATCAATTCGGATGACTATTATCTTCCGGGCGGACTGAAGAAAGCAGCAGCAGCCGCGACGCGCTGGCCTGAAGCAGGCGCAGTGGTCGGCGACGGATACATCGTAGACCGGAACGACAAGACGATCCGAAAGGCTTTTTCCAAACGCGTTTCGGTCAATGCGGTTCGCTACGACTGTGCGTTTGCGCTGCAGCAGGCCACGTTTTACCGCGCGGAGGTATTTCGCGCGCTGGGCGGATTCAAAATCGGTAACCGGACAAGCTGGGATGGCGAATTTCTTGCCAATATGGCGATGGCAGGCTATCCGATCAGGAATATCGATCAGGAGATCGGAGCTTTTCGCATCCATGATTTGTCCATCACGGGATCGGGCCAATTTGGAAGCGCGTATCAGAAGGATGCGAAACGCGTCCGGGAAATGGCCTTGGGACGTCCGGCGAACAGCTTCGATCTGCGAATCGCGCGGCCTGCGTATCGCCTGATGGGCTATCTCAAGACTCCCGTAAGAACCATGGCGCTGATCTCCGACCGGTTAGCGCACAGGATGCGTGGTTGAAGATACTCGCAGGCTGGAAGCACTGCTAAGCGAGCGGCGCATAAGAATTGACTGGCAGGCATCGATGAGAAAGGAAGGTTGCGCGTGAGAATCGGCGTTCTCTGGACTGGGCTCTCCGGGTATCTGAATGCGTGTCTCAAAGAGCTTGCCGGCCGTGAAGGTGTCGAATTATTTGTGTCGCATCGCGCGCCTGTGAGTGAGGCTCCGTTTGATGAGAGTCAGTTTGGCTGGATGCGGAATCGGCTCATGTGGCGCAAGGACAGCGAACTGGATGCGCTCCATGCGCGGCTGGAGGAGTTTCAGCCGGATGTGCTGATGTTTGCCGGGTGGGCCGTTTCTGCATACCGCAGTGCGTCGAAGGCAGTGGCCGGCAAGGCCCTGCGCATTATGACGATGGATAATTGCTGGCTTGCGACTCCAAAGCAGCGGCTGGCAACTTGGATTGCGCCATCTTATATTCGGCCGCTTGCCGATGCGGTGTGGGTGCCCGGCGAACGCCAGGCTGTTTTTGCGCGAAAGCTGGGATTCGATCAGCGGCAGATTCTTCGCGGGCTCTATTGCTGCGACCAGCGCAATATTGAGACCGTGCATACTGCAAGAATTGCGGAAGGCCGCCCCGTGCCGCGTTCCTTCCTGTTTGTGGGCAGGTTTGTCGAGGATAAGGGAATCGATACGCTGGTGAAAGCATACGAGGCGTATCGCGCGAGTACTTCTGCCCCGTGGCCGCTGGTTTGTTGCGGAGCGGGGTCTTTGCGTTCGCTGCTTGAAAACAAGCCCGGCATTCAGATTGAGGGATTTTTGCAGCCCGCCGAGTTGCAATCGCGGTTTGGAGCCGCCGGCTGTCTTGTTCTGCCCAGCGATTTCGAGCCGTGGGCCGTTGTCGTCCATGAGGCTGCTTCGGCCGGCCTGCTGATTCTTGCTTCGGAGAACGTCGGCGCGGTCGTGCATCTGGTTCAGGACAATTACAACGGATATATCTTTGGCGGGAAGGATGTGCGGGGGCTTGCATCGTTGATGGCTCGCGTGAGTGCATCGACCGACAAGCGCCTCGATGAGATGTCGCGGGCAAGCCACTCTCTCTCATTGCAATTTTCACCTGACCGCTGGGCCGATACTCTGCTTTATGTGGCCGGCCAATCGCGCAGCAAATGATAAAACTCCTTCACATCATCGGTTCCGTGAACCCGAGCGCCGGCGGGCCGATTGAGGCCATTCTTCGCCTGCACGATGTGACGCGCGAGGCGATTACGCATGAGATTGCGTCGCTCGATAAGCCCGGCGCGGAGTTCCTTGCCGATTTCCAAATCAAGACTTACGCGCTTGGAAATGTTCCGCGCAACCACGCCAGTTGGACAAAGCCGCTGGCCCGATACGGCTACACGCCTCATGCAATTCCGTGGTTGAAAGAGCACGTGCGCGATTACGACTGCGTGGTTGTGCACGGGCTGTGGAACTATTCGAAGTTTGTAGCGGCGCGGGTGCTGCCGGGCGGAAAGACGCCATATGTTGTCTTTCCACATGGAATGCTCGACCCGTGGTTTCAGCAGCGTTATCCGCTCAAACGCATTGCCAAGCAATTTTCGTGGCTTGTCTGCGAAGGCCGTCTGCTTGCCGGCGCGCGAACGGTTCTCTTTACCGCGGAAGAAGAGAAGCTGCGCGCCCGCGGAGCCTTCTGGGGTTACAGCTACAAGGAGGGCATCGTCGGCCTTGGCGCAGAAGACCCGCCTGTTGCGAGCGGGCAGGAGGAAGCATTTCGCGCGGCGGTTCCATCGCTCGGCCAGCGCCGCTACATTCTTTTTCTGAGCCGCATTCATCCCAAGAAGGGGTGCGATCTGCTGTTGAATGCCTTCGCCTCGCACGCCTCGCAACATCCTGACGTTGATCTGGTCGTTGCCGGACCCGATCAGGTGAATCTCGGCACATCACTCAAAAAGTTTGCCGAAGAGCAGGGCATTGCGAGCCGCGTGCACTGGCCGGGAATGTTAACCGGAGCCGCGAAGTGGGGTGCGTATCGCGCCGCCGATGCGTTTATTCTTCCTTCGCATCAGGAGAACTTCGGTATCGTTGTGGCCGAGGCTGCCGCATGTCGCACGCCGGTTCTGATTACGAACAAGGTCAACATCTGGCGCGAAATCGAGAGCAGCGGAGCGGGCTTTGTGGAGAGCGACGATCTGCCCGGCACACAGCGCCTGCTCGAACGCTTCTTCGCACTCGATGCCGCGGCGGCAGACAGCATGAAGAGCTCGGCGCGCGTCTGCTTCGAGAAGCATTTTGATATGAAAAGGTCAGGGCAGGAATTTCTTCAGGCAATTCAAAAAGCAGTGCAGGCGGAATAAGATGAGCATCGACATCAGCAAAAAGCCGAGCCCGTACTCGCTCAAGAATAAGGTGAAGCGGGTTCTCTGGCATATCGTGTACGTGGTATTTTTTCGTTTTTCGCCGCGGCCGTTGCATGGATGGCGCAGGTTTGTGCTGCGATCATTTGGAGCGAAGCTCGGCAAGAATGCGAAGGTCTCCGGCTCGGCAAAAGTGTGGGCGCCGTGGAATCTTGAGATAGGTGACTACAGCACGATTGCGGCGGACGTAGACTGCTATTGTGCCGGGCGAATTCGCATCGGGTCGCACAGCACGGTCTCGCAGTACAGCTTTCTCTGCGCCGCCTCGCATGACTTTACTCATCCGCGGATGCTGCTCTATACAGCGCCGATTACCATCGGCAGCGCCGTATGGGTTTGCGCGGATGTCTTTGTCGGGCCAGGTGTGACGATTGAAGATGGCGTTGTTGTAGGCGCGAGGTCTTCGGTATTTACCAATCTTCCCGCCTGGACGGTTTGCGTTGGGAGTCCAGCGAAACCAAAGGGGCCGAGAACGATTCGAGAAAATGCAGACCCCGGCTGGGATCACAAGATTGCGGATGAGTAGAAGCTATCTCATATAAAAGCATGGGCGAGGAATGAATGGACTCTGAGAAGAGACCTGCCAACGTATCGATCTTTATCCAGACACTCGACGAGGAAGCGAATCTTGCCGCGTGCCTGGATTGCTTTTCGTGGGCCGACGACATTGTTGTGCTTGACTCCTTCAGCTCCGACAAGACCGAGGAGATTGCGCTCCGCTATGGCGCGCGCTGGGTGCAGCACTGTTACGAGGGCCGCGCCGCGCACCAGAACTGGGCGATGGAGAACATCCCGTTCAAGCACCCGTGGGTCTATTACTCCGATGCCGATGAGCGTGTTCCGACCGCGCTGGCGGAAGAGTTGATGCGTGTTACGTCCGACACTTCGCGGCCGGAAGTTGCTTACCGCGTGCGGCGGCGTGATCACTTTCGCAACCACTGGATTCGGCACAGCACCAACTACCCGCTCTGGATTGTACGGCTCTTTCGCCCGGATAAGATTAGCTGGGCGCGTAAGGCAAATCCGGTTCCTGTCATCGATGGACCTGTAGGCGAGTTGCAGAATGACTATTTGCACTATCCCTTCTCGAAGGGAATTACGGATTGGATCTGGCGTCACAACCGTTATTCCACTTATGAAGCCGAAGAGTCGCTGCGCTCGCTGAATGCAGGAGACCTCAACGTCTCCGAACTGTTTTCCAGCGACCGCGTGACGCGTAGAAATGCACTCAAGAGACTTTCCTTCCGCTTGCCGCTACGCCCGGTCTTCCGCTTTCTCTATCAGTACTTCGTCAAGGGCGGAATTCTCGACGGCATCGCGGGCTTTCATTACTGCCTTCTGCTCACCATCTACGAATACTTTATAGTTCTCAAGATTCGGGAGATGCGCGATTCGGGCGAAGCAAACCGGCTGGGCAAATAAACAGGAAGATGCAATCCATGGCAGATACAAATGCGCCAATGAGGCCGCTGACATCCGGGCCGTACCATCACTTCTTCGGCTACTTCGATAAGTCTCCGTGGCTTGTGGATGGCTCGCGGGAGCTGCTCGCCATGCACCGCACGATGATCTACGACCGGATGCCGAAGCCGGGCGAGACGGTCGAGATCGGGTTTGCCGAACAGAATGTACAAGGCGGCGCGAGCAGCGGCTTTGAGAAGCTTGGTGAGAGCCGCGCATGGAACCTGCAACAGGGTGCAATGACGCAATGGCTTCCCGCATCGGGCGCCACGCTGCTCTATAACGACATTCTGGATGGCGAGGCGCGCACCGTGGCCGTGGAAGCGGCAACAGGGAAGCAGCGGCTCTACGAGCGCCCCATCGCCTGCATCTCTCCGAACGGCGCATCGGCGCTGAGTTTCAACTTCGGGCGGCTCACATCTCTCAAGCCGGAATACGGCTATGCCGGGCTGCGTGATCCATTCCATGCCGAGCGGATTCCGGAGCAGGACGGCATCTGGCGTCTCGATCTTGCCAGCGGCAAGTCGGAGCTGCTTCATTCACTCGCGCAAATCGTCGCCACCGGCCCGGATGGCGACACGCCCGGCGCGGTTCACTATCTCAACCACGCGCTTTATAACCGCACCGGCAGCCGCTTCTGTTTTCTTCACCGCTACGTCAATCCCGCGGGAACGCAGCACACGCGCATGTTGAGTAGCAACGCCGATGGCAGCGACCTTCGCGTGCTGATCTCCGGAATGGCCTCGCACTTCGGCTGGCGCAATGCGGACGAACTGCTGGCATGGGCCGGCGAGCGCGCCATGATGCGCTCGGCCACCTCCGGCGTTGGCAAGCGCATTCCCATCGGCAAGATTCTGCGCAAGCTCTACAGGATGCTGGGCAAGCCAGCCGTCTTCAAGGCCGCGGTGATGAAGGACCGCTACATCGTCTTCGATCACGCCAGTCACAGCACGCGCTCCGTGGCACAGGGCGTGTTGACCACGGACGGTCATTGCAGTTTTTTTTATAATGGAGAGTGGTTTGTGACCGACACCTATCCCGACCCGCGCGGCAGAACGAAGCTCCTTCTCTGCGAGTGGCGCACGGAAAGGGTGCACACGATTCAGGAGTTCCGAATGCCTCCCGAACTGGACAATGAAATTCGCTGCGACCTGCATCCGCGCTGGCATCCCACTAAGCCGCTTATCTGCGTCGATTCGGTGCACTCGGGCAGCAGGCAGATGTATGAGATTGACGTTTCCGGCATTGTTACGGCACGAGCTTGAATCACGATTCCCATGAACCGATCTTTCGGGAATCGCTGTTTAGCGCAACGCGTCTCAAAAGTACATTCGACATCGAATCAATCTGTGCCCGAAAATGTGAGCATAAAATAGAAGGGAATCTTCGATGCGCATTGCGGAATAGAAATGAGAACAGAGCATTCCATCACGCAGCTTTCCCCGGAAGGAACAGTCTCCGTGATGATGGAGCAGCCGCTCTGTGTCGATATGGACGGCACGCTGGTAAAGAGCGACACGCTTGTCGATTCGCTTCTGATGCTGGTGCGGTCCAATCCACTTTCCATCTTTCGTATTCCTGGCTGGATTCTGCGCGGAAAAGCCGCGCTGAAGCGCGAAGTAACTTCCCGTGTGAGCCTCGATGTCGCGCATCTTCCTTATAACCGTGAGTTGCTGGCGTATCTGCGCGAGCAGCGCGAGACCGGGCGCAGGATATTGCTTGCCACCGGCGCGGATAAGGCGCTTGCGGAGCGCGTTGCGGCGCACCTGAAGATTTTCGATGGCGTTCTGGCCAGCGATGGCGGCACAAACCTGATCGGCGACAGAAAGCGCGAAAGCCTTCGCGCGCAATTCGGGGACAAAGGCTACGACTACATCGGAAATGAGTCTGCCGACATTCCGCTGCTGAAGGATGCGAATGTCGCCATGATCGCAAATCCCGCGCCGATGCTGCGCGCGAGGCTGCGGTCCAGAGGCGTGACTCCGGCAAGAGTTTTCCTCGATCGTCCAAGCGCGGCGCGAACCTTCGTCAAAGCGATTCGCGTGCACCAGTGGGCGAAAAATGTTCTCATTCTGATTCCGCTCGTTCTGGCTCATGCGCTTCGTATGCAGGCATTCGCAAACGCCCTGCTGGCCTTTTTCTGCTTCAGCCTTTGCGCCTCGGCAACATACCTGACAAACGATCTTCTCGACATCGATGCCGACCGCAAGCACCCGCGTAAGCGCCTGCGCCCATTCGCGGCAGGGAACTTGTCCGCGCAGGCGGGCGCGGTAATCTGTGTTCTCTTTCTCGCGCTCGGCATTGCGGGCGCGTGGCTCTTTCTGCCATCGGAGTTTCTGGCGTGGCTGCTGGTTTATCTCGTTGCCACGCTTGCCTATTCCTTCTATCTCAAGCGCGTGGTGCTGGTGGATGTCATTCTGCTCTCCGGCCTTTATACGCTGCGCGTTCTGGCTGGCGGAGCGGCCACGCAGGTTCCCATCTCACCGTGGCTCGCGGCATTTTCCGTCTTTCTCTTTCTCAGCCTGGCAATGGTGAAGCGCTTCAGCGAGCTGAAAAATGCGCTGGGCCGGGGAACCACGGTCGCGCATGGCCGCGGCTATCGAGCCGACGACATCGACCAGCTTCGCAGCTTCGGAACCGCCAGCGCGTATGCTTCAGTTGTGGTCTTTGCGCTCTATATCAGCGGGCGGGATGTTACGGCGCTCTACCAGCATCCCAATCGGATGTGGTTTATGACGCCGATGATGCTTCTCTGGCTGAGCCGGATATGGCTGCTGGCTTCGCGCGGCGAACTGAACGAGGACCCGGTCATCTTTGCCGTCACAGACCGGATGAGCCTCTTTATTGGCGCAATCATCGCGCTGATTACAATACTGGCGGCATTCTAACTTTCGAGGGTGGCCGCGGATGGCAAGCACGAAACAACTTCCTTTATTTGAGTCATGGGGCCGTTACCCCAGGTTGCAGGCAGCAGAGCTTGCGCCGATCCACTGGTCTACAGATTTTCCGCGCCAGAGCGTCGCGCCGGCGCAACTGCCGGTGGGCCTGGGCCGCAGCTACGGCGATGTGTGCCTGCTTGAGAACGGCGTGCTGTTAGAGACGAGCGGCCTGGATCGCTTCCTTGCATTCGATCCATCCACGGGCATACTGCGATGCGAGGCGGGAGTCTCGCTGGCGCAGATTCTGGACTTCGCCGTGCCGCGCGGATTCTTTCTTCCCGTTACGCCGGGAACCAAGTTTGTGACCGTCGGAGGCGCAATCGCCAACGACATCCACGGCAAGAACCATCACGTTGCCGGCTCCTTCGGCTGTCACGTGCGCCAGCTTGAGCTGGTACGCTCGGACGGCTCAAGCATAATCTGCTCGCCCGAACGCAACGCCGACTGGTTCCGGGCCACCGTCGGGGGCTGCGGCCTCACCGGGCTCATCACCTGGGCCGAGATCCAGATGCGCCCCATCGTCTCGCCCAGGATTGACTACGAAGGCATCCAGTTCCACGGCATCGACGAACTGATCGAGCTGTTCAAGAGCAACTCCGGGATCGAATACACCGTTGCCTGGATCGACTGCGTCTCGACCGGAGCGAACTTCGCCCGCGGCATCTACATGCTGGGCGACCACTCCGATGTTCCCGCGCCGCTGGTGGCTGGCGGCAAGGCCAAGCTTAACTTCCCCGTCGATCTGCCCGCGGTATTCCTCAATCGCCATACGATGCGCGCCTTCAACGAGGTTTATTTCCATAAACAGTTCGGGAAGCGGGTCAAGTCGCTGGTCCACTACGAGCCGTTTTTTTATCCGCTTGATGCCGTACTGCACTGGAATCGCATGTACGGGAAGGACGGCCTCCTGCAGTTCCAGTGTGCGCTGCCCTGGGAAGGCGGCAAGGAAGGCATGATCGAGCTGCTCCGTGCCATCACCCGTTCCGGCCTGGCCTCGTTCCTGGCGGTGCTCAAAGCCTTCGGTGACATTCCTTCGCCCGGCATGCTTTCCTTCCCCATGCCGGGCCTCATGCTGGCGCTCGATTTTCCCATCCGCGAGGGGGTCAGCTTCAAACTTTTAGATAATCTGGCGAGCATCACGCGCGAGCATGGAGGCCGCCTGTACTCGGCAAAAGATGCGCGGATGACGGCAGAACAATTCCAAGCGTTCTATCCGCAGTGGCAAGAATTTTCGCGGTACGTCGATCCCGGCTTCGACTCCGCCTTCTGGCAGCGTGTGACGGGACGGAGACCAATCGATGGGTGAGAAAAATAAACTGCCGAAGCGCGTGCTGGCGCTGGGTGCGACCTCGGGAATTGCCGAGGCGACACTGCGGCTCTTCGCGGAATCCGGCGCGAATCTCTTTCTTGTGGGGCGCAATGCGGCAAAACTCGAAGCCGTTCGCGCGGATTTGATGGCGCGGGGCGCGGCGAGCGCCGATGTTTATACCGTTGATCTGAACGACACGGCGCAGCATCCGGCGCTGCTGGAGCAGGCTGTGCAGACGCTCGGCGCAATCGATCTGGCGCTGCTGGCGCATGGTGTTCTCGGCGATCAGGAGGCTGCGCAGGCCGACTACGCCGTTGCCGAGGTCGTTCTATACACGAATTTTCTCTCGGCGGTTTCGCTCATCACCTGGCTGGCGAATTACTTTGAGAAAAATCATGCTGGTGTGCTGGCCGTTATCTCATCGGTGGCGGGCGACCGCGGGCGCAAGAGCAATTACGTTTACGGCGCGTCGAAGGGTGCGCTCAGCATCTTTCTCGATGGCGTGCGGAACCGCATCGACCGCTCCGGCGTGCAGGTGCTGACCATCAAGCCGGGCTTTGTAGCCACGCCGATGACGTCGCATTTGCCGAAGGGCCCGCTCTTCGCGCAGCCCGCGCAGGTGGCAAAGGGAATTGTGCGGGCAATTGAGAGACGCAGCGATGTAGTTTACCTGCCTCCGTTCTGGGAACTTATCATGCTGATTATTTGCAGCATTCCGGAACGGATTTTCAAGAAGCTGAACCTGTAGCCGCCGCCGAAAGCGATGCGCTTCATGCGATAAACTAAGACCGCATGAAGCGCATCGCGATCATTTGCAAGCCGCAGAAGGAAGAGCTCGGCCAGATACTGCCGGGGCTGATCGCCTGGCTGCGGGAGCGGGGCTACGAGCCGCTGCTCGACCATGAGGCCGCGCGTTATATTGACGCTGCTTCTTCCCCTGCCGTTCTCTCTGTAGACCGCGCCGAACTGCCGAAGCAGAATCCCTCACTGGTGATTGTGCTCGGCGGCGACGGCACGCTGCTCTCCGTGGCGCGCATCTTTGCCTCCGCCGGCACTCCTCTTCTCAGCGTCAATCTGGGCCATCTGGGCTTTCTCACCGAGGTGAGGCTGGGCGACCTTTACGCCACGCTCGATGGCTGGTGCGCCGACTGCCATATCATCGAGGCGCGGGCGATGCTGCACGCGGAGTTGGTTCGCGGCGGCAAGCTGCTGGGCAGCTACGAGGCGCTGAACGACATCGTCGTCACCAAGGGCGAGATTGCCCGTATGGGCGACTTCGTCGTGGAGATGGACGGGCGGAGCGTGGCGAGCTTCCGCGCCGACGGCGTGATTGTTGCCACGCCCACCGGTTCGACGGCCTACACGCTGGCGGCGAACGGGCCGATCCTGACGCCGGATGTAGACGCGATGGTCGTGACGCCGATCTGTCCGCATCTGCTTACGTTGCGGCCCATCGTGGTGCGCGGCGATGCCACGCTCGTGGTGCGGATCGCCGGCGTTCCCAACCGCATCCTGCTGACCGTGGACGGACAGACGGCGGTGGAGCTGGAGCGTGGCGACGAGATTCGCTGCTGCAAGTCACAGTACACGGTGAACCTGGTGCGGCTGAGCGATGGCGGTTTCTTTGAGGCTTTGCGGCAAAAGCTGAGCTGGGGCGAGCGGTAGCGGAGCAGTCCCGCTCCCACGCCACCGGGTGCGGGTGCCCCGGGTCCCTGGTGTTGGGATCTGGGTACCACTACTGTCGATCGGGTGCCCCACCCTCGCCGGGTCTTTGTTTTTCCGGCTAGGGTGGGACGACGGTAGCAAGCAGTTCCTGCTCCTACATCTCGCTCTCGAACTGCTGTCCGTGGCGTTCGCGTCCCAATGCGGCCATGATGCCGGCGAGAACGAAGACGCCTAGAGCGGTGAAGGCCATTGCCGTGGCGTAGCTGGTTTTCTTTGCGTAAAGCGCCTCGACGAACGGCGCTGAGCTGGCAATAACCCCACCGGCTTGATAAGCAAAGCCGGGCACGAGCGCGCGGACGGAGTTCGGCGAAAGCTCCGCGAGATGCGCGGGAATCACGCCCCACGCACCCTGCACCATGAACTGCATAAGAAACGCCCCCGCCACGAGCAGGTAGATGTTCGGTGCCCAGGCCCAGAGCGGAATGACGAGCACGCCGAGCACAAAGGCCGTCACAATCGCCACGCGGCGGCCCTTGCGGTCCGAGAAGTGACCCATCACAACGCCGCCCAGGATAGCGCCGAGCCCGGAGATAGCCGTAATAGCCGCAAGCTCCGGCGAGTGCAGCTTCCAGTCGCGTTGCAGAAATGTGGGGTACATGTCCTGCGTGCCGTGGCTGGCAAACATCATCATCGTCATAAATGCGATCAGATAGAAAAGCAGCTTCCAGTGGCGGGCTACCTCGGTCAACTGCGCCGCCCAGCTTGGGCGCGCGACGGAAGCAGCAGCCCGCTTCCAGACCGCGGACTCGTGCACGCACACTCCGATGTAAAGGACGAGTGGAATGGCCGGCACGCCGGTGAGGATGAAGAGCATCCGCCAGCCGAGGCCGTGAAAAAAGAAGAAGAGAATCGCGGCGAGGACGTTGCCTGCGGCGTAGCCCTCCTGCAGAAGCCCCGAGAGCAGGCCCCTGTGTTTTGCCGGAGCGCCTTCCATGGCGAGCGATGTGCCGACGCCCCACGTGCCTCCCATCACGATGCCGAAGACCGCGCGGATGACGAGCAGGGCAGTATAGCTGGGCGCAAGGCCGGTAAGAATGCCCGCCACGGCATAGGCGCTCATGTTGACCATCAACGGAATCTTGCGTCCGTAGCGGTCGGCGAGCAGGCCAAAGAGAAAGCCGCCGATGGGCCTGCAGATCATTGTCATCGTGATGACGATCGCTATCTCGGCGTCGGACTTGTGGAACTCTTTCGCGATGGAAGTAAGCGTGAAAGTGACGAGGAAAAAGTCCAGGGCGTCGAGGAGCCAGCTCGAAAAGCCAGCAATGACGGCAGGCGGGTGCGAAACGGAGCCGGGCGGGGAATCGGGGTTTGGGGCAGTGGGCATAGGTAGGTTTCACGCTACCTGAACACTGGCTGTTGTGTATAGAACAACTCGATTGCAGCAGCCTCCTGATTGGGCGTGGGTTTGAAAGGGCACGGCTTCAGCCGTGCCGTAAACCCAGCAAAAATGATTCCGGGCTTTAGCCCCGAGGGATGCTTTTTCAGAGAGCCGCACGATCGTTTTTTGCGGTGCGCCGGACCTCAATCATCAGCCATACAGCCGCAGCCGCTAGCAAAGGCGAAGAGTAAAACCCGGGCGCTGGGCGCGGGAAATGCACGGGCGAAACCGTATGTCCCAGAATCGTTTCCAAAGTATGGTTGCCGGCGTTGGCGATTTCAATGACGGCATGAATCACAGCCAGCGGCCGCATCCACGGCCTGCCCTGAAAGGCGAAGGGAGTGAGTGCGAAGAGTACGAGGACGATTGGAACCATCAGGATAAGAAACAAGTGCAGGGAAAGCATGGGCATGGGCAGGCCCGGATGGCTCATGGCAATCGCGTGTGAGGTTCGATTGAAGAGGCCGACGAAGCCGTTCGCAGCCTCATCCGCAATGTGAATGGCGAGGGCCGCGCAGAGCGCCAGCCAGGCCAGGCCAAACGTGCGGAATGAGGCTGCATTCGGCATGGGTTATTTCAGCGCCGATTCCTCCAGCCTGCCGATGCGGCCATTCGCGCCGACGGCAAAGGGCAGGGAAATCGCGTTCCAGTCGCGGTCGGCATCGGTTGATTCACCCAGCGTTGCATTCGGCTTCACCGCGCGCCAGTTGCGGCCGTCGTCGGTCGAAACATCCGTGCCATTGATGCCGACAGTGATCCATGTCTTCGAGGCGGTGTCGTAAGCCACAGCAGAGCGGTAGCCATGCGGTAGAGTGGCGGATGCGGCCCAGTGTTTGCCGCCGTCGGCGGTGAAGGCCGCAGTCCCAGCGGATTCGTCGGGCTTCTGGTAGTCTCCGCCCACGGCGATGCCAACTGCAAAGGCAAGCGATTTGAGCGCAACCTTGGGCTCGGGGCGGAAAGCGAGCGCGAAGATGCCGGCGGAGTCGCTTCCCTGGGCCACGGGAACCTTGGCCGACGCGTAACCGTAGTGGCTGAACTGATCGTCTCCGTGCAGAACGCGGCGAATGACGCGCGACCCGCCGCGGCCGCCGGTGGCAAGCCAGAAAGTGCCGTAGGTCCATTGGAGGAAGAGCGAGGAGTTGCTGGCGGCGAATGCGGCCTCGCCTTTTTTGCTGTCTGGCCGGTGGCCCACGGGAGTGACCTGAAAGTTGGTCTCGTTGATGTTGACATCCCAGATGGGAAAGCTGCCATGTACGGGGTCGCCGACGAGCAGGCCCTCGGTCGAATCTTTTCCCGAGCCGGTATCGGGGCCGAGCCGCCAGGCATCCCAGAAGCCGCTCGGATCGGGATTGGTGTAGATAAGCGTCCAAGTCTTGCAGCCGTCGATGGTTTTATAGAGCCGCGACTGGCTGCCGGTACCCGACGACATTACGATTGCGGCGCTGGCGCTGAAGCCCTGAACAGCGCGGAAATCGAGCTTTTCGGCGCCGGGCGGCATGGAGCAGGGGAGCCATGTGGCTCCGTCGTCGGTGGTGCGGAGCACCGTTCCGTTCATGCCCGAGGCCCACGCGACGCCGTTGCCGAGGGAGTGAATGCCGCGCAGGCTCGCGGTCGAGCCGGAGTTCTGCAAAATCCACTGCGCGCAGGCCGAGCCCAGCGAGGACAATACCAACATTCCCAAGACAACCATTCGACGCATAGGGAACAGTTTACCGAACGGCCCATGGTCCATGGGCCGCTCATGGTTCACGGTCCACTGTTCACTAACCCGGTTCCCGCATCGCAAAACGTTTGCCGGTCCGTCACACTCAGGCTGCGGTGTTCTGTGCTATTCTCACGGTCGAGAGTTCGACTCCCCGCGAAACGAGACGGAGATTTAAGACAATGGCATATGTGATTGCAGAACCCTGTATCGGCACCAAGGACACCGCCTGTGTGGACGCCTGTCCGGTCGATTGCATCCACCCCAAAAAGGACGAAGATGGCAACGCCGAGGCCGATCAGCTCTTCATCGATCCGGTCGAGTGCATCGATTGCGGCGCCTGCGTGCCGGCTTGCCCGGTTTCGGCCATCTTTGCCGCTGACGACCTGCCCGAGAAGTGGGCGCACTTCACCGAGAAGAACGCCCAGCACTTCGGCCGCTAGGCGCTCGCCGCACTTGCGGTAGCGCTTTGCGCATTTCAGTAGTTCCTGACGCGCATTCCGTGAAAACGGGGTGCGCGTTTGTGTTTGCGGCTATGTCTGGAGCAGCTCCATGCCGGCGCCACACGCAGCTATCTCGTCAAATGTCATCACCTTGGCGCACCCTGCGTTTTGCGCCGAGGCCGCAATGAGACAGTCGGCGAAGCTGGCCTTGCCGTTGCGGAAACGTTTGAGAGCAATCGTAACTGTTTCGTGCTGCTCAACAACCACGTTGCCCAGCGCAAGAAGATCGTCGAAGATACTGGCAATACCGGCACGGTTGTGGCTATAAACGCTACGCAACACCCATTCGATCTCCAGCAGATTTGCAATGCCGACCCAGCCCGGCTGTTGGGGCGTCAGCGAGTTGAACAGTCGGCGCGCGGCAACGAGCTGATCCGGGTCGTCGCGCGTGAAGATACGGATCAGCACATTGGTATCCAGGCCAATCATGCAGCTTTCTTTCTGATGCGGCGTGCGCGGCGGCGTGCAGCCTGACTCGTGGTTCTCTCATGCTCGGCTGTCAGAAGCTCTCCAACGGCCCGGTCCATTTCTTTAA
>JAATFM010000213.1 GCA_015655195.1 Terriglobales bacterium
AGAGAATTTCCCCCATTTGTGCAAACTGGAAGTAGCAGCCCACTTACTAAGCACCGGGTTTAGCCAGCTAGACAGCGTGAAATCCGCATCAAAAAGCGATGTTTTGGCGGCATAAAGTAGCGTTCCCAGCACTATTCAAAACGGAAAAATCTTCCGCAAACATAAGAAACAAAATACCTTGCAAGACGAAAAAACGAAAAATGCGCAAATTGAAATTTTTTTCGCACCAAAATCAGTGCATTTTTATAATTTTTACTCACCGCCCAAACCCGGTCCCACATCCGGCGGGAGGCCAAGATTCCCGCATTGTGGTGCAGCTAGGGCCGGGTGTCCCTGTCCCTACCCCGCCAGCATTCCGGCCAGCAGGGCGGTGCGTGGAGCGAGGTGCGCTAGTAGCACAGATTCATGGCTGGCGTGGGCGCCTTCGCCGACGGCTCCCATGCCATCCAGTGTGGCGATTCCGAGGGCGGAGGTGAAGTTGCCGTCAGAGGCGCCGCCGGTTGCAGCCTCGGCCAGATCGATTCCCATCTCAGCTGCAAGCGCACGCGCTTTTTCGTAGAGTGCGGCGGTTCCGCGGGTGCGCTCCATGGGCGGGCGGTTCACGCCGCCGGTTACGGTGAGCGAGCAGCGTTTGTCCTGCGGCTTGAGAGAGGCGAATTTGCGGGCGATACCCGCGCCGTCGGCCTTGCGGGCGAGACGAACATCGACCTCGGCCCAGGCTTCCGCCGGAATGACATTGCTTTTCGACCCGCCGCCGGCCAGGCCAACACTGACGGTGAGGCCGCGGTCGAGTTCGGTCCATTCGCTGACGGTTTCAATGATGCGGGCCAGTTCGCGCAACGCGCTTGCGCCTTTGACAAAATCCACGCCGGCGTGCGCGCCGATGCCCGCGACCTCGATGCGCCAGTTGCCGGTGCCCTTGCGGGCGGTCTTGTAGGCCGCAACCTCGACGGCTCCTGTCTTGCCGAATGCAGTCTGCGCCGGCTCAAGGACGTAAACCGCGCTGCACTCGGCTGCGAGCTTTTCCGTGATGGGCCGCGAAACGGGGCTGCCGATCTCTTCGTCGGTGTTGAGCAGAACGATGATTTCCTGATTCAGAAGCTCGGCTTCGGCGAGCATTTCGATGGCGGTGAAGGCCATTGCCACGCCAACCTTCATGTCGAGCGTTCCGGGACCCCAGAGACGCTTTTCCTGGCTTTGGTCGGGTGCAATTCTGCACGGCATGGTTTTCAGCGTGCCGATGGGCCAGACGGTATCAATGTGGCCGAGGAGGAGGGTGCGGTTGGCGGCGGTTTTGGCGCGGGGTCCGAAGCGGAGTTCGAGAACATCCCCGTATTCGCGCTGCCTGTGCGCCTTGACACGGCCGCCCAGGATGCGTGCCTGTTCTGCTGCCAGCAGGCCGCAAGCATCGACTGCGGATTTCGTGTCCGAGGGCGATTCAGCGCGGACGAGCCGCTCAGCGAACGAGATCAGCGCCGCTTCCTTGCGCCGGGCGCCGGCCAGTAGCGCTCGCATCGGTACCGGAAGGCCGCTTGCCGGTTCCATCGCGGATTCCGTCCGGGAGCCGGATTTTGCCTTGGAAGGAGTTGTCATTAAGATTCGCGCCTGATTTTTTTGAAGGATTGGGCCGAGATGCCAGCCTGCCATTCGTCTGTGCTTCGATTCTACAGATTCTAAGCCGGTTAGTTTCTTTCCGGGGCGCGAAATCCGGTTCCAGTAAGATATAAGGAAACCACGCAGTGTGGTAAAAATGCCACACAACGATTCTTGAAATTGCGTCTAATCTAGCGTTTGCAGATTTTGCGCCCCCGTGGCGCTGGAGTATTTTTTCTCGACGTTGGAGCAGGTTTTGGAGCAGCGCATCTTGGCTCATCGAGCGCATCTGGAACAGACAATCACCGGGCCCCTGGAGTTTGCCGGAGTGGGATTGCACTCGGGTGCGCCGGTAACGATGCGCCTGCTGCCCGCACCGGCCGGTTCGGGCATCGTCTTCCGCCGCACCGATCTCGACAACTTTGAGATTTCCGCCATCGGGCGCAACGTGGCAAAGGTAAGCTACGCCACGAGCCTGATGCGGCATGGTGTGCTGATTTCGACCACCGAGCATTTGCTCTCGGCGTTGATTGGAATGTCGGTCGATAACGTCATCGTGGAGCTGGACAACCTGGAGCTGCCGATTCTCGACGGCAGCGCGCAGCCTTATGTCGAGGCTTTCCGCCGCGAGGGAATCAAGACGCAGCGGCGGCGGCGCGAGTATATGCGGATTCTCAAAGCCGTCGAGGTGCGCGAGGGCGACAAGTTCATCGGCGTCTATCCTAATTCCGACGATCTGGGCGATGGCTACTCGATCGAATACGCCATCGATTTTCCCGCACCCATCGGCAAGCAGTATGCGGCTATCGACCTTGAGGCCGAGACCTACGGCTGCTCGATTGCGCCGGCGCGGACCTTCGGCTACAAGGCCGACGAGCAGAAGCTGCTCGACATGGGGCTGATTCGCGGCGCGAGCGAGGAGAATGCCATTGTGCTCGGGCCCGCCGGGCCGCTGAACGGGCCGCTGCGCTTTACGGACGAGTATGTGCGGCATAAGGTTCTCGATCTCATCGGCGACCTGGCGCTGGCCGGGCGGCGCATTCAGGGCCGCGTGGTAGCGGAGCGCGCCGGCCACGCGATGCACACGGCGCTGGTTTCGAGGCTGCTGAAGGACCGCTCGGCGTGGGAGTTTGCGACGGTGGCCGCTGAGAAGCAGGCCGAGCTGAAGCGCGCCTCACTTGTGGCCCCGGCGTTGCAGGGCGCGTAGTTTCGGATCGTAAGTCAGCGGCTTTGCTGTCCCACCCTTACGACAGAAACAAGTCGCAAGGATGGGGCACGGGGCTTTCGTGGTATCCCACCCTAGCCGGAAAAGCAAAGCCCCGGCGAGGGTGGAGTACCCGGCATTGTGGTGAGTCGGCTTCCCCTCCCACATCTCTTCCGGGATGTGGGGCACCGGCGTAGTCTCCTCTTGCATCCTTACCGGCCCAGTGAAAAGACAACGTTGATTGTGGTTTCCACCTCGACCGGCTCGCCGTTGAGCAGGTAGGGACGGTAGCGCCACCGCTGCACGGCGTCGAGCGCAGCCTGCCGCAGGAGCGGCGGGCCGCTGACGACGCGCAGCCCTTCGATGACGCCGGATTTCGAGATGATGGCTTGCAGTACGACCGTTCCCTGTATGCCGGCAACCTTTGCGATGGGCGGATAAGCGGGCACGATGCGCTCGATCAACATGCCTTCGGCTATGCCTTTGGAAATCGCCAACGGCCCTTGGGACCTAACAACGTGCGGCGCGGGGTTGGGCGCGATGCTGCGGAACGGATCGCCGCCGATTGTGTCGCCGACGGAACCGATGGCGGTGCAGCCGAAGCAGGTATTTGCATTGGAGGGAGGACCTGCGGCATTGGAACTGGCCGTGTCGATGCGAATCTGGCGCTGGGTGTTGTTGATGGGCGCTTCAATCGGCTGCGGAGCGCTCGACTGCTGCTGCGCTTGCGTGTGCGTAGCGGCCTGCGGCGCGGCTTGTTGAGGCGCTGGGGGAGGGGCAATCAGGATGTCATGAAACTGCCGCGGCAACGAAGCGGAGTTGAGCAGCGGAATCAGGACGACAACGAGCAGGATGGTTGAGTTCAGCAGCAGCGTGGCGAGCATCCAGTTGCGGCTGCGCGTGTGGATTGTGTTCTGCGATTCAAAGGTTGCGTCTTCAAACATGGCTGCCTCCTGTTTCCATCGTGGTTCCGATGAAAACAGGAGGGCGCACGCTCCCGGCGCGCTTATGCGTCGGGAGCGGAGCTTACGGAACTCCGCTGCTTCTCATCCGAACCACTGTGCTTTTGTAGACACCGCGCGAATGGAAAGTGTTCCCGCCGGGCGCGGAGTACCGCGATTGCGATACACTTCGGGCATCGGCCGGAGACTGCGGCGGATACAGTTCGGCGGATCGAATATGAAGCTGCCCAGCGTACTGCTATTTCTATCGGTGATGATGCAGCCAGCCTTCGCGCAACAGAGCGTTCCCGCAGCAGGCCCAAATCCGGGTCCGGCTCCGCGTCCCGATTCGCGGGCCACGCTTGCCTACATTCATGCGGCATGGGAGACGCTGACGCGCTCGACGAACTCCTGCGCCTCGCTTGAAGACATCAAGGTGACGACCGAGCCGGTGATGTATCTGCCCGTCGGTTTGCCGGAGCCGGAGGCGGTCGAGGCAGTGTGGCGCGAATGCCGCGTGCGGGTGCTGCGTTTGCCGCGGAAGATCGATAAGCTCGGCGACGTGCGTCCGGAAGAGCTGCCGGCTGAAGGGTTGCTTTATCTGCCTAATCCCTATGTGGTTCCGGGCGGGCGCTTCAACGAGATGTATGGCTGGGACAGCTACTTCATTCTGCTTGGCCTTGAAGCCGACCACCACGAAGAACCGGCCAAAGGCATCGTCGAGAACTTTCTCTTCGAGATCGAGCACTACGGCGGCGTGCTGAATGCCAACCGGACGTATTACCTGACGCGGTCGCAGCCGCCGTTCCTGACCTCGATGATTCGCGCGGTGATGGAGAATCCGGCGAGCTTTCCGCAAACCGATGCGGGACGCGCGGAAAAGCGGGCGTGGCTTGAGCGAGCCTACACTCTTGCTGCAAAGGACTACGCGACATGGCTCAGGCCCGAGCACCGCGCCGGCGAGACGGGCCTCACGCGGTACTTCGATTATGGCCAGGGGCCGGTGCCAGAGATGGCCGACGACGCGAGCTACTACACGGATGTGATCCAGTGGGCGCTGGCGCATCGCAGCATGGACGACGAGGACTACCTGGTGAAGGCGTCGGAGCATCCGGACGCTGAAGAGACGCAGTGGCTGAAGGAGACAAGCTGCGACGTGACGGCAAGCGTGGTCTGCGGCAAGGCGTGGGCGCAGGGCTATCGGCTGTCAAAGGATTTTTACCGGGGCGACAGGGCGATGCGCGAGTCCGGCTACGACCCGAGCAACCGCTTCGGGCCTTTTTCCGGCAGGACGCACCACTTCGCGCCGGTGTGCCTGAACAGCCTGCTTTACCGCTATGAGCGCGATATGGAGAGCTTTGCGCGGGAGCTTGGCAAGCAGCAGGATGCGGCGGAGTGGAGCAGCCGCGCGGCGGCGCGGAATGCGGCGATGCACCGCTGGCTGTGGCAGGCGAAGGAAGGCACATTCGCCGATTACGACTTTGTGCGGCAGCAGCCCTCCGCGTACCCCTATCTCACATCGCTCTATCCGCTGTGGGCGGGCGTGGCGACGCCGGAAGAGGCGAAGCGGATGCGGGAAACTCTGAAGACATTTGAACGGCCCGGCGGGCTCTCGATGAGCGCGACCATGAGCGGCCTGCAATGGGACGAGCCGTACGGCTGGGCTCCGGCCAACTGGCTTGTGGCGGCGGGCCTCAATGCGGCAGGCTTTCATGCGGATGCGGCGCGGATTGCGAAGCATTTTAGCGAGACGGTAGACGCGGGCTTTGCGGCCGATGGAACGATCCGCGAAAAGTACAATGTTGCAGCGCGCAACGCCGATGTGCGTGTGGCGGAAGGCTACAAAGAGAATGTGATCGGCTTCGGGTGGACGAACGGGGCGTACCTGAAGATGCGGGAGCTGATGGAAGAGGGTCCGACGCGAGCGAAGAAGTAGCGGGCGCGCCGATGAACCGCGCATCCCGTAATTAAAGGCTCAGGCCGATGGCTCGAAGAAATTGCCGAGGCCGGCGCGGTGTGCGTGCGCAGCCATGGTGGATTGGATTTCGAGCGCAAGGGCAAGCGCCTCGCGGCCTTGCCGTGCCGTAACGCGCGGCTCGCGCCGTGTGCGGACGGATTCGAGGAACGACTCGATTTCGAGACGCAGCGGCTCGCCTTCGGCAACTTCGGGCTTGACGAAGCTGAGGCCGGGATTGGGGCTGGGCGAAACGCCTGCGCTGCCCGGCTGCGAGGCTGCTGCGGGTAGCGAAATACCCGCGCCGGCGGCAAACTTTGCGATTACATCGGGAGGAATTTTTCCCGCTGCCAGCGCGGCGACAATCTCTGGAGTTAGCTGCTTTTGCAACTCGGGGCTGAGGCTGCTCGCGATGGCAGCGATGTCGAGCATGCCGCTTCCGGAGGGATGGGAATCCAGGCGAATCACGAGCGCATCGCGGCGGGCGTAGTCGATCGAAACATACTGGCGCGGCTCAAAGTAGCGCAGCTTGCGGATGCGTTCTGTTGAGACACGCGACGCTGTGAAATTCGCCACGCAGCCGGATTCGAACTCGATGCGAACGTTGGCAATATCGACCTTCGGCGAGAGAATCGGCAGGCCCACGGCGCGCACCTCGCGCACCGCAGAGCGGGCGAAGGTCAGTACGATGTCGAGGTCGTGAATCATCAGGTCCAGCACCACGTCTACATCGAGCGAGCGCGGCGTGAAGATCGAGAGCCGGTGCGACTCAAAGAACATCGGTCGGCGCAGGCGCGGTTCCACGGCAAGAACGGCGGGGTTGAAGCGTTCCAGGTGGCCGGGTTGCAGGATTCGCTTCTTCTTTTCGGAGAGCGCAATCAGCTCGTCGGCCTCGGCGAGCGTGGCGGCGAGCGGCTTTTCGACTAGCAGGTCGAGGCCCGCATCGAGCAGCGCCGAGGCCACAGCGTGATGGTGCACAGTTGGCACAGCGACGGAGGCTGCGTCGAGCCTGAGATCAGCTCGCAGCAGCTCGTCCACGGCGGCAAAGACGGGAATGCCGTACTGCGCTTCCGTCTCCGCAGCGCGAGCGGCATCGGGTTCGAGAGCGGCAACTAACTCCACGCCCGCGCCGGCTGTTTCCAGCTCGCGGTAGACGCGTAGATGGTTGCGCCCGAAGGCTCCCGCTCCGGCGACGGCGACGCGCAGCTTTGCGCCGGCGGCCTCGTGATTCGCAGCCGTCGCGATCTTACTCTCCCTTGCCTTCCACGGCCTTGAGACAGCGGCCGTAAAGCGCGAGCAATTCCGTTACGTGCTCCTCGGGCTTGGGGGCCGTGGGCGCGTTGAAGCCGGTCGAGCCTGTGGCAGTCTTTCCCACGCCGGTCACACCGGCGACGAATTTCAAGAGGTCAAGGGCGATGTCTTCGTTGCTGCGGGCGCCGAGCGAGCCGCTGGTCAGTGCATCCATATACAAGTCTCCAAAAATCCGATGCTAGCAGATGGGGCGCGGGTAAGGCTCGGCACGGTAGGCTCATGGATGAGATGACGATTGTTTACATCGGCCTCGGCGGCAATCTGCCGAGCATTGCAGGCGCACCGGAAGCGACGCTGGCCAGTGCCGCGGAACGGCTTGCAAGCCTGGGGCGCGTGGTGCGGCGCTCGCGGCTTTACTCTACTGCGCCGGTGGGCTTTGCCAGCCAGCCGCGCTTTGTGAATGCAGTTGTGGCGCTCGAAACCGAACTCGATCCGCGCGCGCTGCTCGACGCGCTGCTCGGAATCGAGCGCGAGTTCGGCCGCGACCGCTCGTTTTCCGTTCCCAACGGGCCGCGCACGCTCGACCTCGACATTCTTCTATATGGCACAGAAGTCATTTACGGCACTGCGCTGCAAGTGCCGCATCCGCGCCTGACCGGGCGGGCCTTTGTACTGGCTCCCTTGAGCGAGATTGCGCCGGACGAGCCGGTGCCGGGAACAGGGCAGACGGCGAGGCAGCTTCTGGAGGGGTTGGCGGCGGGCGAGGACGATGCCGTGCGGCCGATGGAAAGCGCAATCTGGCGCGCTAGCTGAAGCGCGTGCGCCCGGTAAAAGCGCCAGCGGCAACTAAAATAGTAGGGTGGGACTCAACTTCAATCTTCTTCATACCGCGGAGACAGGTGGCCGCCGCGCGCAGATTGCGCTGCCGCACCAGACCGTCGAAACACCGGTCTTTATGCCGGTTGGAACCGCGGGCAGCGTCAAGGCCGTCGCGCAGAATGTCGTCGAAGAGCTTGGCGCGCAGATCATTCTCGGCAACACCTACCATCTTTACCTTCGCCCCGGCCACGAGACTATTCGCCGCATGGGCGGGCTGCATAAGTTCATAAGCTGGGACCGGGCAATGCTGACCGACTCGGGCGGCTTTCAGGTCTTTTCGCTCAGCGAGCTTCGCAAGGTCAGCGACGAGGGCGTGCGCTTCCGGTCGCATCTCGATGGGTCGAGCCACTTCTTTACGCCGGAACATTCGATAGACGTGCAGATCGCGCTTGGCGCCGATATTGCCATGGCATTTGACGAGTGCACGGAGTATCCGGCGGACCGGCCCCGCGCCGAAGAGAGCCTGCGGCTGACAATGGCCTGGGCGCGGCGCTCGCTCGATCACTTTCGCGCGCGCCAGCATGAAGTCCCGTGGCATGAAGAATTGGGCGGGCGCACGCAGAGCCTCTTCGGCATCGTACAAGGCGGCATGTACCATGACCTGCGAAAAGAGAGCGCGGCCCGGCTCGTCGAGATGGATTTTGACGGCTACGCCATCGGTGGCCTGAGCGTGGGCGAGCCGCGCGAGCTGACGCTAGAAATGATCGCCGAGGTTCTGCCGCTGCTGCCGAAGGACAAGCCGCGCTACGTGATGGGCGTCGGCTACCCGGACGAGATCGAGCAATACGCGAAGATGGGCGTCGATATGATGGATTGCGTTTTGCCCACTCGCGCCGCGCGTCACGGGCTGCTCTTCACCAGCGAAGGGCGCATGACGATCAAGAACAAGCAGTTCGCCGAGGACCAGAACCCTCCCGATCCGAACTGCGATTGCATGGTCTGCCGCCGCTACACGCGGGCCTATCTGCGCCACCTGATGCAGGCCGGCGAGGCGCTTTCGGCCACGCTGAACTCGATTCATAACCTCGCGTACTATCTCGGCATCATGCGCAGGGTGCGCGCGGAGATGGAGCCGGCAGCTTAGAGCGCATCGGCCCTAAGCTAGCTTTCGAGGTACTCCCAGTACGAGTCCACCAATTCCGCGCCGTGCTCGTTGAGAATGCGCCGCGCGGCGCGCTCGATCTCCTCGATCATGCCATGCAGATAGTCGCGCGAGCGAGAGATGGCCGCTACGCCAATCGTTGCCGATTGCCATGTCGTGTCCTCGTCCATCTCTGCCACGGAGGCGTTGAAGCCCTGCCGAAGCTGATCCTTGAGCGAGCGCACAACCTGGCGGCGATCCTTGAGCGAACGAGCGTGCTCGATGCGGACTTCGAGAGTAAGCTGTGCGACGGGCATAAGGAAACTAAATGGTAGGTCAAGGCTTTAGCCCTGACAATAATGCGGTTTGAGAGTATGGGGCCTTTAGCTAAAGGCCGCCCGGTTTTTCGGCTGTTTGCGGCACGGCTAAAGCCGTGCCCTGATACAAAACCATTTATGCAGCCAGCTCCAGGGTTCGGCACATCAGCCAGCCCGGTCTCAGCCAATCTGGGCGGTTGTTGCACGGCGGCTGCCCTGCAGCCGGATGGAAACGTGGACCAGACTCAGCGCCGCGGGAGTGACGCCGGGAATGCGGCTGGCCTGACCGATGGTGCCGGGCCGAACGCGCTCCAGCTTCTCCTGCATCTCGCGCGAGAGACCGCTGATGGCCTTGTATTCGAGCCACTCGGGAATTTGTACAGACTCGGCGGCCTTCAGCTTCGCAATCGACCTCTTCTGCTGGTCGAGATAGCCTGAGAACTTGATCTCGGTTTCCACGGCGCGGGCCTCATTGCGAAAGACGGCACGTTCAACCGCATCCTGACCGGAAACAGCTCCGTGCCCCACCCTTGCGCCTTCTTCCTGGCGCAAGGGTGGGATAGCACCAAACTCCGCCAGCGAAGTTTCCTTCACAAGCTCCTCCCGCACCGCCCGCAGCACCGGCTCGATTGTCACTTCCGGCCGCTTCAGCAACTGCGCCCAGGTCTGTCCCGCCACGGCGGGCAGGCTTTCGAACCCCGCGGCGCGCAACCCAGCCTCATCCACCTTCTTCGCAGTCAGCAGCTTTGCGAGAGCCGCCATCCGCGCCTGCTTGGCCTCAAACTCGCCCCAGGCCTCATCCGAAATCAGCCCAAGCTGGCGGCCGTATGGCGTTAACCTCCGGTCGGCATTGTCAATCCGCAGGTGCAGCCGGAACTCGGCCCGCGAGGTAAACATCCGGTACGGCTCGTTCGTCCCCTTCGAGATCAGGTCGTCGATCAGGATGCCGGTGTAACCCTCCGTCCGGTCCATCGTGAAGGGCGGCTCGCCCTTGACCCGCAAGGCGGCGTTGATGCCGGCCATGATTCCCTGGCAGGCGGCCTCTTCGTAGCCGCTCGTTCCGTTGATCTGGCCAGCCAGATACAGGCCCTCCATGCTTTTTACCCGCAGTGTGCGGTCCAGCTCGGTCGCGTCCACGCTGTCGTATTCAATGGCGTAGCCGGGGCGCAGCATCTCGGCTTCGTCGAGGCCGGGGATGGAACGGACGATCTGGAACTGCACCTCCATTGGCAGCGAGGTCGACATGCCGTTCACGTAAACCTCGTGCGTGTTCAGGCCCTCCGGCTCCAGGAAGAACTGGTGCTGCGTCTTGTCGGGAAACTTGACGACCTTGTCCTCGATCGACGGGCAGTAGCGCGGCCCTACGCCTTCAATCTGGCCCGAGTACATCGCCGAGCGGTGCACGTTCTCGCGGATCAGGCGCAGCGTCTCCGGCGTGGTGTAAGCAATGTGGCAGCTTACCTGCGGCTGCGCGATCTTCTTCGTCCGGAAGCTGAAAGGCGTGGGTTCCGCGTCGCCGGGCTGCTCCTCAAATGTTTCCCACTTGATCGTGCGCCCGTCGAGGCGCGGCGGGGTTCCGGTCTTGAGCCGAGTAGTCCGCAGGCCAAGGCGGCGCAGAGCCTCGCCGAGCAGAACAGAGGCCGGTTCGCCGCTGCGCCCGGCAGGATAGCGCTCCTCGCCGCAGTGAATCAGCCCGTTCAGAAACGTTCCGGTAGTAATAATCGTGGCATGGGCCAGCAGTTGCCGCCCATCCCGCAGCTTCAGCCCCTGCACCCTCCGCCGCGACACTGCGCCTGGTCCCTCATCCCTAGTCCCTAGTCCCTCGTCGATCACCAGATCGACGACCTCTGCCTGCCGAATGTGCAGCCCCGGCTGGGCTTCGAGAACCTCGCGCATCTTCACGCGGTAGAGGGCCTTGTCGCACTGCGCGCGCGGGCTCCAGACGGCCGGGCCGCGCGATGTGTTGAGCAGCCGGAACTGGATTCCAACAGCGTCGGCGACCTCGCCCATGATGCCGCCGAGCGCATCAACCTCGCGGACCAGATGCCCTTTCGCCACGCCGCCGATGGCCGGATTGCAGCTCATCTGCGCGATCAGGTCGAGGTTCATCGTGATAAGCGCCGTCCGCATCCCCATGCGCGCCGCCGCCATCGCCGCCTCGCAGCCCGCATGACCCGCGCCGACAACGGCGACATCGTATTGTTCCGTAAAAGTCATCCAGTCTTTTATTCTACGGGCGCATTGTTTTTCCGGCATTTCCTGCCCCGGTCGCGCGGTTTGACTTATTTAAGTCGCCGGCGCATACTCGCCTCATTATGAAGCCAAATGCCATCCGCACCTCCATCGACCTGCCCCGCGACCTCCATCGCAGGCTACACGAGGTTGCCGCGCGGAAAGGGACTTCGGCCCGCAAGATTATCCTCGCCGGCATTGAGCGGGCAATTGAGGAGCCTGCCGTTCCACGTCCGGAACGACATCTTGATCTCGAAGCCAATCCGCTCGTTCCTCCCGCCGGACGCGGCATCATCAATTTAACGAATGAAGAGATTTATGACCTCATTGAATTTCCCTGATTTGAACGTTTGGCTGGCGCTTACCGTTCCCGAGAACGTCCATTCCACAATCGCAAAAGCCTGGTGGCTCCGGGCAACTGGAACCATAGCGTTCTCCCGTCACTCGCAGTTAGGCTTTCTGCGGCTGTTGACAACTTCGGCGGCAATGGGCGGTAAACCTCTCTCCCTGGACGATGCCTGGCGAGTTTATGACGGATTCTTTGAAGACAGCCGAGTTACATTTCTACAGGAACCGACCGAAGTAGAAAGATTTCTGCGTCAGAAGGCTTCCGGCGCATTTGCCGCACCCAAGCTGCTCGGCGATCTCTGGCTGCTTGCCTTCGCGAAAGCCTCCGGCGGCACACTCGTCACCTTCGACCGCGCTCTCTCCCAGCGCGGGGCTCACTGCCTGCTGTAACCACTCAAGCCACTAGAAAAATCTCCGGCTTCGGCATACCATCCTCACAACGCACGGACCCACAGCGGAATCCGAGCAGATGTACCCGGCGGCACTTCCGTCGAGTGGCTTTTTCATCAAGAAAAAGCCACCTTGCTCAATCTCGAACGGGCACGGTTGCTCGGATTCCGCTCTAATTCCGCCTCGGAGGCCGATTGCCGCATGGGTTCCATTCAGTCGAACTGGGAGCAGACGTCGCAGCAGCCTGTTCCTGCATCCGTTCCCGGGTCTGTTTCCGCATCGCCGGAAGTCAATCGCGGACATCAATCCCCGGAAGAGCTGGCCGAAGAGAGCCGCAAGATTCGCCGCCTGCAAATGGTAGTAAATATGGTCTCGCAGGTCATCGCGCAGGACGCCTCACTCCCCGTCGAAGAAGCCGCTGAGATGGTGGCCGACACGCGGCGCATGGCGCTCGGCATGTTTCCGGACAAGGAGCTGGCCTTCAACCTGATCTTCTGGCCGCGGCTGCAACGGCTGATGCGCGAGCGATACCGGATGCAGTAGTACGCGATCCCACCCGGTCGGCACTGACTCCGGCCTGCCCGTTACTTATTGTCGATGGCCGTGAGCTGGAAGGTGATGGTGCCCCAGAAGAGGCGGGCGCGCATCTGCACGGGAAGGTGGCGCTCGTCGTCCGTGTACCAGATCCAGATATTGCCACGGTTCTTCACCACGCCGGCGTCGGCGGTGGGCTGCACGCGGATGGTCTTGAAGGTCCCGAGCGGCGTCTTGACCTCTTCGCGGCCCTCTACCTTGAGCGTTACCGGCACGGTGTGCATGGCGTCAACGACGGGAAGCACGAAGCTCTGGCCGACCTCCATGGGCTGCGAGGCGCCGTAGAAGATTCCGGTGAGCAGGTCTGTCACGCAGCCGCCGATGGGCTGCTCGATATGCTTGGTCGCCTTGGTGACGAGGTTCCTTTCGTCCAGGATCGACTTCATGCCGCTATAGTCGAGCCGGAGGGTCGAATTCACCTGGCGGCGGCCCTCCATGGTCTGCTTGTCGAGCTCGTATGTACAACCTTTGGCGCGGTCGAAGCTGGACTGGAACTTGTCGCTGACGTGGAAGAGAAGGTTGATGGCCCCGGTGGTGTCGGCGGTGGCGGAGATCTTTTCGCGGTCGCCGGCGGCTTCAAAATGAATCACAGCCGTGCCGGCGGGAAAGACGCGCCAGTCGGCGGAGTAAGTCAAAGTCTGCCGCTGCGGGAAACTGAAGCCGGGCTTGGGAGTCGGAAGCGCGGGCGTCTGCTGCCCGAAGAGCGGGGCGGCAAGCGCGCAGGCGCAAAAAAAGCTGGATAGTAGTATCGTTTGCTTCTTCACCGGCAGGCTTCGGACTCCTTTTGCTATTGACGCTAGAGAGTGAGACGGTACGGCCCCGCAAACCGCTCATGGCCGCACATGCAACAGTGCACTCAGCGCCGGCCGGAGGAAGACCAGACTTAAATAAAGGAGAATTGCTCCTATAAGAGCATTGTACTCGCGGTGCTTGAGGTAGAGCGACCAGGAAAAGCGGCCTCGCTCGACGCCGGCTGACTGCGTGGCCGGAAACGGGCGCGGTATTAAACGGGGAACGCGGCGGCAATAAGCGTCAAAACCGGGAAATGTGGCGCGCAGAAAGCGCTCTTCCGAGGCGATAACCGGCACATAAATCGCTACAAACATGACGGTTAGCGCCAGCGCGACGGCCCAACTGAGCAACGCAACGGCAAACCCCGCAGCGATAAGGATGGAGCCGAGATAGAGCGGGTTGCGAACCCAGGCGTAGGGTCCGGTGGTGGTAAGCTCCTGATTTTTCTTGACATAGCCGGAGGCGTAGCCGCGCAGCCAGAGGCCGGGAAGAACCAGCGCCAGACTCCACGCCACGGCCGCAGACTGCGGGACGCGGCGCCAAAGCTCGAAGAGGTAAAGCGCGGCGGTGAGAAAGCCGAGCGGCACGCGAATACGGCGCGCGAGACGCTGCCAGCGGGCGATCCAGTCCTGCTGGGATTGGTCCTGTTGCGGCGCGGTCATCGCACGGCCTCCCCGGCCAGCAGCTCGTCGGCGGCCTTGAGAACGTCTTCCGGCGCGATGGTGAGCAGGCCAGCCTCCGGCTCCTCGCGGCGGGTGTGGTCGCGGCGGCTTTCGGCGTGGCGCAGGACGCGAAAATGCGTGCCGAAAGGGCCGTTGCGGGCCGGATCGGTGGGGCCGAAGATACCGACGACGGGCTTTGAGAGCGCACAGGCCAGGTGCAGCGGGCCGGTGTCTCCGGCAATGGCAAGCGAGACGCGCCGGGTGAGCGCAATCAACTGTCCGAGCGAGCAGCGCGTCGGCAGCGCCGCGCCATTCGACTGATTCTGAATGGTTTCCGCCAGCGATTCTTCTCCCGGCCCGGCGTTGACGACGACGCGAAAGCCGCGATCAGCCAATCCGCGAGCCACAGCCGCATAACGCTCAGCCGGCCAGCGCTTTGCGCCCCAGCCCGCGCCGGGATTCAGAAGCGCAACTGGCCGAAGCGCGGCGGATTGCAGTCCCGCAGATTGCAACTCGACGGGCTTTTTCTGGCCGGGCTTGGCAGCCTCGCCGAGCAGTGCGTCGCACCAGGCCTCCGCGACCGGATCGACGGGCAGCAGCGGCACATGGGGCTCCAGTGTGTCGCCGGCGACGGCGGAGGCTAGCTCGCAATCCTGCTCGATGACATGCACGCCGCGGGTTTCGATGCGCTCGGTGAAGAGGAACCGGGCGGCCGGCTCGCGTGGAGCGGCCTCGCCGATAAGGCGAAGGCAGCTCGTCATGCGGCCGATGAGCGCCGAACGGACCGCACCTTGGAAGTCGAGAACCGCGTCATACGATCCGCTGCGGAGAGTTCGGCGCAACTGCCTGATTTCGCGGAAAGTTGCGCCGCTCACCGGGCGGCGCGCCCAAACTTTCGCCGGGGCCGGAAAGATGGCGTCTATGAGCGGCTGCGCCAGATTGCGGGAGGGCGCATCAGCCGGACTGGACCCGAGATTAGACTCGCTGCCGGACTCAAAACCGGGCTCAAAATTGGGTTTCGGCGCAGCGGTGAGCAGCGCCGCCCAGCAAGGATCAACAACCCAGTCGATCCGCCAGCCGGGGTGGGCGAGGCGGAGCGCCGTGACCGCGGGAAGCGCGTGCAGGATGTCGCCCATGGCGCCGAGCCGGACCACGAGCAGACGAAACTTGGACTGCGTTTGCAAACTCTGATTTTCTCATATGGCCGGCGCGTCAGCCGGCGGCTTCCGAAGCTTTGTTCAGGCGCGCCAGCAGCCAGTCGATGGCAGCAGATTCGTTCTCAATCCCGGTGCGAAGCGGCACCGTCTGCAGCGGCAGGCCGGCGGCGAGCGGGCCGAGCCGCACGGCGTCTTTTTCGGTTGTCAGCAGGATCGTGGCACCGGAGGATTGGAGCGCCGTTTTGAGCCTGTGCAGGTCGGCTGGCGTGTAGGGATGGTGGTCGGGGAAGGCGATGCGAACGGCAAGGCGGACTCCGGCAGCTTCGAGGCCGGCAAAGAACTGCTCGGGGCGGGCAATGCCGCAGAAGGCAACGGCTGCTCCCTCCAGTATGGGCACTTCCATCCGGCGATGCAGCCGCCAGATCGGCCCATGCCAGCCGCGTTTGTCGAGCCAGCCGCGCAATTCGGCTTCGAATTTCAGGTCGTTGTTGGAAATGGCAATAACATCCGCCCTCGCCGCTCCATGCAATGGCTCGCGGAGGTTTCCGGCGGGCAGGAGCCAGTCCCGCCAGTCGCGGCGGCTCAGGAGCAGAATGTCAACGTCGCGGTAAAGCTGCCGGTGCTGGAAGCCGTCGTCGAGCAGGTGCAGGGCGAATCTCTTTGCCGTTCCGTCCCGTTCGGCAAGCTGGCCGGCCTCGTAGCGTCCGGGAGCCACGTAGACCGGAGCGCCGGTCTCACGGGCAATCAGGAGCGGTTCGTCGCCAAAGGTCTCGGCCGCGCCATCGGGACGAACACGCAGCGGCGCGGGGTTCTTGCGGCCGTAGCCACGCGAAAGCACGTCAACGTGCACGTCGCGGTGCGCAAGCGCTTTGGCAAGCGCGATGGCGAGCGGCGTCTTTCCTGCCCCTCCGGCGGAAAGATTGCCAATACTGACAACGGGCCAGCCCAGGCGGCGCACCGGCTCGCTGCCGGAGGCAAGACGCCGCTCGCGCAGGCCGAGGCCAAGCCGGTAGAGCGGCACGAATGGAATGAGCCACGGACGGGTGGGAAGGCTCATGCGCGCTCCTCCGGAATCTCTAGAAGCCAGCGAATTGCTTCCACGCTGCGAGCCGTCGCGCCAGCCTGCCGCCCAAATACCTCACGAGCGCGTTCGCCCATCGCTCTGGCGGCGAGCAGATCGCGAAGCAAATCGGACAGCGTCGAAGCCAATTCC
>JAATFM010000267.1 GCA_015655195.1 Terriglobales bacterium
CCATGTTGTCGGGAATCGTCGTCAGATCGACCTGGCTGATGGTGACCTCCGGCGATGCCAGAGTCACGCCATCGATCGTGACATTGGTCAACCGCGGGTCCAGCCCGCGCACCTGGACGTACTCGCCCTGGCCTTCGTTGCGTTGCAGCGTCACGCCGGGCAATCGACCGGTCGCGTCCGCAATGTTGGCATTCGGCAGCGCAACGATTTCCGAGGAAGGCATAACATTCACGATATTCTGCGACGAGATCTCCGCGTCGACCGCCTGCGTAAGATCCTGCGCGCCGCCGCCGAAAACCACCACCTGTTCGCTGCCTGGGTTCACGCGCAGTGTCACATCGAGCGTCGCGGTCTGCCCTGCGGCCACATCCATTTCCTTGCGGAATGGTTCAAAGCCGGCAAACTCAACAGTGAGCGCATAATGACCGGGCGCCACACCGCTCAGCGAATATTCACCCCGCTCGTTGGTAAGGGTTGACTTGCCCAGAGGCTCCAGGTTGATGCGCGCACCTTTCAGCGCTGCGCCGGAACTGTCCGCGACCGTGCCGGAGATGATGGAGCGTTGCGTTTGTGCTCTGGCGGCGGAAACAAACAGAAGTAAGGCAAAGAGCAGGCAGCTTAGCGGAGCCGTGACACGGGCGCGTTGCAATCGAAACATACGCATCCTCTTTTCTATTGAAGTTTGCCCGGATGGGCGGAATGAGTGTCGAGGTGAGTATCGCCAACGTACCTAATCCCAATCTGATGAAACGCGGGGTCTGGGGATTGTTCATGGAGAATTCATACTTGCTGCCTACGATGCCCTCATGCGGGTCTTGATCGCGGAAGACAAACGGAGCCTGGCCGGGCACCTGGGGCAGGCGCTGGAGCGCGAAGGCTACCAGGTGAAGCTGGCCTTCGACGGCGAAGAGGCCCTGCGGCTGGGCCGGACTGCTGCCTATGATGTGATTCTGCTGGATGTGATGCTGCCGCGGATCGATGGCTTCACGGTGATAAGCCGGCTGCGCGAGGCGCGCATTGGCACGCAGACGATCATTGTCTCGGCGCGCGACTCGATGCGCGATATTGTTTACGGGCTGGACGCGGGCGCGGACGATTACCTGACGAAGCCCTTTGCGCTCGACGTGCTGCTGGCAAAGGTGCGCGCGGCGGTGCGGCGGGTTCCCGTGGAGGCTCAGACGGAGATGCGCTTTGAGGATTTAATCCTGCGGGCGCAGCACTATGAGATGGAGCGCGGCGGGCGCACGGCGCAGCTTACGCGGACGGAGTGCGCTCTGCTGGCTGTGCTGATGCGCCGCGCAAAGACCGTGGTGCCGCACGCGGTGCTGATTGACGAGGGCTGGAGTGGGGAAGCGCAGGTGAGTTACGACAGCCTCTACGTTTTCATTCGCGCGTTGCGCTCGAAGATCACGCATCCGGGCGAGGCGGAGCTGCTGCATACGATTCGCGGCGTAGGCTATTCGCTGCGGAGCGAGGGTTCGGCGTGAAGCGCGCTTCGATCTCGCTACGGCTTACGGGATGGTTCGGCGGATTGTTTTTGCTGGGCTGGCTGGCCTTTGGCGCGGCCATGTGGCTCAACCTGCGGCACACGCTCACCGATGAGCGCGAGATGACGCTAAGGCGCAGGCTCGATAGGCTCGAAGAGTTGCTGACGCAGACGCGCACCGAATCCGCCGAGGACCGCTACCAGGATTACAAGGATTTTGCCCACGCCACGGGCAATGGGCTTTCGGAGGTCTTTCATCCTGACGGCTCGCGGGCGATTGCTTCGCCTTCTCATGCGGCGCAGTCCTTCGCGTGGCCCGCGATTGCGGCGGGCGCGGGGGAGCGATTCGTTCAGGTGAATTCCGGCGGGCAGCCTTACTGGGTGATCGAGCGGCACGTTACGCTGAACGGCGAAGAGCTGGTGCTTGCCTCGGGCGCGCCGGCAAGCGGCAATGTGCTGGTGCTGAATCGCTTTCTCGAAGGGCTGATTGCATCGATGCCGGTGCTGCTGCTCATTTCTTCGGCGGGCGGATATTGGGTGAGCCGGCGCGCGCTACGGCCAGTGGACCGCATTACCGCGACGGCGCGTTTCATCGGCATTCGCAGCCTGGCGGAGCGGCTTCCAGAGCTGCACTCCGGCGATGAGTTGGAGCGGCTCACCGGGACATTTAACGCAATGCTGGTGCGGCTGGAATCGGCCGTGGGCCAGATCAAGCAATTCACTACCGACGCATCGCACGAGCTACGCGGGCCGCTCTCCTTTGTGCGGACGGTAGCCGAGGTTGCGCTACGCAATCCGAAGCTCGACGCGGAGAGCCGGCGGGCCTTCGAGGACATTGTGGAGGAGGCGGCAAAGGCCGGCCTGCTGCTCGAAGATATGCTGACGCTGGCGCGCGCCGACTCCGAGGCAGGCGATGCGATTCTGGAGCCGATCAATCTGGCTGATGTTCTGGAACGGGCCTGCGAGATGACGCGGCCAATTGCGGCGGAGCGCAAGCTGTCGGTCTCTGTCGATCTTGCATCGGCGCGACCTGTGTATGTGCTCGGCGATGACACTACGCTGCGGCGGCTCTTCTGGATTCTGCTCGACAACGCGCTGAAATATACGCGCGCGCCGGGAAGGATCGAAGTAAGCCTGCACGCGAATGCGGAGCAGGCAACGGTGACGGTACGCGATACAGGCATCGGGATTCCGCAGACGGATTTGCCGCACATCTTTGATCGCTTCTACCGCGCCGACCCTTCGCGCAGCCAGGTGGAGGGCAGTGGGCTTGGCCTTGCAATTGCGAAATGGATTGCCGACCTGCACCACGGCGAGTTGACGGTGGAGAGCGAGTTCAATAAGGGCACAGTGGCGCGGCTTGTGCTGCCTATATGCGCGCCGGGAACTCTGCAACCGGCGGCACAGCGCGTGGAACCAGCCGGCGCGTGGCGCGGCGCTGCAATCGCAGGCCGGTAAGCAGCCGGTCCTCTTTGGCACTTAGAGCAGTTCTCCTCTTGATGCAGAGGGAACTTTGTATCCCACCCTAGCGACAAAAACAAAAACGTCGCGAGGGTGGGGCACTCGTATACCAACTGGAGAAATGCTCTAGCTCGCCTTGTCCGTCAGCTCCGCCCAGCGTGCATAGAGTGTGTCGAGGGCATCCTGTGCGGCTTCCATCTCTGCAAGTGCTGCTGGAAGTGCCGCGGCATCGGATGCCACGGCAGGATCTTCCACGCGCTCTCTGGCCGCGTTGAGCCGCGCATCGGCCTCTTCCACGCGCTGCTCGATCGCAGCAAATTCGCGGGCTTCGAGATAGGAGAGCTTTTTCTTCGTACCGGAATTCGTGTCGGGCTTCTGCGATGGGGCGGACTCAGTCTTTGCAGCGTCCGTTTCTGCTTGCCAGTCCTCCCATTGCGAGTAGCTGGCAAACTGCTCTGCTCCGCCCTTGCCGTCGAGGCCGAGTACCGTTGTCGAAACGCGGTCGAGCAGATAGCGGTCATGCGTTACCAGCACCAGCGCGCCGGGAAATTCGAGCAGGCTCTCTTCCAGAATTTCGAGCGTGGGAATATCGAGATCGTTCGTCGGTTCATCGAGCAGGAGAAGATCGGCAGGCTCCAGCATCAGGCGCGCAATCAGCACACGCGCCCGCTCACCGCCGCTCAACCGCTCCACGGGCTGATTCAACTGTTCGCCGGTAAAGAGAAACCGCGCGGCCCAACTCGCCACATGAATCTGCCGGTCTTGATAAACAACGGCGTCGCCGTCCGGGGCCAGCGCACGTCGCAGCGTCAGCGAGGGATCGATCTCACGCAACTGGCTGAAATAAACAATGCGCAGAAAATCGGCGCGCTGAATCGTGCCGGAGGAAGGTTCCAGTTCGCCGCGCAAGAGACGCAGCAGAGTCGTCTTGCCGCTGCCATTCGCGCCTACCAGGCCGACGCGCGTGCCCGCGGTAAAGACAAACTTCAGCTTCTCGAAGAGCGTGCGTTCGCCCACTTTGTACGAGACGCCATCGAGCGTGATGAGGCGCTTCGTCTTGCGCTCGCTCGCCTGAAAATCAATGCCCGCGTTGTTCACGGTCGAGCGCGAATCCATATCGGACAGCTTGCGAATCATCTCATTCGCGCTGTCGATGCGGGCCTTGCTCTTCGTGGTGCGCGCCTTGGGGCCGCGCCGCAACCATTCAATCTCCGTGCGGACACGGTTGCGCAGGCTTTCCTGCTGGCTGGCCTGCGATTCGAGATACAACTGGCGCTCTTCGAGGAAGCGGCTGAACTTTCCGCGTACCCGCAGCAGCCCATCGGCATAGACGCGGTTTAGCTCCACGATTTCGTTCGCAACATTTTCCAGAAAATACCGATCGTGGCTGACGATGACCGTTGCAAAATCCGCCCTTTCGAGCAGTTCTTCGAGCCAGCGAATTCCGGCGAGGTCAAGATGGTTCGTCGGCTCATCGAGCAGCAGCACATCGGGCGCGACGATCAGCGCTTCGGCAATGGCAAGCCGCTTGCGCCAGCCGCCGGAGAGCGCTGCCGCTTCGTCGGTCAGGATGTCGAAGCCTGTTCGCCCGGCAAGCTCGCGCAAACGTCCTTCGCGCTCCTCTTCGGCCACATGCGCCGCCGCCAGGGCGCGTTCCAGAATCTCGCGCACACTGAGCCCGGCGGGATAGATCGAATCCTGCGCTACGTAGGAAACACGCGCACGCTTCCGCATCGCCACTTCGCCTGTGTCCGGCTCCTGAATTCCGGCCAGCACGGAAAGCAGTGTCGATTTACCCGCGCCATTCGGGCCGATCAGGCCGATGCGGTCGCCCTCGCTCACCGTGAGCGAAATGCCGCGAAAGAGCGGCGCGGCCCCGAAGGTCTTGGAGATAGATTGTGCATTCAGAATCGGAGGCATTCAACTCCAGTGTAATTTCCCGCGTATGGATGTTGAATGAAACGCGCCCGTCGCGCCTGCCTCAAAGGGGGATTTCGATAAGACGCGCGAGGGATGCGACACAGAACTGCACAGGAAGATGGCAAGTGCCGCTGATTGTGGAATGGATTTGGTGGAGCTGAGCGGGATCGAACCGCTGGCCTCCTCGTTGCGAACGAGGCGCTCTCCCAGCTGAGCTACAGCCCCACGAGACTCTTTTGATTTTAGCAGTGAAACGGGGATTGGGGAAGTCGGTTACAGGTTTTGCCGGCTAGCGGGTCAGCGGGCGTAGGTGTAGGTTCCACACAGGTTCGTGGAATGCGAGATGGCGTCGAATGTAAACTCCGGCGCGGCCTGGCCGGAGAAGAATGCTACCCGTAGCGTGCGGCCTGCTATATAGGTCGCCATCCACTGTGTACTTTCCGTGCCGCATAGCGCGTTCTTGTGGAGGAATCGCTGCGCTGCCGGTATGTTGAGCCGGTAGAGCGCGCCGGAGCCCGCGGTATTTACATCCGCGTCGAAGACCGCAGCTACCTCTTCCGGCTTGAGGGTTCGGATGGAGGCAATGGAGAAGGTCATGAAATCGATAGCGACTTTCGTCTCGGAAAAGGCGATGTCGCCGGTGATGTTTTTGGCTGTGTTGCTGGAGGCTTGCCATAAGCCGCGCTCCTGCTGCGCCGCGCAGTGGAGGGCGCAGGCGAGAAGGAAGAAGGTTGCAAGAAGGCGTGATGGAGTTCGCATGGTCGGATTGGGGCTTTTGTGTTGTCCCACCCTTGCGCCAGAAACAAGGCGCAAGGATGGGGCACGGGGCTTTTGTGGCGCGGTTATAGCTGGTTCATGTTCTGGAGGAATTCGGCGTTGTTGCGGACCTTCTCCAGACGGCTGATGAGCAGCTCCATGGCTTCGACCGGCGAGAGCGGGTTGAGCACTTTGCGGAGAACCCAGATGCGCTGCAAATCTTCCTTGGGAATGAGCAGCTCTTCTTTTCTCGTGCCGCTGCGCTGGATGTCGATGGCCGGGAAGACGCGCTTATCGACGAGCTTGCGGTCGAGGATGATTTCCATGTTGCCGGTGCCCTTGAACTCTTCAAAGATGACTTCGTCCATGCGGGAGCCGGTGTCGACGAGGGCTGTGGCAATGATGGTCAGCGAGCCGCCTTCTTCGATGTTGCGCGCCGCGCCGAAGAAGCGCTTGGGGCGCTGGAGAGCGTTCGAGTCGACGCCGCCTGAGAGCACCTTGCCCGAGGGCGGAACGATGGTGTTGTAGGCGCGGGCGAGGCGGGTGATCGAGTCGAGCAGAATCACAACGTCGCGCTTGTGCTCGACGAGGCGCTTGGCCTTCTCGATGACCATTTCCGCAACCTGCACGTGGCGGGCAGCGGGCTCGTCGAATGTCGAGCTGATGACTTCGCCCTTCACGCTGCGCTGCATGTCGGTGACCTCCTCAGGGCGCTCGTCGATGAGCAGCACGATGAGGACGACTTCAGGCTGGTTGGCGGTGATGGAGTTGGCGAGCGACTGCAGCAGCATCGTCTTGCCGGTGCGTGGCGGCGCGACAATGAGGCCACGCTGGCCCTTGCCCACAGGCGTCAGCAGGTCCATTACGCGGCCGCTCACGGCCTCGCGCGTGGTTTCCAGCTTGATGCGCTCCTGCGGGTAGAGCGGAGTCAGGTTGTCGAAGAGAATTTTGTTGCGCGTCTCCTCGGGCGACTCGAAGTTGATGGCTTCGATCTTGACCAGGGCGAAATACTTCTCGCCTTCATGCGGCGGACGAACGTTGCCGCTGATGGAGTCGCCGGTCTTGAGATCGAACTTGCGAATCTGCGACGGCGAGACGTAGATGTCGTCCGGGCCGGGCAGATAGTTGTAATCCGGGGAGCGGAGAAAGCCGTAGCCGTCGGGGAGGATTTCGAGGACGCCATCAGCGAAGATGTGGCCCTCTTTTTCGCTCTGCGCCTGGAGGATCTTGAAGATCAAGTCCTGCTTGCGAAGGCCGCTGGCGCCGGGGATTTCGAGTGTGCGCGCGATGCGGCTCAGCTCGGTAATGTTTTTTTCTTTGAGTTCAGCAATCGTCATGTTCACCTGCAAAGGGAGGGATGGAGTTGGAAGAGAGTTGGAGATGGGGATTTGGCTCCGGAGGGTCAGGCGGGAATTGGTACGAGAGCAGTATAGAACGGGTGATGCGGACGGCTTCTCGATTTCTGCTTATGGTTGAGCCGTTTTGGTCTTGCGTTGCGGGCGGATTCCCTTTCGGAAAGCCGCCCGCCAAGGTCGCAAAGCAGCGGGGCCGGTTTTATGCGGCGCGGCGTCGCTCCACAGGCTCAGCTTTTACCGCAGGAGCAGCAAGCGGGGCGCTGGGATTGGTGCCGTGAAAGCGGACCAGGACTTCATTTGCTGTGTCCTGAAGACGAGTATTGGGCTTGTGCAGCTTGCGAGTCGCCTTGCTCGCGAGCTGACATAGCTGATAGCGGTTGGACACGTGAGAGAGTGCCCCAAAAACCAGATCGGAACGCATTGCAGTTTTCTCCTTCTTGGCTCTGCCGGGCCGGAACGCTTTGGCTCCGGCGAGTGCAGCAGGCAGCGTTTTTGGAGCTGCCTTTCTTCCATTCCAAGGTATAGACGCGCACACACGGCGCGAAGTTCAAAAAATTGATTTGGCTCCGCACAATGTGGAACCAGAATGTTCTGCCGTTTCCGGATTCAACCCGACAGCAGCATGGAGCACCGCTTTGGCTGGATGGACAGGCAGAGCGCACCCGCACATCTTCACCTGAGCCGAAGCTCTCAAAACAATAAGATGCGGGGAAAGAGCAGAAGGGCGCACCAAATGAGCCGTGCATTCTCCCAAATTGGGCGGCACTTCTTACTTTATATCGGCCCGTGTACCGGGTCAATTGTTTTTTGTCTCTTGCCTGGCCTGGAACTGGTCTGGAGTGTCGCTTGGAATGGGCTGGGCTGAATGTGACGCAAATCACTTCAATCCAAAGAGTTAGATGGATGTCTTCCGCTCTGCTCCGCTGCTGTGGCATGGAGCGCGCGGAGAGCGTCAGTCCTGATTCCAGGGGCGGCCGTCGGGATCGGTCATCATCGCGGAATCGTCGCGCAGCGGAACGGGAAGGGGCTTGCGGCGCGGATTACGCGAGGATTTTGCCGGGACCAGCGCGTTGTCGAGGCGGAAAAAGCCGACTGCCAGAAAGAAGATCAGCGGCACTCCGAGGAAAAGAACATCCCAGCCGTGGAAAGAGGGGGAGACAGGCATTGTCGAACTCCATTTGATTTTGAGATTGGATCGCCAGGATCGGTAACTTGGTAATTTCTGCTGGATCGATAATCCGGACCGGTAATTTTGATCGATAATCTTTTGGGCCTGCCAATTTTCGATCGGCCATTTTTGTTTCCGTAACTAATCCGTTCCCGTATCAACTTCGGGGACTGATTAGTACGATTCCAGCCGGTGGGGAACAGTTGTACGGCTCCGTTCCCGATTCCATATTTCAGCTCTATATTTCAGGTTCTGCAGTCGAGTACGGAGGGCGCCGGGACTTATATTTGTACAATTCCTCGACATTCGGGACAAGAGAACGAAAGTTGGAATGGGGATTGTGAACTAAAGTAATGTGCCGCGGCAGGGAGTCAGGCGGCGGGAAATCCGGACCAGTCGATACGGTTGCCGGTTACGACCAATAGCTCCGGTCGAGGGTGCGGTACTGAATGGCTTCGGCGAGGTGCGGGACGGCTAGGGATTCTGCGCCTTCGAGGTCGGCGATGGTGCGGGCGACTTTCAAGATGCGGTCATGGGCGCGGGCGGTGAGGCCCTGCTGCTGCATGGCGCGTTCGAGCAGGCGCTCGGCGTCGGGACCAAGCTCGCAGTAGGCGCGAATCTGGCGGGTTGTCATCTGTGCGTTGGAGTAGATTTTTTCGCCGTGCGCTTTGAAGCGCTCGCGCTGGCGCTCGCGGGCGGCGAGAACGCGGGCGCGAATCTCTGTCGAGCCCTCGGCGGCGGCTCCTCCGCGCAGCTCCTTATATTGCACGGCCGGAACTTCGATGTGAATGTCGATGCGGTCGAGCAGCGGGCCGGAGACCTTGGAGACGTAACGCTGAATCATGGGCGGCGTGCAGAGGCACTCGCGCGACTTGTCGTTGAAGTAGCCGCAGGGGCAGGGGTTCATGGCGGCGGCAAGCATGAAGCGCGCCGGGAAGCTGAGGCTCATGCTGGCGCGGGCGATGGTGACGGTATGGTCTTCGAGCGGCTGGCGCATCACTTCGAGAACGTTGCGCGGGAACTCGGGCAGCTCGTCGAGAAACAGCAGGCCGTTGTGCGCGAGCGAGACCTCGCCGGGGCGCGGAACCATGCCGCCGCCGATGAGGCCGGCGTCGGAGATGGTGTGGTGCGGCGAGCGGAACGGGCGCTGCGCCACGAGGCCCGCGGAGGCATCGAGAACTCCAGCGACGGAGTGAATCTTGGTGGTTTCGAGAGCTTCGTCGAAGCTGAGAGGCGCAAGGATGGATGGCAGCCGCTTGGCGAGCATGGTTTTGCCGGAGCCGGGCGGGCCGATCATAAGAATGTTGTGGCTGCCTGCGGCAGCGACTTCGAGTGCGCGCTTGGCGGTTTGCTGGCCGCGCACATCTTTGAAATCGACGGTGAAGTGTTGCAGCTCGTTGAGAAGTTTTTCTGCCGATGGGCGGATGGGTTCGCGTTGCAAGACACCGGCTACGGAGGTGTTGAATAGCTCGATGACATCGAGCAGCGAGGAGACGGGGTAAACGTTGACGCCTTCAACGACGGCGGCCTCGGCGGCGTTGGACGCGGGAAGAATGAGATTCGGAATGCCGCGTTCGCGGGCGAGGATTGCCATGGGAAGCACGCCGGGAACGGGGCGCACGCTGCCGTCGAGGCCCAGCTCGCCGATGAGAAGAAAGTTTCCGAGGTTGTCGATGCGGAGCGCGCCGTATGCGCCGAGGATGCCGATGGCGATGGGCAAGTCGAAGCCGGAGCCTTCTTTTTTGAGATCGGCGGGCGCGAGGTTGATGGTAATGTGCGTGGGCGGGATGAGGAAGCCGGAGTTCTTGATGGCGGCGCGGACGCGGTCGCGGCTCTCGCGCACGGCGGCGTCGGGCAGGCCGACGGTGTGGAAGACTTCATGCTCGGCAGCGACGCCGCTGTAATCGACCTCCACGTCGATGAGGTTGGCGTCTATCCCGTAAACAGCAGCGCTGAAGGATTTGAAAAGCATGGTTGGGAGATTGAGGCGAGTGTAACAGAAGGGGCCAAGGGCGAGGGACGAAGTTCGAGGGGCCTGGCATTGTCTGACGAATCGACCTCGGTGTGGTTTTGTATCAGGGCACCGCTGGTAGGCCGGGGATTCATCCCCGGCAATGAAAGTCCGCAAAATAAAATCGGGGCTTTAGCCCCTGAGGTTGAGCTTTTCAAACTGACGCGCCACGAGCCGGAGGCTACGTTGACGCGGGGATGTATGCGGCGCTAGTAGAATCGCATTCGTGACGACAAGTCTGTTTGATCTGTACAAAGTTGGTGTTGGGCCGTCGAGCTCGCACACCATGGGGCCGATGCGGGCGAGCGTTCGTTTTGTGCGCGGGCTGGCGGAGAGCGGTGCGCTTGCGCGTGTGAAGCGAGTGCGTGTGGAGCTATATGGCTCGCTGGCGCTGACCGGGCGGGGGCATGCGACGGACCGCGCCGTATTGCTGGGGCTGGCGGGAAATGAGCCGGCGACGATTGAGCCGGATTCGATTGACGCGACGGTAGCGGCGATTCGTGCGGGAAAGCGGATTGTGCTCGCAGGCTCGCATGAGATTGTCTTCGATGAGGCGAGCGATCTGGTGTGGCATCGAAACGCGATGTTTCCGCCGGGCGCGAAGACCCAGCATCCGAATGGGCTGCGGCTTGCGGTGTTCGATGCGGCGGATGCCGTGATCGAGGAGCGGACATATTTTTCCATCGGCGGCGGGTTCATCGTGGAGGATGCTGCGGCCGATGAGCCGCAGCATCGAGTCCAGGACAAGGGAAAGATGCCGTATGCGTTTCACAGCGCGGCGGAGCTGCTGGAATTGGCGGAGGCGCACGGGCTCAGCATCGCGGAGTTGATGCTGGCGAATGAATGCGCGCTGATCGGCGAAGGCGTGGCGAGCGATGAGACGGTTCGCGTGAGCCAGGTCTACGCAAGAATCGATGCGATATGGGAGACGATGAAGGGCTGCATGGAGCGCGGCATGGCGACGGAAGGAATTCTTCCGGGCGGGCTCAATGTGCGGCGGCGCGCGCATCGACTGGCCGAGCGGTTGCGCGAACGGGAGAGCGTCGGCAAGGTGAGCGATCCGCTGGCGCCGCTCGATTGGGTGACGGTCTTTGCGATGGCGGTGAATGAGGAGAACGCCGCGGGCGGCCGCGTGGTAACGGCGCCGACGAATGGCGCGGCGGGAGTGGTGCCGGCGGTGGCGCGTTACTACGAACGTTTCCTCGAAGGCGCGAACGACGCCGGCATTCATCGTTTCTTCCTTACCTCGGCGGCGATTGGAATTCTCTACAAGGAGAATGCTTCCATCAGCGGCGCGGAGGTGGGCTGCCAGGGCGAGGTGGGCGTTGCCTGCTCGATGGCCGCGGGCGGACTGGTTGCGGCGCAGGGCGGAACGAATGGGCAGATCGAGCACGCGGCGGAGATTGCGATGGAGCACAACCTCGGCATGACGTGCGACCCCATCGGCGGCCTCGTGCAGATACCGTGCATCGAGCGCAACGCGATGGGTGCGGCGAAGGCGGTGCATGCGGCGCGTCTTGCGATGAACGAACCGGAGGCGCATAAGGTCTCGCTCGACCAGGTGATTCACACGATGTATCAAACGGGGCTTGACATGCAGTCGCGGTACAAGGAGACGAGCCTCGCGGGGCTTGCGCTGAATGTGATCGAGTGCTGAGACACGCATGGATTGTGGCGATGCGCGCGGTTCTGTTTTCGTGCAATGCGGCTTTAATACATCGGCGTAATCGAAGAAGAGTTGAGAGGAATGCGAAGGCGCGTTCCATTCGGAAAAATTGTTGCCACTTTTTCCACTCATACAGCGTTTTTTTCTTGACACTTGTTTGACATAAATCTATACATTCCTCAACTGCAATTACTATTGCAGCGTCGATGTAACTCATCGAAAAGGGAGAATAGGCAAATGGCAACCAAAAAGGCAGCCAAGAAGGCACCTGCGAAGAAGGCCGCAAAGAAGGCCGCGAAGAAGAAGTAAGCGCGGTCAACAACCAACAGGCAACGTCGAAGGGGGATGCTACTGAGCATCCCCCTTCGACGTTTTGTTTTATGTTTTGCTTTTCGGATTTGTTTTGCGAATCGATTTCGCGCTCCTGGTTGGATGCGGGGGCATCGTGCGGCCTCATACAATCGTTAGCGAAAGGTGAGGGAGAGAACGATGACGCGCAGGCGCTGGATTGCCGGACATTGGGATGAGGCCACTGCAACATTGACGGGCGCGCAGGCCGAGCATCTGGCTCGCGTATTGCGCGCTGTGCCGGGGATGGAGGCCGACGTGGTGGCGGGCGGCTTTGTCTATCGCGCCGAGATTGCTTCGGTGAGTCCCGAGGAAGTGCGCTTCAATCTGCTTGCGGCGCTGGAGACCGATCCGGCGCTGCCGATCACACTGGTGGTTTCGGTTTTCAAGTTCGACCACATGGAGTGGGGCATCGAGAAAGCGACGGAGCTGGGTGTGCGAGCGATTGCGCCGGTGATTGCGCGCCGCACGGAGAAGCATCTGGCGGCGGCGGCGGCGAAACGCGTGGAACGGTGGCGGCGCATTGCGCATGAGGCGGCGCAGCAGTCGCGACGCGCGGATGTGCCGGAGATTTACGATCCGGTTTCGCTTGCCGGACGCGTGAAGGCGGCGGAGCAGGGCTCTGTTTCAGATTCCACTCCAGTCACGCGCATCGTGCTGGCCGAGCAGGAACGCGGCGTGACGCTGCGCGCTGTGGTGGAAGAGGCAATGCGTGCCTCGGGCGGCGAGATGCCGCAGATCGAGATGGCTTTCGGGCCGGAGGGCGGATGGGCGCCGGAGGAAGAAGCGCTCTTCGACGCGAATGGATGGAGAGCGGCCTCGCTGGGGCCGCGGATTCTGCGTGCGGAGACGGCTTCGATTGCGGCGTTGGCGGTGGTGGCTTCGTTTCTGGAATAAGTGCGCAGTGCTGTCCCACTCTTGCGACAGAAACAAGTCGCAAGGATGGGGCACGGAACTTGGTTGCGGGAGCGAGAATGCGGACTCAGTATGCCGGTGGCAGTGTGGGGTCGCGGAAGATGGTGGTCGAGCGGCGCACGTCGCCGACGGAACCGAAGTTCGCGAAGGTGAAGCTGTAGAGATACTGCGTGTCGTTGCCGCGGATGGGGCCGAGATCGAAGCGTCGGTAGCCGAATGAGACGCCGCAGCAGTTCCAGTTGTAGACGCCGAGCACGCCGGCGTATTCGAGCGTGGTGTGCACGTAATCGTAGCCGCCGTTGGCAGCGAGATTGAAGCCGGTGCGGTTCTGCTTTCCGATTTCAAGAAATGGATTGAGCTGCTGGCTCTGGACGAGCGAAGCGGTGGCGCCGGCTTCATCGGCGGCATTCAGCAGTGAGTGGCCGAGGCCGACAGTCGTGATGCCGCGATGATAGCCGGCGTAGACGTTGTCGGCGCTGATGCGGCCGGCCTGGGGATCGTAATCCATGTCCCACTCGATGCGAAGATTCGGCACGGCTTCGAACCTCATGCGCGAGATGAGCGGGGAGAGCGAGCGCGAGCCGGTCAGGAAGGCGATGCCGGTGAGGTCGAGCGTGGAGTCGAGAATGTTGCGCCGGTCGGAGATGGGCGCGCCGCCGAAATCCGGGTCAAGGTAAAACCGCTGCGCGAGCTGCCAGCTCGCCCACTCGCGCGGGTGCTGCTGCTCGCAGGCGGATTCTTCGTCACTGTCTGGATCTAGCGGAGCATTGCTTCGCGCATTGCCGTTTTGAGAATTGTCCTGCGCGTTCTGCGCGGCTTCTTCGTCCTTGCATGGTGCGGTGTGCGCGGGCCGCACGTAGAAGCGTTGCATGAGCGAGAAGCCGAGCTCGTTGTCATTGGCGGCAATGTCGGTGGTGTCGAAGGGCAGGACGTTCTGTTCCTTCTGGCCGATGCCGCCGGCGAAGTGGTAGAGCAGCTCCGGCTCGATGACGTGGCGCAGAACGCGGCCGGAGTGGCCGAGCTGGAAGTCGCGCACGAGGACCGGCGGGCGGATGTCGATAGAGGCTTCAGCTTCCGTGCGGTTGATGGGATCGTGGCTCACGGAGGGAATGCCGCCATTGATCCCACTGAAGTCGGGGGTCTGGCTACCGGTGTAATAGGTCTCGCGGAATGCGGCTTCGGGAACGATGCTCCAGCCGCCGGCGACGATGGGCAGGGAGATGTGCGGATAGAAATCGACGCGGCCTTCATTGTGCACATGCAGGCCGGGCTCGGAGCGGCCCAGATGCGCGACCGAAGAGCCGAGGCCCCAGTAGAGGCTGGCCGGTCCAAGCGATGTGCCGAGCGGGCGGTCGAGGATGTCGTAGCGCAGGCTGGGCAGCTTCAGGATGCGCGCCTCGTCGCCGTTGGTGGAACTGGCGAAGTTCTGGATGCGGTAGAACTCAAGCGAGGGCACAAAGCCATTGTGCGTGTTGGTGATGGCGATGTCGCTCTTGACCTGCGAGGCGACGGCGAGCCAGAAGTTATCGTTGAAGACGAGCCGGTAGTCGTAGCTCGATAGAAATTCGGCGTTGCCGGCGATGCGGGTTTCGGCGGAAAGGTTTTTGCTGCCCACGGCCACGATGTCAGCGCCGCCCTGATCGATGTGGACGGTCTGGCCGTTGACGACCTGGTCGAAGCCGCGGTCAAGCAGCGCATTCCAGTGCGCGGTGATGTGATCGTAGCCGGGGCCTTTGTAGCGAAAGTCGCCGTTGGGCGCGAAGCCGCGCTTGGAGTAATACTCGGAGCCGATGACCGCATCCATGCTGCGGCTGATGACCCAGTAAAACTGCTCGCCCGTAGTGAAGCCGCGGATGGAGTTGTAGTTCGACGGAATGACGGG
>JAATFM010000301.1 GCA_015655195.1 Terriglobales bacterium
ATGCGGGCGCTTACAAGCAATTCTGACGCGGAGATTACGCGCTGCCTGCAAACTCTTTGCGCCACAACAGCCGGCACCAGCTATATGCACGAGGCATTTCAGAAGGACAACCCGGCCAGGTACACAAGGCCGTGGTTCTCCGGGGCGAATGGACTCTTCGGGGAGCTGTTACTGAAACTTCGCCGCGAGCGGCCTGCTCTGCTGCACGATTTCAGTGTGCAGGCATAAATACGGCTTAGCCGCGCATAACAACCTGTGTCGGCATCCTGCTTCGATTCAGCCTGGATCGGCTTCCAGTCAGGAAGACGATCCAGGCTTGGCGTGATCCGCTTTGCCTAACTGCGGGAATGCAGTGATTCGCAGCTTGGCGGCTGCATAAGGAATAAGGGAAATCGTCTCGTCCGGTGTGTCGATGCTTACCGGACTCTGCGGAACAGGGTCAGCAACTCCGTCCTGAGCCCGCCAGACGGGCAGCTTTCGCGCGCGAGCCAGCAACTGCACCGGAGTCTTGTCTGCTGCGCCAAAAGGATGATTCCCGATCTCGCGTTCCTGAGCGGTGATTCCGAGTGACGGTAATTCGGGATCGAGTACCAGTGCATAGTTCCACTGTGTGGTTGGATACACTTGCCAGTCGGCCGTCATGCCGCGGTCGCGAAGCTTCAGCCAGTCCTCTCCGATTCCATATGAGAAAACCAGAGGCCCACGCTCGATAGCGACCGAATCATGGAACCAGCGCGAGGAACGCACGGCAAGAGGGAATTCAATTTCGACACGATCACCTGGCTTCCATGTCCGCTCGATACGTGCAAAGCTCTGCGCGGCAGGCGGCGGCTGCATCTGGCGGTTGACCCGGATGCTCGTTCCATCGGCCCAGGACGGGATGCGCAGCAGTAGAGGAAACTCCAGTGGAGATTCCGGATGAACAGTAATCTCCACTGTGCCTCGGAAGGGATAGCTGGTCTCCTCCAGCACGCGCACATGCCGGCCACGAAGCAGTGTGTTCACCTCGCAGGGAGCGTACGCAACGGCTGCGATGCCATCATCATCGGAAAGCATGAAGAGGCTTGCTGCAAACTTGGGCCACCCTTGGTGGAAATTCGCTGTGCAGCAGCCGAAGTTCGGCTCCAGACCAAACAGATTCGACTCGGGCCCGTCGGTGGTCCATGGCTTATGGTGCAGGCTGCACTCTACTTGATTGGGCTCCTGATTGTACTGATGCGCCCACATGTCGTCTGTCATGGCCCCAGGAAGCGCATTGAAAGCAAGCCTCTCCAGACGATCTCCCAACGCAGGCGCTCCGAGAATTGCCAGCGATTGCTCAAGGGTGAACATATACTCCACAACCGTGCATAGCTCCGAGCCTTGCGATGGATTGGGTCCAGCCAGATGTTCGTCGCAGGAAAACATCCCATTCGGCAGACCGTGGAATTTGTCGAGTTCCGCGATCATCTGGAGAACCGCCGCTCTGTCTGCTTTAGAGCCGGAGAGCAGCGACCACACCGGCCCTGCTTTGATTGCCTGTCCGATATTCACGCCATGGGCCGACAAGGCAAACTCTTTCAGCCCGGCCGTCTCCGCCGCTTTGATTCGTTCTGCCGTCACTGGTTCGCGGAGTTGGAAGTCTGCGAACTGCGCTATCCAGTCGTGTCCCTGCGCGTGCAGCAGCCGTGCCAGCTCCAACAGGCTGGCATCTCCGGTGCGGTTGTAAAGCCAGAGCACGCTCAATACTTCGTCCTGCCAGCGGAATTTTCCCCAACTGGATAATGGGCGGGCGGAAAGCTCTTTTCTCTGGTAATTGAAATAACTCTGCATCAGCGGAATGACTCGCGGGTCCGCGGTAGCCTCTTGATACTGGGTCAGAACCTTGAGCATTACCATGCGCGGCCACCAGTCATCATTCGAGCGGGGGCCAAACATACCGTCCGCAGTTTGGCTGCTCAAGGTCCACTCAATGTATTTCTGAGCCTTGGCCTTTAAGCCGGAGTCGTCCAGCAGATATGCGAGCGGCACCAGGCCATCCAGAAAATAGGGACCACGCTCCCAGGATTCTCCCGAGCCGCCAAGCCATCCACTGTTGGGGCCAACATCAGGCCAGGTTTCGTCCAGATGTCCTCCCAGGCCATTCGCCTGAATCCGTAGCTGATTGCGCAGCCATCCGGAAGGAGTGATTGCGCCGAGCGGCAATGGGTAAAAAGCGTTGCGCGCCAGCGGTGCGCGATTCCTGACCGCGCTCGTAGTCAGAGCGGCCGGCGCCATCTCTTCGGCGAATCCCGGCAGCGATCGGGATGGCAGCGCTGCGCCCAGGCCCACCAGTCCTAATTGCCGCAGGAATCCTCTCCGGCTTGAGCCGCTTCGTCCCTGCTCATTTCCCGGCTCCATAGAACAGCGACTCCGATTCGTCATCCCGGCCTCCCGTAACATTCTCGCGCATCCACGCAATAGTTATCGAGACTTTCCCGACGCAGGTGTACGTCGTTTTGAGATTTGCAAAGCCGCCACAAGAACATCGGTTGCGGAGCTATGTGTGCTTGCATCGGCGCTGCCGAAGGGCGATGCCCAGATGAGGCCGAGATGGTAGTCCGGAGGGTGCGAGCCGCTCCAGATACTATCGGCATTCGCATTGATAAATTGCTCGTATTGGGGCGACGGCGAGACTTCATCGAGGGCGCGCAGATTTCGCATGAAGATTCCCTTGAACTGGGGGGCATCTTCGCCGCACTTCGGCTCGCAGGGATCATGCAGGATTCCGTTCGCATCCACCAGAGGACTGGAAAGAGTCGCTGACGCGATTGTCTGTGCGTCGGCAAGAAGCTGCTGGTCGTGGTTTGCGCTATACATCTCCGCGAGTGCGCCGAGAATCACTCCCTGGTTGTAACTCCATGTCGTGCGATGATTGTTCGCGCAGCTTGCATCCAGGCCATCGTTAATCAAGTGCTCGGCGTTTATCATGCCCGAGCCGTGGAACCACGCCCACTCCTTTTGCGCCCAATCGGAATAACGCGCTCGCTCGTCGCTGTTCTTTGCCCGGCTGGCCAGATGCGCCGCCACTGAGAGAAACAGCTCATTGGCAATCGCGTTCTTGTACTTCCGCTTCTTGCTCCACCAGATTCCGCCTGAACACGTCGTATCCCAGCCGCCCGCCATATCCTGAAAGATCGACTGGGCCATGCCGAGATACTGCTCGTCATGGGTAAGGTCGTAGACATCGATCCATGCCAGTGCCCACCAGCCTTCGTCGTCGTAAAATTCGTTGATAAAGCCGGGGAACTTCTTCTGCGCGGCCGACAAAGTATTGCGAAACACGGGCTTGTATTTGTGCGATCCAGCGATTCGGGAGTAATCCGCCAGCGTCGTGATGGCATTCGCCGAGTTCCACCAGCCCGTTGTGTGGTAGAGCCCCGTATCGCTGTCATACCAGCTCTGAAGCGTGCGAACAGCCTGGGTCGCGCGCTGCTTTTTGGCAGCCGCATCGCTCGACGCCCACAAGCTGGGTAGAGTCACGATAGAGAGCAGGAGGATTCCCAACGCCAGCCGGCCAATTCCCAGTTTTCGGTCCATTCTTGTATGCAATTCCGATTTCCTCTGAAGTTACTTTTCCGTGGCGCTCATTGAGGGAGGCGCGGCATCCGGCGCGGGCCGTTGCCATATGGGCATCAACAGCAATTGGCGGAAACTGACAAAGCTTCTGCCGACTCTGACTTCGATTCGATTTCCTGTCAGGGCTTCTGCGCTGCAAGACCGCGCCATTTCTTCGCGAATGCCTCGTCGCTGAGTGCCTTGATATAGACGCCTCCTACGACCGACCTTGCCTGGAAACCAATCTGTTTTCCTGTTTTTGTGTCATACCAGTCCGTGAGCGGAACGCGCGAGGGAGTCTCATTGATCCACTTTGCAATCGGACGGAGGAACGCCTCAAACTGCTCCGGAGTCGAAGCCAGCGATGCAGTCCACAACTCCCAATCCAGCTTGGTGTAATCCGCGCGGCTGTCCAGTGGCACGCCGTAAGCATTCAGGTGGCGCTGATAAAACGCTAGCTCTGTATCGAGCACGCGCGGGTTAAACAGATGCAGACCGAGCAGACGATCCCATACCAGGTTGTATTTCTGGCTCCAGGAACCATTCCGGTCGAAGGCGAGCCGGTAGTGATCGCTCTCCTGATCCATCGTTTCCCACTTTGCCGCCATTTCTTTGGCCGCAGCCATGTAGTCGCGCGCAACATCGGCATGGCCCAGTGCTTGCGCCATCAGCGCGTACGCTCCCAGCCCCTCGATTGCCTTGATGGAGAGATTGGCATTGTGCGCCAGGTGTCCTGCAAAATCATCCGTGCAGAGCTGGTTCTCCGGATCGAGCCCGCGAGCGCGTACATACTCCGCCCATTTGGTGAACTGTGGCCAGAACTCACGCGCTACATGCCAGTCGCCCTGCGCCTGACCGAGCGCCGCTCCCAGAATCAGCAGGTTGCCGCTCTCCTCGATCGGCATCTGGTTCTCTTCCGTTCGCTCTCCTCCGCCGTACTCCTGGCCGTTGGCCAGCGGATAACGGCCAAGGTCATGCGGCGCGAAAGGGAACTTCCATCGCGGCAAAGCCGCATATTCCAGCACCGGACGAATCTGCCCTTCAAGCAGAGCCGGATTGAACAGCAGGAAGAACGGAGCCGAAGGGTACAGCACATCGACGGTAGCAATGTCTCCGTTTGAGAAGTTCTCCTTGGCAAATAGCATCGGCGAGCCATCCACACCGGCCACCAGCCCATGTGCCGCGAAGGTCTGCCTATAGGCGAGGACCGCCAACTGGGCATAGTCGGGGCCACCAACGCGCGTCAAATCTTCTGTCAGATCTTTGTCGTACTGCACACCGCGAGCTTCCAGGCTCTCGTAATCGGCCTCAGCCTGAGAGAGCATCGACGAGACACTTTCTCCATTGCGCTGCCAATAGGGTTTGAGCTTTCGTTCCAGATACTCGATGGCATACTGCTGCGTATACGCCAGCAGCACATGCCGTTTTTCCGGGTGATTGGCTGCGCACTGCAAATGAAACGATACGGCCAGATGTGCGGCGCCATCCCTCGGCGTCTGCGGCAGCTCCATTGAGTCGGAAGAAGGCAGTGTGCCCGAATCGGGAAAGCTGCGGACAATGCCTGTTTCCGCCGCGGTCGTTCCCGCTTCACCATCGGGAACCGCCAGATGGAAATAGCCCCAGTCAATTCGCAGATTGTCACCGGATCGATTCAGCACCTGCTGATCGCGCGAGCCGACGCTGAGAACCGTAAGGCCGCCTGCCTTTGACCGTCCCCAGGTAACGGCCTGGTTGTCGCTATCGACGGCGATACGCGGGTCGACATCGAGCAGCAGATCAACCTGATGATTCTTTCCATCCGTGCTCGCCACAGTCCACGTGAGGTAAGTAACCGGGCGGGAGAGAACATCAAGCTGCTGCGGAAAGGCTGGCGTGAAGAATGCCACTTGCAGGCGCACACCGGCAGCCGAGAACTCATAGAGAGTGTGCGTTGCTGTCACGGCGAGCGAAGCCTGCTCCATGGCCGGAACTTCCCGTGGAGCATCGCCCATGTAGCGATACGGCTTGCCATCGATGCGAACGATACCCGCCAAAGGCTGCTCAGCCCCGGTCCAATGCCGCGTTGGTCCATCCGTGAGCCGATCCCCCATTGACCAGATGCTGAAGTAAGGATCGTGCACGATGAGCGGAACAGCCGGCGGGCGCTGCTGCCCGAAGCAGCTCGCAATGAGAAGAACCGGAAGAAACAGCAGACCGGAATACTTTCCCGGCCGAAAATAGAAATGTTTCATATATGCTCCTTGTCCAATTACTGCGAGGCATCTATGCCTGTGGAGTGTTCCGCATGGAGAATGTCAGTTGCGCGCCGCGGGCTATCTCTTCATGCCGGATCGTAGCGTCACGATGCGCAGCCCCGTTGACTGTTAGCTGCGACACGTAGACCGCATCGTCGCTCTGGCCGCGAGCTTCAATGATTGTCTGCCTGCCTTCTGGCAAGCGCAGAGTGACTTTGTCGAAAAGCGGGCTGCCCAGCGTGTATTCAGGAATGCCGGGGCACACCGGATAGAATCCCATGGCGCTGAAGATAAACCACGCCGCCATCGAGCCAGTGTCCTCATCTCCCGCAAAGGTTTCCAGCGTGTACAGATCCTTCATCACACGGCGCACCCAGTACTGTGTCCGATCCCTGCGCCCGGCGGCGGCAAAGATATACAGCAGATGATGTACCGGCTGGTTGCTGTGAGCGTACTGCCCGAAATCGACAGCAGCCATCTCCGACATCTCGTGAATCTCGCTGCCATACACACCCACATTAAAGCGCGGAGGAAGAGACAGCATCTCTTCGAGAGCCGCCGCTGCGGCCGTCTTGCCTCCCATTGCGTCAATCAGGGCCGGTAGCTGATGCGGAACATCCCACCGATGTTGCCATGCGGAGCCTTCTACATACGGGCTTCCCCATGTAAACGGATCAAACGGTTCCAGCCAGCTTCCATCCGCTTTTTTGCCGCGCAGAAACTTCGTGGCGGGATCGAACACATTACGCCAGTTTTCCGACCGCTTCAAGAACATCGCGGCATCATCGTTTCTGCCCAGCGCCTTTGCTACCTGGGCAATGCAGAAATCTCCATACGCCGCATCTGTGGTCTCCGCCACTGATTGATCCACTCGATCAGCCGGCGCATAACTGTATTGCAGATAATCCTCGATGCCGCGCCGGCCATATCCCGCATCTGGATTTCCCGCGTGAGTCGCATGTTTCTTCAGGCCCTCATACGCCGCAGCCAGATCAAAGCCGCCGATTCCCTTCGCAGCCGCATCTCCAAAGACGGAATCAATCAGGCTGCCGGTCATGCACGCCCGATACCCCGGACAAGGAAATTGCGGCAGCCATCCGCCCTCGCGATACGCGTTGATCCAGGATTGAAGAATTTCCGCAAGCCGCTCGGGAAAGACAATCGACATGAGCGGATACCAGGCGCGGTACACGTCCCAGTAGCCATGATCCGCATACATCGGCCCGGCTTCCACCTTGCCGTTGTAAGGGCTAAAGTGGTGAAGACCGCCCGCTTCGTCGCGCTCGTGCCAGATGCGCGGAAAGAGCAGCGCACGATACAAGCAGGAATAGAAGATTTTGCGCTGCTCCTCTGTCCCGCCCTCGACTTCGATGCGGCGAAGATGCTGGTCCCAGGTGTCGGCCGCGGCGCTTCTCAGTTGCTCCACCGACGTCGAACCCAATTCCAGCGTGAGATTTTTCTCGGCCTGCTCGGATGAGATAAAAGACGTCGCAATTCGCGCTTCGAGAACTGCATTCGGCTTTGCGGAAAAGCGGAGAATGCCGATTCTGCTGTCGTGGGTTTCGTGTACCTCAAAACTCTCCCACGGCTCCGCAAAACGAATCACATACCACGTGGAAAAGTTTTCAGGCACGCCGCCGGAGTTCGCCTTCGACTCGAAGACAATAGTGCGGGAGCCTGCATCCGGCTTGATCGTGCCGGATTTCCCCGGCACTTCAAATAGAAACCCACGCGGCTCCTTGCTCTCGAACTGCGCGGTAATCAGCGCACAGCGCTCGGTAGGAATCAGCTCCACATCTGCCTGATACCGCGCCAGGGAAAATCGCATCGAGTAAGGATGCAGCTTCGCGCGCTCCGGCCGCCAGGAAGCCGCCCGCGCATCGCGCTCCGGATTCGGCTGGCCGCTGAACGGAAGAAAGACCGCTTGGCCGTAATCGGAGAGCCACGGGCTCAACTGGTGCGTGCAACGAAATCCCTGGATTCTTCTGTCATCGGGCTGAAAGAACCACGGATTGCTGCTGCGTGATTGCAGCGTCCAATGCGCCATCCCGAAGGGCAGAGCGGCGATGGGAAGCGTATTTCCGCGCGAAAAGTAGCCGCTGGAATCCGTTCCCTGCAGAATATTTACCAGGTCCACGGGGCGGGAGGAAGACGCCTGCGTTCTTCCTTTTTTCGCCGTAACATCCGTAGTGACTGCCGAAGAAGCCGACTCCGCGCCTGCCGGAAGAGCCGACGCGATAACGGCCAGGCCCGATGACTTTAAGAACATTCGCCTGTCCGGGCTCATGCGCTGCTTGATTATTTCGTCCATCCGTTTTTCTCCCCCCCCATTTTTCCGCAACGAACACAAGCTCTATCCTATCCAACCGCTCGCTGCCCCGGATGCAGCGAGTGGGATGGCAAAGAATAGACCGCTTGGTTGCTTCTTCCGTTCAGGGGAGGTTCTTGAGCAGATAATTCGGCGAGGGCATTGCACCATCCCGGTCGCTTCCACACGGCGTCTGCGGCATCGGCCACGTCTGCACGTCAACCTGATGCACCCACGCTCTGTAATCCCCATGCATCTGCCTTACCAACTCCGGATGCTCGCCGGAAAGATCGTGCATCTCCTTGCGGTCGTTCCCCATGTCATACAGCTCTCGGGCATCCGGGAAGCGAGAGACCAGCTTCCATTTTCCGGCGCGAACAGCGCAGTTGCCCTCGTGCTCCCGGAAGAGAGATCGTTCCGCAAGCGATTGCCTGCGAAAGACCGGCAGGAGACTTCTCGATTGTCGATTCGGGCGCCATCAGAGGCCAATGCCTGGCGGTAAATGCGGCGTAAAGAAAAACGGCTTCTGCTGGTGCGCCGCATCCTCGATGAATCGGGTAGACTGGCCGCCCAGCGCATTGGTGATTCTTTAGTTTTCGGGACTGCAACGCACCACGCCGAACGCCGTGTTCCTGGTATTCGCCGCCATCCTGTTCCTGTAGGTCGTGGTGGTAGCCCGAGACCAGAGGCATGCAGTTGGGCGAATTGGAACGGCAAGGCGACTTACCTGCGCAGCGCAAAATCCATCGGCGCGATATTGCTAACGGTCAATCTTGAAGGCAATGTTTGCAGTCTGGAAAGCGTCAAACAGGCTTTCGAGTCCGGTACATAGCGCGCCCGCAATTTCTTCTTGATTATTAAAAGCGCTATTCGGGAGGGCTGCGGCGTCAAGCCGCTTGACCCACAACTGGAATCCGTAAGCGTCGATGATTCTGGCAGTGACCCGAATCTTATTTCCTTCCTCCCGGACGCTTCCCTCAAAGGCCAGATGTGCTCCCGCCTTCTCCATTGCAACTGCTATCTCCTGTTCCTGGGTGCTGAGGTGCGCCATCGCGACCGGCGAGATCACCCTCCAGGTCTCCGCGCGCATCAATAGAAAAGCGAGTTCATCGGGGATGGCGCGCGCATACGCAAGAGAGAGCGGACTGCCGGAAAGGTCGCGAAACGGCAGAATCGCAATTGCAATCTGCGGGGACCTTGCTGCCAGAAGCGGCTTTATGTCATATTGTGCCGGCTGAGCGCTGGCGAATGTTGTTTTATAGTGAAAGACCGGCACGTAGCTACCTGGGCGCAGATAGATATAGATGGAGTCATTTCTGCCTTCTTTTTCGTAATACTCCTTCAACTTGCCCCTCAGACGCCGCGCTTCGGTTCTAACAATGGAGTCCTGGCTGGGATGGTACGGTGGTTTGCGCTCGTAGACCTCGGAACCAATTACATATTCTTTGAGATAGCTCTGATTGCCTCCGACAGTTTGTTCAACGATAAACCGCAAGAACCGGCTTATTCGCTCAGATTGGGCGAATATGGTGCTTTGGAGGACTCGGGTGAGTTGTAGATAAATGGCGGACTCGGTGGGCGCGATAATGCCCGATGTATCAATCGCGGTGCTGCGAACGGCCATTTGCCCTGCACCGAGGTTATGCGGAAGCATGTTTGGAGCAGAATGGCTCGCAAAACCCGGTGGTAATGCGGTATTGACCTGCATGCCGCCCCCCCAGGTGCTCTCAGCGATCTCGTGTAATGCTACTGTGTCGGTCATATCAGCCTCATGTGCAAGCCATAACGATCCGGTTCTTCCTACGAAAGCACGGTATGGGAAGTCCTTATGGTTCGTTCGTTGAGCCTTTCAGCACTTCCTATCTGCGGACCGCCCTAGAACGCGTGCGATGGTTTCCAGCAGTTCCGTGACATCGAAAGGCTTGGGCAAAAACTCAACCGCGCCTTCGGCGAGTGCCTGCGTCCGCATCGCCGCATCGCCGTGCGCGGATATGAAGATGATGGGCAAGTCCTGCCGGAAGAGCCGCACGCGACGTTGCAATTCAACGCCATCGATTTCCGGCATTCGCAGATCGGTGATTAGACAACTGGCACCTGCCAGCGCTCCCGAATCGAGAACCTCCTGCGCAGAAGAAAATACCAGCGAGGCATAATCGGCCGATTCCAGCAAACTGACGATCGCCTCGCGAACTCGAAAATCGTCGTCCACTCCTACAACGAGGTGCTTCATGGTCCCTACTCTCGATGAGAGTTTGCCAACTGAAGTCAGGGTAGTAGGAAGGAAGAGGGGCCGCAATTATAGGTTTATTCAGACGGCTCCGGGACACGAGCGATACCCAGCTTGTCGGCCATTCTGACGAGCTCGGCCAGCGATCTCGCTTTCATCTTTCGCATTACCTGGCCTCGATGAACACCGATTGTGATTTCGCTGGTTCCGAGATCGTAGGCGGTCTGCTTGTTCAGGAAACCCGCGACCACGAAGGGGAGAACTTCCCGTTCGCGAGGAGTCAGAAGGTTGTAGTGTTCCCTTAACTGGGCGAGTTCCAGCCTCTTCTGCCGTGCGCTTCGGTCCAGAGAGATTCCAGCTTCAATCGCCGTCAGCAACTCCTGCTCGCCGAACGGCTTTGGCAAGAACTCGATGGCTCCCGCTTTCATCGCGCGTACTGAAGCGGGGACATCTCCGTGCCCCGTAATGAAGATGATCGGCGGTGCGTTTCCGGTCGCTAACTCCTGCTGAAGCTGGAGACCGTCGATGTCTGGAAGTCTGAGGTCCAGCACCAGGCATCCGGGGCAGTCGGGCTTTTCCGCCTGGAGGAACTCTGATGCCGAACCGAACGTGGCCACCTGTAAACCGACCGAGGAAACGAGGCTGAACAACGCCTCGCGCACGCGGCTGTCGTCATCCACAACGAACACAATGCCCGTGTCGCAGTTCATGGCGCCACCTCCGTGTCTATTGGAAGGGTAAAGAAGAAAGTCGTGCCAGAACCACTAGCTTCGGGCCCACTGTTGGATTCCGCCCATAGGCGACCGCCATGAGATTCAACAATGGAACGGCAAATTGCCAGGCCCATTCCCATGCCATTCTCCTTGGTAGTGAAGAAGGCATCGAATATCTGGGAGGGGTTTGCCAGGCCGATCCCAGAGTCGGCAATCTCGACCACGATCGCGGAGGAGCCGTCTCGCCGGGTGCGAACTGAGAGGTGGCCGGGACTTCGTCCAACCTGATCTCCAGCCTGATCGATCGCCTCGATTCCGTTCTGCAATAAATTGAAGAGAAGCTGCTGGAGCTGTATCCGGTCTGCGGTAACGGCCGACAGACCCTCCGTCAATTCCAGCTCCATCTGGATGTGCTTCTTAGTGATTTCAGCTTGCAGGAGGCGAACCACTTCGCCAACGGCGTCGTTCAGATCGAGAACGACTTTTGCGGGAGCTGCGCGTTTGAAAAGCGCGCGGATGCGGCTCGCCACCTCGCCGGCTCCCTTGGCATCACGTATGATCCGATCGGCAGACTCAAGGGCCTTGGCAATGTTCGGCGGTTGCGCCGAGAGCCAGCGCAGGCAGGCATGGCCGTTGGCGACAACCGCTGCTAGCGGCTGATTCATTTCATGTGCGATCGAAGCGGATAGCTCGCTTCCTGTTGCGACCTGCGTCGCGCGAGCCAGCTTGCTCTGTGTGTTTCGCAATACCTCTTCGACCAGCTTCATGTCGTTGATGTCTACTAGTAGCCCAAACCAACGCGTTCGATGCCCTTCGTCGTCGCACCCTAATTGACTGAGGGTCTGAAACCATACGTAATCGCCGCTGGACTTGCGAAAACGCGCTTGCACGCCGTAGGATTCGCCGGTTGCAACAGAGTGTAACCACGCCTCGACCACGCGATCCCGATCCTCAGGGTGAAGAAAGTCGGCCCAGCCGCCATTCTTTACCGCCTCAAGAGTAGTTCCCATGTGCGTCAGTATGCGTCGATTGACATAGGTAATGCTGCCGTCAGGAGACGCGCACCATACCAGACCCGGTATGGTTTCGATGATTAATGCAAGATCATTCTCACTTGCACGCAGGGAATCCTCAGCCCGCTTGCGTTCGTCGATGTCCGTCAAAAGCAGGTACCACCGCGTTCGTTCGCCATCCGCGGCGGTGTAGGGAAGGCCGCGGCAGTGCAGCCACCGGTTTACACTGTCTGCACGGACCATCCGACACTCGAAATCAAGATTCCGGCCTGTGTCAATCGCGCTTCGATAAAGGGCAGCGACACGCGCATGGTCTTCGGGGTGAACATATTGGAGCCACTCCTTCAGCTCTTCCAGGCTTTTTCCAAAGAATGCCAACGCCTGCCCATTTGCGAACTCCAGTGTTCCTGCGGCGGTCAGGGTAAGGACTATACCCGGGATGCACTCAACGATCAAACGAAGATTCAGCTCGCTGGCGCGCAATGCCTCTTCGGCTCGCTTGCGGTCGTCAACGTCGGTGACAAGGTGAAACCAACGCAGAATCTTTCCACTTCTATCGAGCATCGGTAGGCCCCGGTTCGAGAACCAGCGGTAGCTGCCGTCTGCCACGATGCCGCGATGCTCGACATCCAGGGGTGCCGCGGTTGCCGTGGATTGGAGCCATGCCTGCACGACCCGATCGCTATCCATCGGATGTATGATCGCTGGCCAGTCCTTCATCTGCTCGCTTGTTCTCCCGAGATACTCCAGAAGCCTTGTGTTCTGGAATTCGGGTTGACCGTCAGGCGTCAATGTGCCGACCATGCCGGGAATGCTGTCAACGGTCAGACGGGTATTGAACAACTCTTCAGTTTTTCGCGCTCTCGCCTCTGCCCGCTGCTTCGCCTCGACAAGTACAACGACAACTAAAGCCGCTGCGACAAAAACGAGAATGTGTGGCATCGGGACAAGAAATGCGAGTGCGCAGACGGAGGCCGCGAAGGCTCCGATCCCGGCTCCGATCCCGGCTCCAATCCCGGCTCCAATCCCGGCTCCAATCCCGCCATATAAGGTGCTGGCCAGCACGGCGAGCGTGAACCAGACAAGTGGCTCGCCGAGCACCAGCGATAACGCGAGTGCTGCGCAGCAGGAGAGGAGTGCCAGCCCGTATCGCCGAAATTCTGCCATTCCGCTCATTCGTGACCTGCTCCCCGCAGCGCATGTGTGCGATCAGCCCTGCGAAATCCTCATCGTGCAACAGCGTCTACTGTGCATGATGATTGTGTCACGCGGCTTCAACCAGCATCATTCGGCGCCAGCGGAATGGACCTTTCGTATCAGATCTGCGAATTGTGGAACCTGACGAATCGGATCAAAGATTTGTTCGACGGCAACGTAGGGAAGTTCGGGTTCCTCTTCCGTGTACGAGGAATTCAGCAGCGCGAGGGCGAGATCCTTGATGCCAAGCGCCATCGCCAGGCGTGCCTGACGATACCGGCTCAAATCAGCGCCGTCCGAAAGAAGATCGAACTTCTCAACGATGGCTTCTGCCGCCGCACGATCTTCGCAGCGTGCATAAACTTCTGCAATCCAGCCGAGCGACGGCAAATCGGCTCCCACGGAAATCTGGAGTTCCTTTGCGATCTGTCTTGCAGCGTCGTGCCTGCCGAGTTCGGCATGGATCAATGCGAGATAAAGCCGTGCATCGCGCGGTAGCGGACCATAACGCAACGGCTCCGTGAAATATTGCAACGCCTCCTCGAAGCGCCGGCTGAGATAGAAGAAACTTGCCCAGGCTGTCTTCTGCTGATATGAGAAAGGATCGATACGCTGAGCTCTTTCCAGGTGCAGACCAGCCTGATCGAAGCGACCCAGTTGGGTCGACAAAACCGCGAATTGCCGATTCCCCGCAGCATGAGATCGCTGCTCGGCTGCTTTCAGGCAGTTCTCTTGCGCTTCTTCCCACTGCCATTCGAGACCATGAACGGTTCCCATCGCAATCAGCGATTCCGTCATCTGCGGATCGAGTTTTATCGCCATCTCGGCCGAAATTCGCGCCTGCGATACGTGCTCGCGAGAATTCCTTGCTCCGTGGAGCGCCATCCATGCATGGCACCGCGAGATTCCGCAGAACACTCGTGGATAGCCGGGTGTAGCCTGTTCGACCTCGCGAAATCTGATCAAAGCCTCCTGAATGTCGGCGATGGTGCCGTCTTCCAGGAGCGATTCTCCTTTCAGAACCGCAGGATAAGCGGCGAGCAGAGTCTGGCTGACAGAGGCATCGGCGGTGCGAACAAAGGACAACTGCGGCCGGACCCTGCTCACAAGAGCGGAGGCAAACTGTTCCTGAAGGACAAGCAGATTAGAGGAATCGGCCTCTGCATCGAGCCGCTGCGACCATAATTGAAAGCCGTCTGCGCTGATAACCCTCGCCGCCACCCGTATTCGATTTCCTATTTCCCGAACGGTCCCTTCAAAAACAACCTGTACTCCGAGGTTGCGCGCGAGGCTGGGAATGTCGAGGGACTGAGAGTCTGCATGAGCGACGGAATGGGCAGACAGCACCCTGCAACCATCGCTCTGCGCGATCTCATGAATCAACTCGTCCGTGACGCCGAGCGCGCAGCGACTCGATAGCGGCTGACCGGAAATGTCGACGAATGGGATTACGGCGACCGACACTCCCACTCCTTCCACATAGAGATCGTCCTGTGGATTGCCGGGCGTTACCTGATAGCTGGTGCCCGAGTCTTTCATCCGGAACACGGGCGCATAGCTGCCCGGACGAAAGAAGATATAGATCGGATCGTCCTTTCCCTCTGATTCGTAATACTCCTTGAGCTTGGATCGAAGCCTGCGCGCCTCCGTCCGCACAATGGAATCCTGGCTGGGATGATAAGGCGGCCTGCGGTCGTAAACTTCGGTTCCGATTACATATTCCTTGAGCGATTCTTCCTGGCCTTCCAGTGCGCGTTCCACTGCAAATCGCAGAAAACGGCAGAGGCGCTCGGACTGCAAAAAGACGGGGCTCTCCAGTACTCGCTCAAGTTCCTGGCGAACAGCGGCATCGGGGAGTTTGCCTGCTATGGGTCTACTCATATTTGAGAGCTCCTGCCCGAGCATCCTTGGCGGTCTTGCAGATTTTGTGGAACGCGCAAATGCCCTCGATCCCGTTCCTGGCTGCCAGGAATAGAGATAATCGATACCACACAGGGAAATCCAAGTCTGCTCTTCATATTATCCGTCGCCGACATCTGTCGTCTCCTCCTTACGGTTATCTAACAGTTGCACACTCTCCACTCCGCCGCGATGCTGTCATTCTGCTCAACAGAGTGTGAGGCGCATTGTGTCAAAGAGAGCCGAACAGATTCGTATTCTTGCGGTGATCAACCCGGAGCTTCAGGGCAGGTTTGGCGATCGAATCCGCTCGTTTGGTATGGTGCCGGTTCTGGTGAGCAGCGCGATGCAATTGGCGCCTCACATCAGGGCGGGAGAAACATATCACGTGGTTCTGCTCCCGGCCTCGCTGCCTAACACGGATGACTGGTGGGCAATTTGGGGAGAGTTGATGATATTGAGGCCGCGCCCGGCCATCCTTGTTTACGCCCAAACGGCCACGTTTCAACTCTGGTCGGGAGTGCTTGACGCTGGCGGATATGATGTCATCGTAGAGCCGCTGACCGACGAAAAGTTGAAGGAAGCTCTTCTTCGCGCAGCACAGAGCTGCTTCAGCCGTTCGGGCGAGATGGAAGAACTGGAGTAGGCAGATCATTCAGCGTACGCTATGAAAGAGCAAAGTGTTGGAGGATTTGTCTTCTCGTACGCACATCCATCCCTCATCACAGTTAGCTAACAGTTCCTACGCTGCAATCTGAGCCCGAATCTGTCAGGCTTGGATTGGGAGATAGGTATTTGTTGACAGAGTAAACAGGGTTAACGCCCATGTGTGCGCATTCTCGAGTCTCCTCAAGGAAAGTCTGAAGAAAATGTCGAAGCGCTCAATCATTGTTCCGATACTCGTTCTCGGCGCTGCAGCAGCGTTGCTGTTCACGATCAAGGGGTGCTGGACAACCTGGGAAGGCGGCAAGTCAGAGCAGCGTACGGATGATGCGTACGTCCGGGCTGACATGACTCCACTCAGCACTCGAATTTCCGGCACTGTCAAGAAGCTTGATGTTGAGGATTACCAACCGGTAGAGCAGGGTCAGACCCTCGTTGAACTCGAAGATTCCGATTATCGCGCAATCCTGGGCGAGGCGGAAGCAGCTTTGGCAGGCGCGCAGGCCGAATTCGAGAACAACCAGGCAGCGAAGCGAATTCAGGATTCCAAAGTCAAGAATGCAGAGACAGTTGTCACTCAGGCAACGGACGCAGTAGAGTCGGCAAAGGCGGGTGTAGCTTCTGCCCAGCCGGATGTGACTCGGACTGAGTTAGAGCAGAAGCGGCAGGAAGCTCTCCTCGCATCGAAAGCGACAACCCACCAGCAATTCGAGGTGGCTGCTGCGGACACGACTCGATTCGCGGGTCTGCTCGCGAGCCGGACAGCAGACCTCAAGCACGCTGAGGCGGCGCTGGAGGGCAGCCTCACTCTGCTTGAAGGCGAAAAGCGGCAACGCGCGGCACTCGATACTCGCGATGATCTCTATCGGGCTGATATTGCAGCAAAACAAGCCGCCATCGTGGTAGCCAAAGTGAACTTCGCATATACAAGGATCACAGCGCCTGCCGCGGGTGCCGTGGGAGAGCGGCATGTTCAGGAAGGGCAGTTGGTTTCTCCCGGAATGCAGGTCATCGATCTCGTAAAAGGCGATGTATGGATTCAGGCGAACTTCAAGGAGACACAGCTCACCAATATCCGGGTTGGTGACATTGCGGACATTAAAGTCGATACCTTTCCCGGCGTTGTACTGCACGGCAAGGTGGCGGAAATTGCGCCGGCGAGTGGATCGCAGTTCGCATTGCTCCCCCCGGATAACGCGACCGGCAACTTTACCAAAGTCGTGCAACGAATTCCTGTAAAGATTGTTTTGGATGCGGGCCACCCGTTGCAGGGGAAACTGCGTCCGGGATTTTCTGTTGTCGTAACGGTCCATACATCGGGCAAAAACACGAAGCAGGAGGGGGCGCAACCTTGAGCAGCCCATCCACTCCCGCGCCGGCGTCAGCGAGAAGCGCGTCCGTTATCTCGACTCATCCTCTGCTCGGGGTCCTGGGTGTCTTATTCGGGGCGATGATCGCTACATGCACGGGCCGGTTGATTAGCGTAGGTCTGACGGACCTGCGGGGCGCGCTGCATCTTGGCGTCGATGAGGCATCGTGGATTGGCACAGCTTTCAATGCGGCGCTGATGTTTATCGGACCGTTCTCGGTCTATCTCGGCGGTCTCCTCGGCGCCCGGCGGGTATTGTTGTTTTGCGCGGCAATGTTCACGGGTATCAGCATTCTGCTTCCTTTTGCCGGCAGCCTGCCGATGCTGCTGTCGCTGCTGGTGCTGGCAGGCCTCAGCGCCGGAACCTTCTATCCACTGACACTCTCGTTTGTGCTGCGCAACCTGCCTCCTCGCTACGTTCTTATCGGTATCGCCGTGTATGCCATGGACATCCTCGTTACGACCAACTTTGCGACCTCCCTGGAGGCTTGGTTTATCGACCATCTCTCATGGAGGTGGATCTTCTGGAACGGCGCAGCACTTACGCCGCTCATGATGATCCTGGTCTATTTCGGCATTCCGGGGCAGCCGCTTCCCAAGCCGAAGGAGGGCCAGCCCAAACCAAACTGGAGGGGCTTCCTATACGCCAGTCTTGGCTTTTCGCTCTTATATATGGCTCTCGATCAGGGACAACGGCTCGACTGGATGAATTCCGGCGTCATCGTTGGGATGGTGGTCTCAGGAATGTTCCTGATCCTGGTCACGGCGGTGCGAAGGCTCCGAATGCCAAATCCCCTCGTGAACTTCCGGTTCCTGGCAAGACGAAACACAATGCTCCTGGGATTCGTGTTGGTATTTTTTCGTTTCGTGATGCTGGCGACCGTCGTAATCATTCCTAGCTACCTTGGTTCGATCCACGGATTTCTTCCATTGCAGACAGGCCCAGTGCTCCTCTGGGTCGCCATACCGCAATGCTTCTGCGGAGTTCTCGCCGTCTACCTGCTGAAGTACATCGATGCTCGTCTCATACTGACACTGGGGTTCGCACTCGTCGCAATCGCGTCCCTGATGAATGCGGACCTTTCCTCGGCCTGGTCCGGGAGCAGCTTCACCGCTTCGCAACTGGTGATGGCGATCGGATATGCATTGTCTTTCAACGCGATGGTCGGCGCCATCATCCTCGAAGTATTCAATACCGGCGCTCTCAGCCGGCCAATCGATGTTCTGACATTTGCAGGCTACTTTCAGACGATACGTCTCCTGGGTGGCGAAGCCGGTGTTGCCTTTATGCAGCACTTCATCCCTGCTCGTGAGCAGTTCCACTCCAACATCCTTGGGCTCGGCGTACAGCCGGGCCTCGCGCCCACGGACGGGCGGTTGATCGGACTCACCGCCGGCATGGCCAGTCGCAGCGCAGGGCTACCCGATGCAGTCGGCAGAGCGGCGGAGATTCTCTCTCTGCAGGTTAGGCAGCAGGCATTCACCCTCGCCATCTCCGATGCCTTCACAGTGGTCGCCTGGTCTACAGTTTGCTGCCTCGCGCTCGTTGTGTGCATGGCGCGCGTGCCCACCCAGTATCAACAAATTATCTCTGCTCCTGCCATGCCTGCGTAAACAGATCGAAAGGAATCGAACGATCCAAGATGCGACGCCTCACGATAAGTCGAACCGCATACAAAGCATATCTCCTCGCTTGTGTGTGCGCGGGAATGATGGCGGCGTCTATGCCGGGCGCAGCACAGAGCACATCTCCTGTCCCGCTGACACTCCCACAAGCCATCGATCTGGCGCTCCGTCAGAACCGGAGTCTCAAACTCGTGCAGCTCTCCATTACAGAGAGCGAGAGCAAGAGGGATGTGGCTCGCTCCGCATATCTTCCGCACATCAAGAATGAATCGAATGTTTTGCATGTCACGGAACTCGCGGGCGTTGAGATTCCGGCAGGCGCCTTTGGCGTGCCATCGGCAACCGGCCCGATTCCTTCAAAAAGCCTTTTCATCGATCAAGGCTCTCTTACCTCCTACACCAGCGGCACGCAGTTGACTCAGCCATTCACGCAGATGTTCAAGATTCATGAAGCCACTCGCGCGGCAACCTCTGATGTCAATCTGGCAAAGATACAGTTGACGCAGGCCGAGGATGAGGTAGCCCTGAAAGTTCGGCAGCTCTACTTTGGTCTTCTCATCGCACAGCTAAAACTCGAAGCTGCGAAAGATGAGGTGAGCGCCTCTGAGGTCAAGAACCAGGAAAGCGCCGATGCAGTGGCAAAGGGGCGTGCCTTGGATGTTGCCGCACTGGAGAGCCATGCCGCTGTTCTGGACGCAGAGCAGGCGGAGCTGACAGAACGCCTTCAGATACGCGATCTGACCCTGTCTCTCAATGACTTGCTCGGACTTCCATTAACCTCACAGCTTGAACTCAATCCAGATGCCTCCGGCACAGACCTGTCGATTCCAACCCGCGAGGAGTGCGTGCGTATCGCACATGAAGAAAGCCCCGCTATCCGTTCCGCGGAGGAAGAACTCCTCAAGGCCAAAGCTGGTTTCGGAGCAGCAAAGGACGCCTACATCCCGGACATTACGGGGCTCGCGCGATACAGCTACCAGAGCGGAGTCCCTCTGCTGGTGCACAACTTCGGAACCTTTGGCTTCAATCTCAGCTACGACCTCTTCGATGGCGGGAGCAGGCACGCGGAACTCAAAGGCGCAAGAACGGTGCTGTCCCAGGCGCAGATAAATCTCGATAAGGTGGACGAGGAAGTGACAGTCGAAGCGGAATCGGCTTACGACAAGGTGGAACAACTTCAGAGCATGGTTCATGTTGCGGAAGAGGCTCAGGCTGTTCGGGCAGAGGCTGCCCGCTTGGCCGATCGTCAGTTTGAACAGGATGCCGCCCTGGCGTCGACTCGATCTGAGGCTCATGCGAAGGCCGCATCGGCACGGGCATCGCTTCTGGAAGCACAACTCGGCTTGTCGTTAGCCCAGGCCGAGCTCAAGCGAGTTATGGGACAGATTCCGCGCTGATATGGATCTGGTTGAAGACTTGTTTGTGTACGCCAAGCAGCGGCTATCACGCTCCAACGCTCCGGGAGGAGGTCAGCCGCAGTGCCATTGGCTCAGGGAATGATCAGTGCTCTTGCCGCGTTGACCGGATCGGCAGTCGGCGGCCTTGCCCCGGTTCTAAGTAACTATGTGCTCCAGAAAAGTGCTACCCGGAGGGATCTTCTAAATCGACAGTTGGGCCAACGAGAGGCACTCTACTCCGACTTCATTGCCGAAGCATCACGCCTCTATGCACATGCAATGACGCACGAACTTGAGGATATCAACGAGCTTGTGTCCCTATATGCGCTGGTGAGTCGCATCCGTCTATTGGCATCCGAGCCTGTTGTGCGGTCTGCCGAGACGTTTGTCAAGCTGATTATCCAGCACTACGGCGATCCAAACATGACGGTCGAGCAAATGCGCGCCGCCGCACTGTCGGCAAGGGCCGACTCACTCAGCGCCTTTAGCTTTGCATGCAGAAAGGAGCTTGAAGACATCCTGCAAAGAGGCGAGCTTTCTACACCGGCCGGGAACTAGGTCCCACTCGCTCATCGCTACTCCTTGTTCCTCACAGTGACCTAACATCTCCTCACTTTTGGCAGCCCAACGATCTTGCTACGCTTCTGTTGAGCCTGTCACGGTCTAGCTGTCGAAGCACTCTGGGGAGCCTGATGATTGCCCAGAGAAGCAACCAAACATCCTGCTGTGGCTACTGCCGAATTGATCTATACGCGGTCAGGTCGTCAAGATAAGATGCGCGAGTTCCGGGGATTACGAGAGCAGAGGTAGATGGGTTGATCGAGCTAATCGAATTCATCGGAAGCGTAAGCCGCTTTGGCTTTCGAGTCATCGTCGATTCCTTGCGGCGGCCATTTGAGGGAGCGCAGATCATGCGCCAGGTTGCAGAGGTCGGGTATCGTTCTCTGCCTCTGGTGATTGCTTCTGGCTTTGCACTGGGCACCGTGATGACGCTGCATACCCGTAACACTCTTGTCACCTTTGGCGCCAGCTCGATGATTCCAACCGTACAGGCGCTTGCTTTCTTTTTGGAGATCGGTCCGCTGGTGGCAGGCTTGCTGCTGGCGGGGCGCGTGGGTTCCGGGATCGGCGCGGTTCTTGCCAATATGAGGGCAACCGAGCAGATCGACGGTATCGAATCTCTCTCAATTGACTCCTTCAAATTTCTTGTCGTTCCAAGGGTGGCAGCATGTGTTGTCGCTCTTCCTCTCCTCACTCTCTTCATGGATTTCTCGGGACTGCTGGGCGGATTCCTGTCAGAGTTTTTTTCCTCGCACATCGCCTTTCATCTCTACATCTCGCGCGCATTCTCGAATATGAGTTGGTCCAATTTCATCGCGCCAACCCTGAAAACGGCGGTATTTGGTTTCATCATCGGGGTTGTATCTTCCTTCTTTGGTTACACGACGAACGAAGGAGCACAGGGGGTCGGCAAAGCCGCGACGAGGAGCGTCGTGTTCTCTTCTCTGCTCATCATCCTTGCGGACGTCATCCTGATCAAGCTGATTTTCTTTGCCTTCCCTGAGAATGCCCTATGACCAGTGAGACCAGTGAGATCAGGCCGGCCGTGGTCTTCGACAATGTTTCCAAGGCCTTCGGGTCGAAGCAGATATTGCGCGACATCTCGTTCGCAGTTCCCGCTGGCCGGGCACTCTGCATCCTCGGCCGTAGCGGCACCGGCAAGAGTGTGACGCTGAAGCTGCTCATGTCCCTCATCAAGCCCGATCACGGGAAGATATGGGTCGAAGGGGATGAGATCACCCGACTGAACGAAGCAGGGCTTTCGAAGGTGCGGCGGAAGATGGGCTTTCTCTTCCAGGATGCCGCGCTCTTCGATTCCCTGACGCTTTACGAGAATTTAGCTCTGCCGCTCCATCGCCTCACGACCAAGTCGCAGGACGAGATCGATGCCACGATCGACAACGTTCTCAGCCAGGTTGGCCTGGCAGGCGACAAGCAGAAGATGCCGGTTTCGCTCTCCGGCGGGATGCGCAAGCGAGCAGGGCTGGCGCGAGCACTCGTCCTTGAACCTCGGATACTTCTCGCGGACGAGCCGAGCAGCGGCCTCGATCGCATCACTGCCGCGGAGATCGATGAACTGCTGATCCGACAGAAAACCCAACACCAGACCACGGTCATGGTTGTGACGCATGACGTACACGGAGCACGGAGTGTCGGAGACCTGTTCGCGGTCTTCGATAAGGGGAGCCTGGCTGCTTTTGGCGCCGCCGCGGAAGTGGAACAGAGCGAAAACGAAACAGCGCGAAGATTAATTTCGGAGTACTAGCCCATGAAGAATCGAAATCTCATTGTCGGCCTATTCGTCCTTGCTGGGCTCACGCTTTTCACTGTCGGCTTGTTCATGATCGGCAATCGGCATGAAGCCTTTTCCCGGCATATCGAGTACTACGCGGAGTTCACCGATCTCTCGGGACTGACCAAGGGCTCGAAGGTTCAGGTTGCCGGCATGGACGCGGGACAGATTATCGATATTGCCATACCGCCTACGCCGTCTTCTAAGTTTCGGGTACACATCCGCATCAATGACACCCTGCATGGTCTCGTCCGCACGGATTCCGTCGCGACGATTGGAACGGAAGGCGTCGTGGGGAATACGTTTCTCCTGATTCATCCCGGATCGCCGCAGGCTTCTGCAGCTTCTCCCGGCGCAACCCTCACCAGCAAGGAGCCGACGGAACTCGCCGATCTTCTCGATCAAGGGAAGGGTGTGCTTACCGATGTCGATGTCACTGTGAAGAATGCGAACGGACTGTTAACCTCGGTTGGAGGCAACCTTAATTCAACGCTGACCGGTGTTCGATCTACGGTAGGCAATGTAAACGATGTGGTCGTCGGGATCAAGGAAGGACGGGGGCCTGCCGGAATGCTCCTGCGTGATCCGGAACTCACTACCCAGATAAGGCATGTCGTGTCGAATACCGAACAAGCGACCGCTAATCTCAATCATGCTTCCGGTCAGGTGGACGCACTCGTTTCGAATATCCAGTCCCGACAACTGCCTCAAAAAATAGATGACACGCTTGGAAGCGCGAAAAATGCAGTCTCGAATCTGGATGCAACATCATTGCAACTGCGGCAAACCATCGCGGAAGCAACAGCACCGGATGTGCAAGGTGTTACCGCGGGTGCGAACATACGCGAGTCTCTGTCCAATGTGAATGCCGCAACCGGCAACATGGCGGACGGATCGGAGGCACTGAAGCACAACTTCCTCTTGCGCGGCTTCTTCCTTCATCGCGGGTATTACAACCTCGCGCACCTCTCGCCGGACCAGTATCGCAAGGATCGTCTTTTTGCCAACCCAACCAATCCTCGCGAGTGGCTTGCAGGCGATCAGCTCTTCGCCGTCGATGCGAATGGCATAGAGAGCCTCACCGTGCAGGGAAAGAAGGCGCTTGATGACGCTGCCATGCAGTTTGGGGATGCCATCCTCAGCACTCCGCTAGTAATCGAAGGATACTCCGGCAGCGGGGACTCAGCTGAGCAATCGGCTCGTTCGGAGAGCCGCGCACTCATCGTGCGCGCCTATCTGGAAAGTCGTTTTCATCTGAACGCAGGAAATCTCGGGGCTGTTTCGCTGAGAAGCAGCCCACCCCCAAACGTGGATCGCTCACGGTGGGATGGCATCTGCATCGTTGTTCTCAAACCGGCGCGGAAATGAAAAATTATCTCGTATGTAGCAATTAAGGCCGAACTACTCTGCACTGAATCCAGAGAGCATCCCCGCACGCTGCTCGACCGATTCGAGTTTGCGGGGAATGGCCGTGACCGCTGATGACGCTCGCATTCTCCGAAGCCAGAAAGGTAACAGCGTTGGCAACTTCATCCGCTGTGCCGATGCGCTCTGGGATGTTGGACTTCGCAAAGTTCGGCTTCGCTTCCTCGCTGCTCCACAGACGGTCCTGAAATGGCGTATCGATGATGCCTGGGTCATTGCGTTCTCCCGGGATACTCTTGGGGAAATATTCCAGGGCGGTGGTCCTAGGGAGGCCCATCACCGCGTGCTCGCCTGCAATATAAGCAGCGCCGTTCTTGAAGCCGATGAAGGAGTTCCTCGAAGCGTTGTTCACGATGACGCCGTGCCCTGCTTCAGCTATTGTCGTCGTGCCACAAATATTGTCGCTTCTTTGATTTATGGCGGGACGACGGGGCTCGAACCCGCGACCTCTACCGTGATAGAGGTCGGAGATTGTATAGCGCTATTGTTCGATCTCCCAGCGCAGTCTTCGTCCGGTCTCTGCGATTGCAACTGGCACAAAACAAGCCCGGCACTCCACTCAGGGAGTTTCACCGTATCTCGATCCACGGAAGGTGTGCTCACACCGGCCATGATGCTTACAGATGCCAGCAAAGCTTGATAAATCAGCGCAATGCAAAGGGTCTTTAAGGCAAGACACTCCAGAGCCTCGCGCACATAACTTAGGTGATTCACAGAGACACTACGTTGTTTCTTGAGGTGATTTCCTTCCCGATGACAGAGCTGTGAGCATAGATTTTCACCGTTTCTGGAAAGAGTCTGTTGAATGACTCTCTCCAACTTCGAGGAGGACAGATGAAGGTCTCTAAAGCTCTCTCCCTGCTGGGCATCATTGGCTTGGCTTTACTCTCGATGTTCGCTCCGTCAGTAGTATGGGCAGATTCTCCAACCATGGTCGGTTGTAATCTCTCCGGGGGAGAGTTTGGAACCGTACCGGGCGTGATGTACACCAACTATTTCTATCCCAGCTCCGGCCATTATGACTGGTGCAAGAGCCAGGGTATGTCCCTGGTGCGCATTCCTTTTCTGTGGGAGCGAGTGCAGCATCAGGACAGCAGTGGCACCGGCACGCTGAATAGTTCCCTTAACGCGCCCGATATGGATGCGATCGATAGTTCACTGAACCTGGCCGAATCGCGCGGCATGCGTTATCTGCTGGATATGCACAACTACGCGTCCCGGCAGCTTACGATTAACGGTACGACGGCCTCCTACAAGATCGGCAGCACGCAGGTTCCCATCTCCACTTATGCAAACGCCTGGAAGCTTCTGGCTCAGCACTTTGCAGGCCGCGCCGCTCTTTGGGGATACGACATCATGAATGAGCCCAATGGTCTGCCGAACGGCGTCACGGACTGGCAAGCGATGGCGCAGGCTGCGGTGAACGCCATTCGCCAAGTCGACACGGTTCATCCGATCATCATCGAGGGCTACTTCTATGCGCAGGCATCAAGCTGGGATACCAATGGCGCACCGCTGCTCGGAATAACCGATCCGGCAAACAATCTGATCTTCTCCGCACACTCCTATACAGATCAGGATGGCTCCGGTACGTGGACGCATGGTGGCACGGTGCAAGCCGAATTGGTGAGCTCCGGAGAATATCCCAGCCTTACGGCGGCATATCAAGTTGGCGTGGATCGGGTTACTCCTTTTGTCACCTGGTGTACGGCTAACCACGTTCGCTGCCTCGTGGGTGAGTTCGGTTCGCCGGCGACGATCGACACTGCGAACTGGGACATCATCCTGGACAACTTTATGAACTACATCAAGACCAGCGGCGACGGCCTGATCTCCACGACGCAATGGGGCGGCGGAGCGTGGACGACCACGTACACCTTGCGCATGGAGAACCGCGTAGACAACAGCAACCCACCGGATGTCGCTTCGGTCGTCTCAAAGTATGTCACTGACACGGGAAGCAACTGGTGGTTTCCGTTCACCTGGTATCACAACACGATTGCTGTTACAGCAGACTACTCGTTTGGTTACAGTTATACTTCGACAACTCCTGCGGCGACAGCCAGCTTTAACACTGCGGACACAAGCACCTTTTATCCGGGAGCGGGGACGACGCAATCGGCGAACTTCCAGTTCACTATCCCTTCCGGAGGATACGCGGGAGCAGGCATGCATATCCGCGGTCCTTTGACCGCTGGCGCGGTGGGCGGTGTGGACATATCCCGTAGTATTTTGGGCAATCAGGTTCTTTCCTTCTGGGCTGAGACCAGCACACCGGGAGCTGACGTCTCTGTCACGCTGGCCACAACGGTCGATTCTACTGGCGTTGACACAGGCCAGCCGACTGGCAACGGCAACCCGGTAGATTTGGCCACTATCGCTCCCCTGACCACAACGTGGCAGCACTACGAGATTCCCCTGAGCAAAATCGTCAACAGTTCGATAGCAGGCAAGCCGATTGAACGCTTGATCTTTACGGGCGCCCCGGCCGATGGCAATACCTATGACGTTCATATCGATCAGGTAACAATTCAGGTCGGAAGCGCCGAGGTTGCACCGACGATTTCCCTCGCCATGTCCCCCGGAAGCTCCTTCCAGGCGGGACAGGAGGCTACGTTCGTAGCCACGCCCGCAGTTTCAAATGACGACAACAATGTTGCGTATGTGGAGTTTTATGTCAACGGACAGAGCATTGGCACGGCGACGGAAGCTCCATATCAGGTAATGACTTCCTTTTCACAAGCCGGAAGCTACAGCGCGACGGCTATTGTCTGGGATGGGCACGGCGTTGCTACAGCATCGATCCCGCTGCCGTTCACTGTTCTGGGGAACGGACCCGTTCCCACTGCTCCAACCGGCCTCTCCGCAACAGCGGTTTCCGCCACCAGCATTAGCTTGACGTGGACCGCCGTGTCAACCGCAACCAGTTACAACGCCCTTCGATCAACCACGGCGGGCGGCCCATACAGCGTGGTCTCCACCGGACTCCCCACAAATTCATTCACCGATACTGGCCTGTCGGCCAACACCACGTACTACTACGTCGTACAGGGCGTAAATGGCAATGGCGCGGGAGCCAATAGTGGTTCGGCCTATGCCACTACGCCTTCAGGTATCGCGCCCGCTCCTACCGGTCTTACCGCTGCTCCTATATCCAATACGCAGAACACACTTTCGTGGACTGCGAGTACTGGGGCGACCAGCTACAATATCCTTCGCTCACTTACCTCCGGGGCCGGGTATTCGACTATAGCCTCCGAAATCAGTACAACCTTCTATAACGACACAGATCTGACGCCGAGCACCACCTACTACTATGTCGTGCAGGCGGTGAATAATTTCGGGACAAGTCCAAACAGTAACCAGGCGAGCGCAACGACACAGACTCCCACGGCATTAAGTCTCACAGA
>JAATFM010000139.1 GCA_015655195.1 Terriglobales bacterium
GCCGTTCTCGGTGTTGATGGCTGCCTCGGCTGCTGCGCTGACCTCGACCGTCGTCTCCGCCGAAGCTACTGTCATCGTTACCGGCAGGCGCAGCTCCTGCCGGGCCGTCAGCGCGGCATTTGCCACCGCGTTGGTAAAGCCTTCCCGGTGCACCGTGATCCGGTAGCTTCCGGGCTTGAGGTTTTCAAGGGAAAACTCGCCCGATGCGCCGGAAACGGCTGTTCTCGCAGTGTTGTCATCGAGCGAGAGCGCCATGACGGATGCGCCGGGAATGACGGCGCCGCTGTTGTCCGTGACCACGCCGCGAATGGCTCCGAAGGTGGACTGTCCCCAGGCCGTTGTGCAGAGCGCAAGAATCCCTGCGACGAATGCCAATCCCAACACCGCGCCGAAAAACCGCCGGACGCCCGCCGCGATGGAAACAAACTGTGTGGAAATAATCTGGCGCCGGCGTACCGAAGACCGTCCCGCAAGCCGCCTCCGAATCCGGTTCCGGGTCTGCTGTTTGCCGGTAAAGGCCAGCGCCAGCTTGTGTGCCTCGGCAACCGTCAATTCGCTGTTTACGTTCATTTGAGCCTCCTGCCGGGAAAATTTCCCGGCCTCGGCGGCTCCGCAGGAAGAGTAGGAATGACCGCACCGGCTCGTGCGGGATGAATCCGAAGCTTTGGAACCGCCCGCATTCATTACGCGCCCGCGGGGATAAATCCGGCGTTTTGCGGCTGTAAAGAGGGAATTGCGAATTGCTAAGGAGGAAATACGATTCTGCTAAAGGAGATGTAAGTGCAGGGCTTATTGCGACCAAAACACCATTATGGCGCGGACACAAAAAGTGGCAATTTGAGGCGAAAAGCATACCTCAGGGCCTAAAGGCCCAACTCACCTTGGCTGAGCTGATTACCGGGGATAAATCCCCGGCCTACCCAACCGGCCGCTATTGTGCGTCAGCGCCATAATGGAGGCCCAAAGACAAACGCCCCAGCCAGCGGCTGGAGCGTTTGTTGGTCTCTATTGTTCATTGCTTGCTAATTGCTGCTTTCGGCTTCTTTCTTTCCGCCGAGCTTCAGAATCTCCAGCCGCACCTGCGCGATGCCGGTTTTCACCAGATCCAGTTGATCGGCAGCGGCGTAGGAGAGGTCGATGATGTGGTTTCCGGGCAGGGTGCCGCGGTCGTTCACGCGCACCACGACGGACTTCTTCGTCCGGAGGTCGATGACGCGGACGATCGTGCCGAAGGGCAGCGACTTGTGCGCCGCAGTCATCTCCGTCATGTCGAAGCGCTCGCCGCTGGCGGTAAAGTGCCCGTCGCGGACTGCGCCGTACCAAGTGGCAAAGCCGTGCAGCGCATCTGCAAACGGATGCGGTCTGGCCGGCTTGGCAAACGCAATGGCCGGCGGCTTGGGTGGCAAAGTTGCCGCCGGGCGGGCGAGCTGTACGTCCGCCTCCACCGTCAGCGCGGCCTCGGTTAAGAAGATTGCGACTACTGCCAGCGGCAGCGTTCCGGCAACGGCCCAAAACCACCAGGGCCTCTTTACCGCGTTCCGTTGGGTCAAGCTTCTAACAACCATCCGGCTATTCTACCGGATAAACGGCCAATTCCATACAGTACCGGCAAGCGAATTCTGGTAAATGCCCCGGCTGATTTCGGGGCAGAGCGCAGAAAAGCGGTCGATCCGGCGACCGAAAAAGTAACATAATTATATTACTTTAGTAATAGTTTATAGAAAGAGATGCCTTCTCCGGCTCTCTGCTATGCTGAATGGTTTACCCCCTCGTCCGGCATTCCCCGATGCCGGTCCAGATGCCAGTTCCGGCAGAAAGGAAGCCACTCATGCCCGAGCAAAGGGGCCGAAAACACCATCAGGACCGCGTGGCCGAGACCCTGCGCGAAGAGATCGGCGCCATGATAGGCGGCGAGCTTACCGACCCGCGCATCGCGTCCTGTCACGTCAGCGAGGTTGTGCTGAATCCCGGCGGTAAATCGGCCCGTGTCTACGTGGTGCTGGACAGCGCGACGCCCGAGATCGACAAGGCCGAAAAAGAGACCGTGGCGGGCCTGGAAGCTGCCAAGGGCTACATCCGTTTCGAACTCAAGGAGCGCATGGGCAAACGCCACGTTCCCGATCTCGCTTTCATCGCCGACCGCTCTGTGCGCTTCCAGTCCCGCATTGACGAACTGATGAACCGCACGCGCCGCCGGCAGAAGGCGAAGGTGGAGTAGGCGCATGGCGGCTCCCGCTCCCAAGCGATCCATTTCTCGTGAGGCCGAAGGCCGGCCGCTCGGCAAGGTCGAGACACGCACCGAGACTGGCGCAGAAACTCGCGTTGAACCGGGTACAACTCCAGCCGCGAACAGCTTTGCCCGGTGGCAGGCCGGTTCCGCGCCTGCGGAGCCGATCGCCGCCATCCTCGACCTGCTCCGCCAGGGCGAGCGCTTTCTTGTCTGCTCGCATACGCGGCCAGACGGCGATGCCGTGGGCTCAATGCTCGCCATGGGAATGCTGCTCGAACAGATGGGCAAACGCGCCGACCTGGTGGCCTCCGACCGCGTGCCGCCGCTCTATCGCACCCTGCCCGGCGCGGACAGGATTCGCTCCGTGCTGCGCGTTCGCGGCCTTTACGACGCGGCCATTCTGCTCGAATGCGACAGCCTGGACCGCGCCAAGGTACGCGGCCTTGAGCCTTACTTCCACATCAACATCGACCACCACGCCACGGGGCGCAACTTCGGCAACCTGAACTGGATCGACCACGAGGCCACGAGCGCAGGCGAGATGGTGCACCGGCTTATCAAGGCCTCCGGCGCCATGCTGACGCCGGAGATGGCGCGCTGCCTTTATGTCACAGTCCTGACCGATACCGGGGGCTTCTGCTACGGCGGCGTCCGCGAGCGAACCTTTACGCTGGCCGCTGAGCTGACCCGCGCCGGGGCAGACCCCATCGGCGTGGCCCGCGAGATTTATTTTTCTGCTCCAGAGTCGAAGCTCCACCTGCTCGGCGCGGCGCTCTCGAACCTGCACCGCGAGGGGCCGCTGGCGTGGCTCTGGGTGACTCATCAGGACATGGTGCGCTCCGGCGCGAGCGAGGAGGACTGCGAGGGCGTCGTGAACTACGCCCTCACAATCGCCGGCGTCGAATCCGCCGCCTTTCTGCGCGAGTTGCCCGAGGGCCGCATCCGCCTGAGCCTGCGCAGCAAGACGAAGATCGATGTTGCAGCCATTGCCGCCTCGCTCGGCGGCGGCGGGCACGAGAACGCCGCCGGCGTCACGCTCGACGGCCCGGTGGAGCAGGCCACGGAGCGGATTCTCGGCGTTCTCCGCGCCGCTTTGCGCGAGGCTGAATCACGTTAGTGCCGCACTTTGAATAATTTACCGTGGCGGCAATATACTTCGCTCACCAGTTTAATGAACCTCGACGAACAGGCTTCAGCCTACGCCGTAGCGGGCGCGTCGAATACGGCAAGAGCTTGTGCGCGGAGAAATGTTGGCGTACCTACCCCAGACGCCGGGGAGCGCGATTTAGGACAGGTTCGCGCGCCGCCTTTTCAAGCTGAGAAGCGCAATGCCCGTTATGCCAGCCGAAATCCCAAGCCCCGAAACGAAATCTGCGTGAAAGCGCGGTGAGAGAGCCATAAAGAGGAACAAGCCAATCACGAGGTAACTTTCTCTTTTGCAAACGGAATTCATGCTCTTTCTCCATCTCCCACAAGAAGTCGAACACAATGCTTCAATTGCATCCCTCACATCCTCACAAAAATAGCCTGGTGAGGCAAGTATATTCTTGCCTTTACCGTCATCCTCCATTTGACCTATGGCAAATCATGCCATGCGCGACTAAAATCAGGATTGCTGGAGGGAAAGATGCCGACCAAAAATATCAGTTTGCCGGAAGAGCTTGCTCGCTATGTCGATGAGAGGGTTGAAAGTGGTCATTATGACAGCGCCAGCGAGGTGATCCGCGCGGCGATTCGCGAGTTGATTCAGGCCGATGAAGAGGACAGGGCCAAGGTGGCGGCACTTCGCGCAGCGATAGCGGAAGGAATGATTGGGCCTGCTATCGACGGACCGGCCTTTATGGCCGAATTGAAGCGCAGGGCGCGGCAGATGGCTCCAGGGGACCGGGATAGGGCGGTTTCGGGTTGAACGCGTACAGGCTTGGACCAAAAGCCGGCGAAGACCTGACGAAGATCTTTGATTACACGGATGAAAACTGGGGCACGGAACAGGCAGAGCGATATATCGATGCCTTGGATAAAGCATTCCAGCTTATCGCTTCCTTGCCGGGCATCGGGTAGTGGCTCAGTTTGAAATTTCCTCTGCCTTCTTATAAGTACCGCGCTTTCCTGGTTTCGGCATTGCCGCTTCACCGATAGCAACCAGTTCAGCGATAGTCCAAGGGTGATCTGCAAGTCCTGCTTCCATTGCCGGAGTCACCCGTAACGTCTGATGAATCCGAACAAAATTGCAGTACATGAAGTGCAGGGCGACCGCATAGGCGTGATTGTCCAGCTTCTTGCTGAAAGCATTTGTCAGGCGAGTAAAACGTCGAATGTGCATCCGCATCGTAAGATTCTGGCGCTCGACGTAGCTGGTAGAGATGTGTTTCGGGTCCGGGTCTCCCATTACAACCTTGCTTTCGCACCCGATGCACTTTGCTGGGCTATACCGCTTCTCAGTCTCTTCTGAGGCCCCGTAAATCTTCTGGAGAGTGGCGAAGTCCACATCCATTCCAAATGCACCCTCAACGGCCTCCAGATAAGCTTTATGGCCGTCGGTGGTGATCTGTACGCGCCCTTGAATCCGGCTAGCGCAATCGTCCATGAAATCCTTTGCCCATACAGCACCGCGTCCGCCGACAAGATAGCTAACTACCAGCTTTGTATCGGCATCAAGCCCTACCCATGTCCAAATGTCACCCCATCCGATTTCCTTTTTCTCAGCCGATACATTACGGGCCTTTGCGCCAATGTAAGCCCAAATCTCATCGCACTGGAGGCGGCGAACTCGGACATTGCGAACGTGGGTGTCGTGATACTGCATACACGCTTCGCCAAGATCGACCAGCAATTTCGTGATCGTATTCCGCGCTATACCGGTCATACGCGAGACTGAGCGGAGGCTGTTTCCTTCAACCAGCGCCGCTACTACCCGGATGCGTTCGTCTCGGGTAAGCACGTTCATACTGAAAATTATGCTTGAGCATTAAATGATAGTCAAGCATAATTTTCAGTATGAGAGTTTTATGATAACTTTGTAGTGTGTAACGCAGTATTTTGTGCTGTACATGGGTTGAAACCCTTGTGTATTGTGTTTCACAATCACGCATATGGGATGGAAAAAGCATCCATCCATTTCTGAGAATCGTCCAAACCTGCAGGAGGTCTTTATGGACCTGAATGTGCGGGCGTTCCGAACTGTCCAAGCGGCGTTCTCGGATAGTTCTACGCCCAATAAGCGAAAGCAGGCTGCCCGTAAGGGCGGTTTGCGAGGTGGCCCAGCGCGAGCCAACGCGATCACAGCGGAACGACGATCAGAAATTGCACGTAAGGCAAGTAAGGCTCGGTGGGCTGCGAAAAACAATCTCACCACAGCAAGTTAGAAAGGAAAGTGTCGAATGGCTATCGGAGAGAAAAAGGAAGTGATTGCCAAGCCCAAGGCTTCGGCTAAGCACTTACACGCGACGGCCATCCACGCTAAGGATGGGGACACCCATTTTGTCGGGATCGGGAATTTGAGGGTTGTCATCTGCGCGGACGAGGATGGCTGGTTTGCACAGGGCTTGGAGATTGATTACGCAGCAAGCGGATCAACCGTAGACCAAGTAAAGAAGAATTTTGAGAATGGGCTAAAGGGGACCATTGATCTCCATGTCCAGATGTATGACAGCATTGAGAAGTTGCTTTCTCCTGCTCCGCGCGAGATTTGGAAGGAATTGTACTGGAGTGGGAAGCGGTATCGTTTCTCGCAGGTCAGTTTTCACGATGATCTTGTAAAAACTCTTGGCGTTAAGGCGATTGATTTTCTGGAGCCGGTCGCGGAGGTAGCAGCCTGAGCGACGGGATACCGAAGAACGACCTGCTGAGGGTTCTCAAGGCTCATCATGTTTTTGTGGAAGAACTTGAGAGCGGTAAGAGATACAGCCTTATCAGGGGCGATTTCGTTGAGTCGCATTGCTTTGGCGACGAAATTCTTCGGAAACAAATCCGTTATTTCGAGCGAAAGCTGAAAATACCTATTTACCATTTCTGGCATCCTGAAGCTGCGGAACAGGAAGCGGAAACAAAGGTGAAGAGCGAAGCGGATGCGGAAGTTAGAGCCGAAGTAAGATTAAAGCCCCCAAAAAGCAATTAAGTCTTAGGCCCTCTCCAGAGGGCCTTTTTCTTTCTGCCTAAATTTCAAACTGAGCCACTACCGGGCATCGGCAGAGCTTGCAATTATATTTACCCTGGTGTACGGCGTATGGAAAGCGGTTCGCACATGATCTTCTACAAAAGGGAAGAGCACGGTGTCTTTATCGCCAAGGTTCTGCATAAAAGAACGATGCCGTCGAAAGATCATTTTCTCGATTCGTAAGAAACCAGCCAGCTACACGAACTTGAGAACGGGACCATATCTGTTAGCCTTACTCTGATGCGGCTGAACTGGGCTTCCCCGGCTCCAATTCCCGCAGATTCACCGCCGCCGGCGCTTGATTGGGGAAGTGCCGCGGTTTGATGAGGTTGCATTCGTTTTGCCGGACTCGGAACCCGAAAAGCTACAACGCAGCGGCTCCGCGGACTCCTCCGGGAATCCCTTGCGGGCCGTGACGCCTGAGCCAGCCCAGCATGAGCCGGCCCGACACGAGCCTCTGGAACCGGAGTCGCTTCGCGACCGGCTTCCCAAGTGGTCCACCGTCCGCGAAGGCGCGGTCTTTCTCTTCTTTACTGTCTTCTTTCTGCTCTACGGCGTTACGCCCTACCTGGGCGGCGACGGAATGGGACTGGTGGGCGCCGACGAGCCGCGCTACGCCCAGATTGCCCACGAGATGCTGGCCCGCTTTGACGCCGCGCACACGCTGAAGGAACGGCTCTCGGCCTGCGTCACGCCCTATCTCTACGGCCACCCGTGGCTGGAAAAGCCGGCGCTTTACTACTGGCGCGCCATGTTTATCTTTCAGGATTTCGGCGTGCACGACTGGAGCGCGCGGCTGCCTTCGTTCAGTTTCGCCTTCATCATGGCGGCGCTGATTTACCTCCACATGCGGCGATTTCGCAGTGGTGGCCACCTTGATGCCGCTCTCATCACCGTGGCCTGCGCGGGCGTCATCGGTTTTGCCCGCGGCGCTTCCACCGACATGCAGATGGCCGCGCCGCTCTGCATCGGGCTGCTGGGCTGGTATGCCTGGTATGAGACCGGCTCGAAGTTCTGGCTCTTCGACATCTACTTTTTTACCGGCGTTTCGACGCTGGCCAAAGGCCCGGTCGCGCCGTTTCTGGCGCTGGTGATTCTTGTCGCCTTCGCCTTTCTCCGCAAGGACTGGTCGATTCTGAAAAAATCCCTCTGGTGGCCGGGCGTCCTGCTCTACTTTGCCATCGTGCTGCCATGGTTTATCGCCGTGCAGCATCAGAACCCGACCTTCTTCCGCGAGTTCTTTCTGGAACACAACCTGGAGCGCTTTGCCACCAACCGCTACCAGCACGCGCAGCGCTTCTGGTATTACCTGCCGGTCATTATCCTTGCCACCATGCCGTGGACGGTCGTGGCAGTACGGGCATTCGTGGACGGCGTGCGAACCTCCATCGCCGAGTGGCGGCTGCGCCACTCGAAGAACCCCAGCCTCAAGGTCTCGCAGCCCGGAGACGGCTTTCCGGAGTTTCTTGTCATCTGGGCCGTGGTTCCCATCCTCTTCTTCAGCTTCTCGCGGTCCAAGCTGCCCGGCTACATTCTGCCTTCCGTGCCGCCGCTCACCATTCTCACCGGAGACTATCTTTTCCGCTGCCGCAAAAACGGGTTGAACCGCTGGGTGCTGGCCGGCCACGCCGCCATTACCGGCATCCTGACGCTCGCGGCGCTCATGTTGCCGTGGTTTGTGGTCCACGGAGCGGAGATGCCGCCGGCGCATCCGCTCATCATCGCGGTGCTGGCGGCGGTCGGCGCGGCGCTGCTCATTCTTGTCGTTGTCAACGGTTTTGGCGTGGCGCGGCTGCGGCTCGTTACCAGCGGTGTGCTGGCCGTGCTGCTGATCTTTCTCTACGGCGTCGGTCCCTTTGGGCCGATTCCGGCGCTGGCCCACTCGAAGCGCGTTATCAATATGCTGGACCGCACCTATTCCGCCCGGCCCTTGGCGAAAAAGCTCACCAGCTACGCGTCGGGGAGCGAGACTGTGGCTGTCTTTCAGGTGCGCCGCGATATGGAATACGGTCTCGCCTTCTATCGCAATCACGAAGTGGTGAACTACGAGGAGAGCGGCGTGCCGGAAGAGGAACATCTTCTCGTGGCGCGCATGACCGGACGCGGCGGCGCCGATCTGCAAACCTCCGCCGCGCTCGAAGAATATCTGGAAGGCCGCCACTACGAGCCGCTCTTCAGTTGGCCGGAGCAGGGGCTGGAAGTCTACCTTGTGGGCCAGGCCGAGCATACGGTTGTGGGCGCGGCGGCGATTCAGTATCCCACTTTGGCAGCTCATCCCTGAGCGCTGGCCCTGTGCCCCATCCCTGGGATTTTTTGTGTCGTAAGGCTGGGACAGCGCGAACCTCGGCCCTTGTTTTCTTTCCCTTGCAGTCCCGCTCGCTTCGTGGCACAGTAACCGGAAGACCATCCACGCTCAATTGGGGGTCCACGGCGAGCCATTCCTGCTCGCCGGGCGGGAAACAGGGGCAGGGGCGACATGACATCCGGCATCTCCTATGAGGTTCTCGACCTGCGGCACTTTACCGCACAGATGCTGCGCCCGCTGCTCGAAGCCGAGGAGCGCGTCTGGATCGAGCGCCTGCACTGGGATTACCGGCCTTCCGCCAGGCTGCTCATGCAGTACATTGACAGCCGGATGCTGCCCGGCTACGCCGCCGTGGACGCGGGCCGCGTGGCTGCCTACGCTTTCTGCGTCTATGAAGACACGAAGGCTGTCATCGGCGATGTCTTTGCCGACCCCGCAATCGGCTCCTGGCCGCCGCCGGGCGGTTTTTCCGGCCAGTCGCCTGTCGAGCTGGAAGAAACGCTGCTGCGCCATCTCTTCGAGACGCTCGAACACTCGCCGCACGTGGACCGCATTGAGTCGCAACTGCTGCTCCATCCAGGGGGCCGGCATGAGAGCGTTTTTCGCGAAGCGGGATTTTTCCTTTATCATCGGCTTTTTATGACCCGCCGCCTCGAAGAAACAGACCGCTGGGCGCGCATCGAGATGCCGGCCGGATTGGAACTACGCACCTGGCGCGACGAAGACATGCCGCCCGCGAGCCGGCTCATCAGCGAGTGCTATGTCGGCCACCCGGACAGCCTCATTAACGACCAGTACCGCACCCCAATCGGCTCGCTGAAGTTTCTGCACAATATCGTGCGCTTCTCCGGCTGTGGAACTTTTTTGCCCGGAGTCTCGCACGTCGTGACCGAGCGCGGCGGCAGCGAGCCGGTGGCGCTGCTGCTCGGCTCGCGGGTCAGCGCCCGCAGCGGGCACATTACGCAGTTGTGTGTCCGCTCGCAAGCTCGGCGGCACGGGCTGGGCCGGGCGCTGCTCTCGCTTGCGGCCCGCGAGTTTCTCCGCCTCGGCGTCGAAGAGGTCTCACTCACTGTCACCGAGGCTAATGAGAACGCCGTCGATCTTTATCGGAAAGAAGGCTATTCCGTTGCCCACACCTTTGATGCTGGCGTGTGGGAGAGAGCCAGAAACAGGGAATAGGCAGTAGAGATTGGGGATTAGAAACAGCTCCGTACCCCACCCTTGCGCCTTTTTTCTGGCGCAAGGGTGGGATAGCACGAACCTTTCCCCACTCACTGTCATCCTGAGCGTAGCGAAGGATGACGGTTGCCCTAACCCCTCGTCTCTATGCGATATAGTCAAAACAGCATGGCTTCTCCGCAAACTTCCAACGGCGCAGCGCCGAAATCCTCGGCAAATCAAGGCTTCGTCTATCTTCCACTGATCGCCGGATGGCTTATTCCCGGCGCGGGGCATTTTCTGCTCGGCAAGTGGGGCCGCGGGGCGCTGCTCGCCGGCTCGGTCCTCGGAATGTTCGTTACCGGGCTGGCCCTTAACGGCAAGGTCTACGCCAATGCGCACGACATTCTCGAAGTGCTGGGCCTGGCCGGCGATCTCGGCAACGGGCTGGTGTATTTTGTGAGCCGGCTGGCGGGCTGGGGCGCCGATCAGGTGATGGTGACGACGCAGGATTGGGGCACGCGCTTCCTGGTGGTTGCCGGCCTGCTGAACGTCATTGCCGCCGTGGACGCGCACAACATCCGCACAGGAAGGAAGGCCGCCTGATGCAGGTTTCGCATTTCACCGCGGTGGCGCTCTTCTCGCTCTTCACCTCGACGGTCTTCGGCATCACCATGCGCGAGACCCCGAAGAAGATGCTGCGCTATGGCATCTATTGCTTTGTGCTCTTCATCGGTGCGGCGATTGTGGTGAGCTGGATTCTGTACTTCATCGCCCACTAGTGTCCTGTCTCCAAAGTGCGCGCCATCAATGCAGTTTCATCAAATGTGGTGTCATCCTGAGCTAAGCGCTTTTCAGCGGAGCGAAGGATCTGCAGTTGCTTTTCGCGAACTCACCACAAAGCCCGGCCGGGGCGCAAACACTCCGCCTACCCTACTTGCGATACACTTGCCCCGCTATGAAAACACGCTTTCTCACCTGCCTGTTTCTCGCCTGCCTGTTCCCTTTCGCAGCCCCTGCACAGCAGCCCGGCAAACTGCTCATCTACTCGATTGACGTGGAAGGCGGGCAGTCCACGCTGTTGGTCGCGCCCGGCGGAGGGTCGCTGCTCGTCGATACCGGCTGGCCGGACAACGACGGCCGCGATGCCAAGCGCATCGAGACGGCGATGAAGGATGCAGGCATCGCGAAGATCGATCATGTGCTGATTACGCACTTTCACGTGGACCACGTGGGCGGCGTGCCGGAACTGGTTAAGCTCGTCAAGGTGGGCGAGTTTATCGATCACGGCGAGGACCGCGAGCAATCCGCCGACACAAAGCGCGATTATGCGGCGTACCTGAAGGCCATTCAGGGCCATCCGCGGCGGATTGTGAAGCCGGGCGATACGATCCGCATTCCGGGGCTCGATGTTCTGGTGGTGACGGCGGACGGCGAGCACATTGCGTCGGTTCCCGGCGTGAAGCCGGAGCAGAACCCATACTGCGCCAGCGAGCCGCACTGGGATCTCGACACCACGGAGAATCCGCGCTCGGCGGGCATTCTGGTGCGCTTCGGCAAGTTCCGCTTTCTCGATCTCGGCGATCTGACCAAGGCAAAGGAAATTCCGTTAGTCTGCCCGCAGAACATTCTTGGCCGCGTGGATTTGTATCTCGTGAATCATCACGGCATGAACCTGTCGAACTCGAAAGCCTTTGTCGATGCGATTCATCCGCGAGTAGC
>JAATFM010000163.1 GCA_015655195.1 Terriglobales bacterium
CGCTCGGAGATGCGCAAGGTGGTCGCGCCCTCGCGCAAGGAAGTGCAGGCGACGACGACCGTTGTGATTGCCACGGTTTTCCTCTTTGGCCTGTTCTTCTGGGTGACGGATCTGGTCTTCAGCAATGGCGTGCAGCAGATTCTGCACCGGCTGGGCGGCGAGTAAGCGTGAAATCTGCCTCGCACGATCAGGAGCCGCGAAACGAGAACATGATGGAAGAAGAACTGAAACAAGCCGCAGCAGAGACAGCCGCAGTCGAGGCTCCCTCGACCGAGTCTACGGAAACGCTCGAAGCAGCGCCCGTTAACGAGCGCTTCAAGTGGTACATTCTGCACGCCTACTCCGGCTTTGAGCGCAAGGTCCGGGAATCGATCGAGAGCCGCATCCAGGCATTCGGCCTCAAGGACCGCGTTGGCAGGGTGATGATTCCGATGGAGCCGGTGACGGAGATTGTCAACGGCAAGAAGCGGACGATCGAGCGTGTGTTTCTGCCCGGCTACGTGCTGATCGAGATGGACCTCGACAACAACCTCTGGCACGTCCTGAAGGACACGCCCAAGGTGACGGGCTTTCTTGGCACGGGCGACAAGCCGGTGGCGCTGAGCGAGGAAGAGGTCAGCTCGATTCTCTACCGCTCCGAGAGCGTAAAGGACAAGCCGCGTCTCAAGATCAAGTTTGAAAAGAACGAGTCCGTGCGGATTACCGACGGGCCGTTTGCGAACTTCAACGGCGTAGTGGACGAAATCAACGAGGATCGCGAGACGCTCAAAGTCATGGTAACGATCTTCGGCCGCTCCACGCCGGTTGAACTGGAGTTCAGCAAAGTCGAAAAGATTGAATAGTTGCAGCTTTTAGCTATTAGCTATTAGCTTCTAACCGGTGTGAGGGCCTAGCAACTGCCGGTTTAGTAGTGAACGCCAGAAGTGCAGCTTCAAAATTCATTTGAGCAATAACCAGCTAAAAGCTAATAGCTAGGAGCTAAAAGCTGGTTTCCGAAGGAAACCACAATGGCACCTCCAAAGAAAGTATCCACTTACGTCAAGCTCCAGATTGAAGCCGGCAAGGCGACGCCAGCTCCCCCGGTAGGCCCGGCGCTCGGTCAGGCGCAGGTCAACATCATGGAGTTCTGCAAGCAGTTCAACGCCCGCACGCAGAACAAGGAGATGGCCGGCCTCATCATCCCGGTCGTTATCACGGTCTTCGCCGACCGCAGCTTCACTTTTGTCACCAAGACCCCTCCGGCTGCGATCCTGCTCAAGAAGGCAGCCGGCTTGCAGAAGGGCTCCGGCACGCCGAACAAGGATAAGGTGGGCAAAGTGACCGAAGCGCAGGTGCGCGAAATCGCTACCCAGAAAATGCCCGACCTGAACGCTGCCTCGGTCGAAACCGCGATCAAGAGCATCAAGGGCACCGCACGCTCGATGGGAATCGAAGTCGTAGCGTAAAGCTCAAGCATTCGAGAAGCAGAAAACCCTCTCTTTCGGGAGGGTTTTCGTTTTATGCTGCGATTGTCAATTTTCCGCAGGAATGGATTTTAACGGGCCGAAATCCTTATCCGCGTTGTCCCAGATACGCCGCAACTGGCGGGAGTTCTCTGTGCTGCGCCTAGCATCGCCTTGCGCTCCGGTGAGCTTTGCCAGCTCCAGCATCGCCAGCGGGACATAGAGCGAGTTCGGCGCAATGGCGCGATGATCGAGAACGCGCTGAAGATCCGCAATCGCATCCTGCGGATGCCCGGCTGCTTCGTTGGCAAGACCCCGATAATAGGCCGGCGCAAGCTGCATGGCGCTGCAGAAGTCGAAGCGCTCGACCGGCTTCAGAAGATTCACGGCATTCTGCGGCTCTCTGTGTTCGAGCGCAATGGCCGCATGAACACTGGGCAGGATGGCTGACTGGATCAAAGTGGCCAGCGGAGCGGATTTTGTGGTCTGCTGGGTCAGCTTTTCCGCGTAGCTCACATCGCCGGAGCGGGCCATTGCCAGCGCGGCAAAGGCCGCAACCATCGGACTTGCCGGCGATGTGCGGAGGGCCTGCTCCGCCTGGGCGCGCGCCTCAGTTCGCTGGCCGCTGTCGGCAAGCAGAACGGCGTAGTCGAGTTGCGCCTGGGCCGCTACGTCGGGCAGATTGTTTCGCAGGGCGTTGGAGATATTGGCCGCAAACAAATCCCGCGCGGCGCTCAGCTTGCCGGCGTACATGGCGGCCCAGGCGCGGTCGTTCAGGAGGCCGGTTTCCTCAGGGTGGCCGGCGGCCCATTGCAGTTCTCGGTTCTGGATAGCGGGATTGTTCTGTTCCACGGCGGTCAGATAGCACGCTTCGTGGAAGACGAAGATGGCCGAGGCCATGTGCGCCGGGGAGCCGCAAAGTTGCTGCACAGAATCGTAGTCGCCGGCGCGGAAGTAGGACATGGCGAGCGTGGCGTCAAAGAGATTCGACGACGGATCGAGCAGGACAGCCTGCTGCGCGTAACGCACTGCGGCGGATGCGTCGCCGAGCTCAAGATGCGTCCAGGCAAGATTATTCAGCGGGCTGGGGTCGCGCGGATAAACGGAGTGCCAGAGCTCGTAGGCATCATTGAGCTTGTCCAACTCGCCAGTTACGGAGCCGTAATAGTGCGCGGTAATGTAAAGCCGTTCCCGATCCGTGGTGCGGTTGCGCAGCTCGAAGGCCTTGCGGATGTACTGGCTGCTGGCGCCGATCTCGCCCGCGTTAAGGTAGATGGCTCCAAGCCGTGCGTAGGCGAGAGCGAAGTTGGGGTCGAGATCCACGGCCAGCTTGTAATCCGGGATGGCGGCGTACTCCTGGCCCTGGATGTGCTTCTCTTCGCCACGCGCGAAGGATTTCAAGGCCGAGATGGAATCGGTAGTAGCCTGCGCGATAGGGACATTGAAGCTCTTCAGGGAGGCGCGGGATTCCCCTAGCCGCTCGCGCATCTGCAATGTGACGGAGTTCAGCGCGGCCAGAATGCTGGATTCGGAATCCGCGGGCGACTTGAGAGTCAGGAGAAGATGGCCGTCGGAGCACTTCCAGGCGGAGAGAGACATCTCGTAGCCGGAGCTCTCCGCATCGATCTCTCCGCGCAGCAGGGCCTCGGCATGGAGCGCACGGCAAGCGTCGATTAGATTGCCGAGCGGGGCGGAATCGGGATGGGCCACGCGCCGGGCCAACTGGCGGTCGTCCACGAGGAGCACAAACGGCGACTCTTCCAGCTTGACGCGGAGCGCGCGGGCCAGCGTGCCGTCGAATGCGGTGTCGCCGGTCCGGTTCACCACCCCGCCCACCAGAATCAGGTGCGATCCGGTCAGCACGGTCTGGCTGCGATGCCAGAGGAAGAGGGCGACTCCGGCCAGGACGGCACAGAGAACCGCCACGGCCGCGCCCCAGATTCGGTACGGGTTGCGGCGACTGGGCAAAGGCGCTTTCCGCTCGGTGGTCAGAGGGAGTGGCAGCACACTGAGATGCGCCGGCTGGGAAGAATCCTCCAATTCGACGCCGGCCTCGGCCTCGACTACTTCCGGGGCCGAGGTTTCCAACTGCTCGGGGACTTCCTCCACCGTGCCGATAAACTCGTAACCCCGCCCAAAGACCGTACGAATGAACTTCGGCTTGACTGCCGAATCCCCCAGCGCCTCGCGCAGCTTGGCCGCAGCCACCCGCAGGCCGCCGTCAACATCGACGAAGGTCTCTTCTCCCCAGAGAGGAACCTTCAGGTCATCCCGGCTCAGGACAGTGGCTGGCTGTTCGAGCAGCGCAATCAGCAGCCGGAAGGGCAGTTCCTGGATTCGTACCCTGTGACCCCGGCGAAGCAGAATCGGCGGCCACGCCCTGGCTTCATAGTCGCCAAAACGGTACGCTTGCACGGCTTTTCGGGATTTACTGTCAGGGGTCACGCTACCTTAATGATATAGAGGCTGTGCAAAACAATCGAAACACGTCCGATTTCGGCCCGGATCATGTTTCTGGATCAGTCTGTATATATAACATTAAAAATAGGTTAACTGTTAATAATTGTTTATTAGAGTTTATTTGCCATTCTGCCGCACTCCGTTGATAAACCAATCAGCCCGCTAAGCAATCTCTCTGGCGCAGGGCTATCTTACCAAATTTCTTTTTCTGCATCCGGCGCGCATTTCCGGCGCGTGGGAGCAGCATAGCAAGTGGGTTTACGGTCCAGGCGCCAGAACCATCGGGATAAATCACCCGGAATGAACTATCAGGAACGAGCAGCGCGACGGGAACCGTCGTACAGGCAATTTTCCTAGGAGAGGCGAATGAAGTCGAAGTCTCAGAGCAAAAGAATCGGTAAATTACTGGCCCTTGCGGTTGCGGTTTTTCTGTGCCTGCAAGTCAGGGCATTCGGCCAGCTTCCGGCTGCGGAAACGGTGCTGCACAGCCTTACGGCCGGCACCGACGGCAGCAGTCCTCGCACCAGCCTGATTCTGGCCAGCGACGGCAATTATTACGGCAGCACCTTCTCCGGAGGCTCAGGCGGCGGCGGAACGCTTTACCGCTACACGCCGGCCGGGGATTTCACGGTTCTCTACTCGTTTCCGACGACCTCCGCCTACGCTCCTACAACCAACCTGATGGAAGCGGCGGACGGCAACCTTTACGGGACGCTGTACAGCGGCGGACCGGCGCAGTATCCCGGCGGCGGAATTTACGAGTACAACATGACGACCGGCCAGGTGACGATTCTCTATAACTTTCAGACCGGCGGGTATTCGACCAGCGACCTGATCGACGACGGAAACGGGAATCTTTACGGAACGGCGGCCGCGGATGGTGTGAATGGCGCGGGCAGCGTGTGGACTTGGAATTATCAGACCAATACCTTCAACACCCTCTACAGCTTCGACGGGAACGGGTCGGACTGTTATCTGCCAAGCGCGGGGCTGGTGATGGCCAGCGACGGATTGCTTTACGGCGGCACCTCGTCCGGCGGCGGTGGTGGCGCCGGATGCCTGTATACGATCAAGACCGATGGCACCGGCTATGCGGACATCTATGACTTCGACTTCGGGAACGACGGCGGCGAGCCATTCGGCAGCATGACCGAGGCATCGGACGGCAAAGTCTACGGATGGACGCAGGCCGGCAATGCTTATGACAATTTCGGCGGCACGATTTATCGCTTCACTCCAAACGGCGCCGCATCGACCTTCGAGCTGCTTTACGGCTTTCAGGATTCGGACGGTTATACACCGAAGTTCGGCCGGATGCCGATTGGCGGCGACGGCAACCTGTACCTGGCCGCGCGCTTTGGCGGCGCGTATGGCAAGGGCCAGTTGATGCGCTTCGATCTGTCCGGCAACAAGACGACGGTGTACGATTTTGGCGCGTCGAGCACGGATGCCGGCAACCCGTACAGCCAGCCGATCGAAGGGCCGGACGGAAACCTCTACGGTGCAGGCAACACCGGCGGCGCGAACAGTGCGGGCTCGCTTTACATGGTGGCAACGGCCCTGCCGGCGGTGATGACGCTGACGCCTTCGCAGACCAGCGTTACGCCGAATACCAATGTCACGCTCACCTGGTCCGTCAATAACGCATTCAGCCGCAGCGCGCAGGTTTGCGTGGCGCGCAGCAATGACGGCTCCTGGACCGGTCTGGTCGCGACAAGCGGCACGGCAACGGTCGTGCCTTCCAATGGCACTACGATCTATGCGCTGACCTGCGGCGGCGTGGAATCGGCGACATCTACGGTGACTGTTTCGGGCGTACCGCTGACAATCAAGACAACTTCTCTGTCGACGGGCTATGAGAACAGCGCCTATTCGGCTCCGCTTGCCGCGACGGGCGGCAAGGAGCCGTACACGTGGAGCGTCAGCGGCGGTGCGGCGAATCTTCCCGCCGGAATCGCGCTGGGCAGCACAACCGGCATTCTTTCCGGCACGCCGACAGCGGCGGGGACCTTTAACTTCACGGTCGAAGTGACAGACGCGCAGGGAGACAGCGTGAGCGTTCCTCTGTCGCTGCTCATTCGCCTGCCTCTGCCGGTGGTGACAACGACGATTCTGCCGCAGGCCGCCATCGGGCGTCCGTATACGACAACCCTGGCAGCTACCGGCGCGCAGCCGCCCTATACATGGACGCTGACCGGCGGCTCGCTGCCGGCCGGGATGACGCTTTCAAGCGCTGGCGTTATCTCCGGCACTCCCACGGCGAGCGGCGCGGCGCTTTTCTCCGTTCAGGTGGCGGATTCGCAGGCGCAGCCGGAGACGACCACGGCCTCGATCTCAATCAATGTGCAACTGACGTCGTATGCAGCAGTGTCGGCCTCCGTTACGCCATCGACGGCGAATCCCGGCCAGAATGTGACCTTCACGGGGGGAGTCTTCGGCCCGTCGATCGTTACACTGGGCGCTCCAACCGGCACGGTGCAGTTCCAGGTGAACGGCAGCAACGTCGGCAGTCCGCAGACGCTCGATTCCACGGGTACAGTGACGCTGGCAAACCAGACCTTCAGCACTGCCGGAACCTACCAGGTCACCGCGGTCTACTCCGGCGACTCGATCTATGCACCGCTGACCTCGCCTCCGGCCAGCCTGCTGATCGCCGCGCCGGGCCTGACGGTATCGCCCGCGAACCTTGGCGTTATGCAGAAGGGAAGCGCGACCGGAGCGCTGGCGACGCAATACTTTGCCAGCAACAGCATCACCTTCGCCTGTTCGGGCCTGCCCGCGGATGCGGCGTGCAGCTTTAGCCCGGTCACTTCGGACGGAAAGGCAACGCTGACGATCACGACGGGCAACACGCTGGGCACAACCGCGAGCGCGATGCGGGCAACGCCGCTTATGGGGCTGCCGGCCATGCTTGGGCTGACCGTGCTGTGCTTCCGCAGGCGCTCCCGCCTGCTGCGAATGCTCGCCATGCTGGCGCTGACGGTGCCGTTCGCGTTGTGGTTCAGTGGGTGCGGCGGCTC
>JAATFM010000303.1 GCA_015655195.1 Terriglobales bacterium
CATTACGCCGGCCTGCTCGAAGCTGCTCAGCGGCTTCACATAATCAGCTAGAGAAGTGGTGAGCGCCAGTCCAGCAGGCCGCGCTGCATAGCGGAAACCGTAAAAGGCCCACAGCACCACCACGCCCATCACCGCAATCGCGGCAAAGGCTCCGCATAGCCGCAACGCCGTCCGCAGCCGCGTTCCCTTTGCCACAACAATCACCTCGTACACGATGAGCAGCGCGAGCATGGGCGCGAGCAGGATGCCTGAGTGCTTGGTGGCGAGCAGCAGCCCCGCCGCAAGGCCCGCAAAGACGAGCCGCACCCAGGAAGGCTGCTTTACGTAGCGGTAAAAAGCATAAACGCTTAGAAGAAAGAAGAGCGTGACTCCGACATCCGTGGTGACAAGCGCGGAGTGCGCGAGAATGTTGGGGTCGAAGACGACGAGCGCCAGCGCGATCAGTGCCGCGCCGGTTCCGAACCACTCCCGCGCCGCGCAGAAGAGCACGATCGAGAGCGCCAGCGCCAGCAGCCCTGCGGCGAGCCTCATGCGAAAGACAAGCCGCTGGCCCGCGCCGTCGTTCACGGCAAGCCACTCGCGGCCGTCCTGGTAGGCTTCGATCTTGAAGTCGCGGTCGTTCTTCAGCGCCGGAACCCACATCTTTTTGCTCAGCAGCGGAAGAGTGGCCAGCAGCTTTACCAGCGGCGGATGCTCGGGGTTGAGGCCATAGTCGCCAGCCTTCCACATCCTGTAGCCGGCAAACATGTGGTCGTCCTCGTCCCATGTGAGCGATTCGCGGTGGACGATGAAGGCGAACTGCGCTGCCTGTATCGCAAGCAGCGCGGCAACTGCGATCCAGACCCAGCGTTTGGAGAGGTTCATCTTGCAGCCCCAATCGAGAGAAGTTGAGAAAAGCCGAGGAAGTTCAGAAGCGCCGAAGTGAAACGTTTAAGCGTAGCGGAATTCTACACAGGCTCACACGCTTCCGGCAGCCCCGTCGAACATTTAAGTAATGGAATGCAGGGCGGACGCGCATTATCGGACGCAGATGCACCTGAATCGATACTCGGCGCGAGGCCCGTGTGCGGCTTACACTAAAAATGCTCTGGTTTTCTCCGCACATGTACCCCATGCTGCGGAATCTATGTCTCATTCTCACCCTCGGTGCCGCCTTCGCGGCCTCCGCCTCGGCTACGCCGGTAGCGCGGGCGCATAAGCGCACGCCTGCACTCGCTCCCGCGCGCGGGCAGGCTCATGCTGCCCCGGCCAAAGCTCATTCGGCAAAATCCAGTACGGCAAAGCCCGGCACTGCAAAGGCGCGTTCCCGCGAGCGCGCTGAGCGGACTGCGCCTCAAAGCGCGTCAGCTACACATAAGGCCGCGCGCGGCAAAACATCCCGCACAGATAGTCGGACGGCTTTGCGCGAGGAGCGTGAGCCGGTGCGCCGTTCGCGCGGTGCGGAAGATCGCCGGACCAGCCGCGGTGCTGGCCGCCGTGCCGCTCCTGCTCCGCGGGTGCGGATGGAAACAGCCTCGTTGCGCAGGACCAGAATCCGGGCTGAGGCAGAACCAGAGCCCGAGCCAGAGATCGAAGTTGCCAGGGTCGAAACGCCGAAACCCGAAACCGCATCCGGTGCCATGCCGGCCCCACTCAAGGGGACGCTCGAATCGTTGCAGCGCCAAAACGCAAAGAACGAAGAGGAGGGCCTGGAGCGCATTCTCGACGAGGACGACCTGAGCGACCGCATTGCGCATAAGGCGCTGGTGCCCGTGCCGGTCTCTTCCTCGCTTGGCGTCAATGCCGACCTGCCGGAGACGCACCGCTACTGTCGCCCATGGACGGCAACCTTCCTGACCGATCTCTCGCAGGCCTTCTCGGCGCGCTTCAAGGAGCCGCTACAGGTCACATCCGCGGTCCGCACTGTGGAATACCAGAAGCGTCTCATGCACGTAAACGGCAACGCCACCGCGGCTGAGGGCGACATCGTGAGCCCGCACCTGACCGGCGCGACCATCGACATCGGCAAGAACGGCATGGGCAAGGCCGAGATTGCCTGGATGCGCCAGCGGCTGCTGGCGCTGCAACTCGAAGGCAAACTCGACGTGGAGGAAGAGTTCCGCCAGCCCTGTTTCCACATCACGGTTTACAAGTCCTACGCGGCGGACCCGGTCTCGCCAGCCACAACTGCAAGCAAGGCCCACAAGACCGGCGGCGTGCAGGCGGCGGTGAAGGAATAGACGCAACAGTAACCGATTGAATTGCCTGAGAGCGGCGCGATTTTCCTGCTGTACGGGGAGAATCGCGCTGTTCGCGTTTTCAGGGAAGGGGTTTCACGATACAATCGCCGCAAAAGCGCAGCATAAACTTTTCAGCGAGGCAAACGATGAGCGACTCCGCAGTGCAGCCTGTAGCCGAACTGGCGCCCCAGCCCGGCCTTTCCCAGATCCAGCGCGTGATCTACACCTTCACCGCGCCGTCGAAGACTTTCGAGGACATCAAGGCAGGCCACAAAAGCTGGTGGCTGCCATTTTTACTGTTTGTGATTATAGGCACGGCACTGTGGACGGCAGTGACTTACAAAGTGACCTGGGCGCAGGTAGTCGAGAACGGTATGCGCATGGCTCCCTCGCAGGCTGCGAAGCTGGACCAGTTGTCGCCGGAGCAGCGCGAAATGAACAGGAAGATCGGCGTCATTACGCAGCAGTACATCTGGCTGCTGGCTCCCCTGGGAGTGCTGCTGTCGGAACTGATTGCCGCGGGCGTGATGCTGGCGACGATCAATTTCGGCTTTGGCGGAAAGGCCACCTTTGGCAAGGTTCTGTCGATGGGCTGGTATGCCGGGCTTCCTGGGCTAATCAAGCTGCTGATCGGTCTCATCGGCCTCTTCGCGGGTGTCATGCCGGAGGCATTTATGCCGGGTAATCCCGCGGGGACCAACCCAGGCTACTTTATGTCTCCGCCGCCGGAGACTTCGATGGTCCTTTGGTCGCTGCTTGTGGCTCTGGATGTCACCGCTATCTGGTCGCTGGTGCTGTGGTCCATTGGACTGGCAAAGGTGGCGGGCGTAAAGCCGGCCTCGGGCTACATTGCTGTTTTTGGGTGGTGGGTTCTCATGATGGTGGTTCAGATTGGAGTCGCTGCGGCATTTGCCTGAGCCGCAATCGTATAAAACAGAACGGCGCGCATCGAGCGATGCGCGCCGTTCTGTTTGCTAACAGCTAAAAACCGGCAGCTAAAAGCTGCTTTACTCCGTCCAGCGCCGCATAATCAGCGTCGCATTGATGCCGCCGAATCCGAACGAGTTCGACAGCGCCACATCGAAGCTATGCGGAATCGCCTTGTTCGACACATAGTCCAGCCGGCATTCGGGGTCCACGTTATCGAGGTTGATCGTCGGCGGCAGCACCTGATTCTGCAGCGCCAGCACCACGATGCCGGCCTCAAGCCCGCCCGCGCCGCCCAGCAGGTGGCCGGTCATGGACTTGGTGCCGCTGACCTTAAGCGTTTTTGAGAGCGCGTGCTCGCCGAAGACCTTTTCAATCGCCAGCGATTCGTTGCCGTCGCCGGCGGGCGTGGAGGTCGCGTGAGCGTTCACGTAGCCGATCTCTTCCGGCGCAATACCCGCGTCGTGGATTGCAGCCCGCATGGCGCGCTGCGCTCCAGCGCCTTCGGGCGCAATCGCCGTCATGTGATAAGCGTCGGCGCTCATGCCGTAGCCGATGACCTCGGCTAGAATCTTCGCGCCGCGCTTCTTCGCAAACTCAAGCTCTTCGAGGATGACAATGCCCGCACCCTCGCCAATAACGAAGCCGTCGCGGTCCTTGTCGAAGGGCCGGCTCGCCTTCTCCGGCTCGTTGTTGCGCGTGGAGAGCGCCCGCATCGCCGCGAACCCGCCCACGGACATAGGGGTTACCGCGGCCTCCGAGCCTCCGGCGATCATCGCATCGGCATCGCCGTGGATAATCATGCGCACGGAGTCGCCGATGGAGTTGGCCGAAGTCGCGCAGGCCGTCGCCGAGGCCGAGATAGGCCCCTGCGCGCCGTAGCGAATGGAAATCTGCCCGGCGGCCATGTTCACGATTGTCGCCGGAATGAAGAAGGGCGAAATCTTGCGCGGGCCGCCGTTCAGCAGGTTGGCGTGCTCGCGCTCGATGACCTCGAAGCCGCCAATGCCCGAGCCGATGAAGACGCCCACGCGCTCGGCGTTCTCCGGCGTAATCTTGAGGCCGGACTGCGCCATCGCCTCTGCCGTAGCGGCAAAGGCGAAGTGAATGAACCGCCCCATCTTGCGCGATTCCTTCTTGTCCACGAAGTTGAGAGGATCGAAGTTCCGGACCTCGGCGGCGAAGGTGACGGGAAAGCCAGTGGTGTCGAAGCCCTGAATGGGGCCGACGCCGCTGGCTCCGGACAGCAATCCCTGCCACACTTCAGGCGCGGTGTTACCCACGCCGCAGACCAGCCCCAGGCCGGTGATGACAACTCGCCGGCTCACCAGTTACTTGCCTTTCGCGGTCTTGGAGTTCTTCTCGATGTAATCGATCGCATCCTTGACGGTTTTGATCTTTTCGGCGTCCTCGTCGGGAATCTCGAGGTCGAAGGCTTCTTCGAACTGCATCACCAACTCGACCACGTCGAGCGAGTCCGCGCCAAGGTCTTCCTGAAAGCTGGCGCCGGGCGTCACCTCCGCCTCGTCTACCTGCAGTTGCTCGACAATGATCTGTTTTACTTTCTCTTCGACGGCCATGCGTGCTTCTCCTCTTGAAATCTCTTCAAAATCCGGAATGCGTCCGGGATCGAAATATGGGGCTCAGAATCTGGGGCTCGAAATCTGGTCTCCGCCTGCTTACAATAACGGCCTCCGGCGGTCGGGCACAACCGCATCGGTAAAAAATTCGCGCCCGACTTCAGCCGGATTTGCATCCAGCCCCGAAACTTTAAGTCTACCGGGGCCGTTTGGGGTGTGTAAAGCAGGGCGGTAAGAACGAGGGGCGAGGGACGAAGGACGAGAAGCATCGGCTGTCATCCGGGATGAGTCCGTTACATGCCTGCCAACCGGAAATACCGCTTCGCCCGCGCCACATCCTTGCCGATCTGCGCTCGTAACGCCTCTGGATTTGGCCACTTGACCTCCGGGCGCAGGCGCAGAAGGAATTCGAGCTCAATCGGAGTTTCATCGGAGAGTTCGACCGGCTCGAAGTCCAGAATGTGCGTCTCGACGCTGAAGCCCGCTCCCTCGAATGTTGGCCGGTGGCCGACATTCGTCACGCCCTGAAAGCGTCGGGAGCCTATTGTGATCCGCGTCACATAGACGCCGCTGGCCGGCAGCAGCTCAACGTAAGGCGCAAGGTTCACAGTAGGAACGAGCAGCCGCGAGCCCACGCCGCGCCCCTGCGCCTGTGTGGCGCGAACGGTGAATGGGCAGCCCTGCATCCAGCGAGACCGCCGCAGATCGCCGGTAGCGACGAGCGAGCGAATAGCGGAGCTCGAAACCTCAAGCCCGTGCGTGTGAACCGGCTCATGGACCGTAAGTCCGAAGCCGAACTCTTCCCCGAAAGCCGCAAGCTCCTTTATGCCAGCCTGCGCGCGGTGGCCGAAGCGGAAGTTGCCCCCCTCATGTAGGCCGCGAATCTGAAGCGCACGAACGAGAATTGCCTCGACGAACTCCCGTGCGGAGAGCCTGGCCAGCGCCTCGTCGAAGCGCAGCACCAGCACGGCGTCGATTCCGGTTCCGGCAAGCAGCCGCAGCCTCTCGTCGATGGGAGTAAGCAGAGGCGGCGCCTGTGCGGGGCGCAGAAATCGCTCCGGATGTGGGTCAAAAGTGACGGCAACGGCGCGGACATTGCTTCGGCGGGCCTCGGCCACGACCGCGCCCAGAATTTTCCGATGGCCCAGGTGCACGCCGTCAAAGTTGCCGATGGCGGCAACCGTGGGGCCGAAGTCCGATGGAATTTCAACAAGCGAGCGGAAGACGGGAATCATGCGTCTGCCCCGCTCATGTCATTTCCGTCGAACTGGTTTGCGTCAAGCAGAATCGGCACTTCCAGCCCGTCATGCGCCAGCGCCATGCCATCCGGCAGCATCCGGTTCGTCTCTTCGTGGCCCAGCTCGTGCGCAATATGCGTGAACCACGTCTGCTTCGCCCCAATGCGTTTCGCCCACCCAACGGCCTGCTCCAGACTGGCGTGGCTAGGATGCGGCGTGTGGCGCAGCGCGGGCAGAACCAGTGTTTCGAGACCCGTAAGCAGCCCAAAACTCGACTCCGGAATTGCGCTCACGTCGGTCAGATAAGCGGCATTGCCAAAGCGAAAGCCGTGGATTGCCTGCTCGCCATGCAGGACAGGAATGCTCACGAACTCGGCCTCATGGACCGGGGTGCGTGGAGCGATGGGCCGCAACTCCACGCGGGCGCGGTTCGGATAGGTGGCTCCGGGCGCAAAGGTGTAGTCGTAAATCCGGGTGAGCGTTTCCGCCGTCGTCTCATCGGCGTAGAGCGGAATGTTGCCGCCGCGCCGGAAAGCCTCATAGCTCAGCGGGCGCAGATCGTCCATGCCAAGGATGTGGTCGGCGTGGTTGTGAGTGTAGAAAACGGCGTCAACGGCAGTGATTTTGTGGCGCAGCGCCTGCTGGCGAAAATCCGGTCCGGTGTCGATGACAACGGTGCGCCGGCTGCCACCGGCTCCGGCCCAGCGCACCGCAACCGACGGCCGCAGCCGCGCGTCATGCGGGTCCGCGCTGGTGCAGACCGCGCAATCGCAGCCCAGCGTGGGAACCCCCATCGAGGTTCCTGTGCCGAGAAATGTCAGCCATGCCTGCATTCTTTACTTAGCCACTGGCGGTGGTGGCGGCGTCTGGAGCGTAATCATGTTTGTAAGTTCGAGAAAGGCCATGCGCGTTTCAAAGAGCACGGTTTCCAGCATCCGGCTCTCCTGCGCGGAGAGATTTCCCTTGGTCTTTTCTGCCAGAATTCCCAGCAGGTCGATGGTCTGTCGCGCGCCGAGGATGTCAACCCGCGGCCGCTCGCCCTCGCGTGTGCCTGCGCCCATCTGGATCATCGCCGAGAGATAAAGCTGCTGGGCCAGACTTTCAAAAGTCACCGGCGGCTGTGGCCCCACGCCGGGGTTCTGCGCGCGGATCAGATCTTCGAGGCGTGCGGTGGAGGCATCGTAGGCCGATTTCTGCTCGCGGCTCTCCTCGGCTGTCGGAGCCTCAGGCAGCGGATAGGCGTCCTGCGCGGATTCTGGCTCGGCGGCCGGTTCCGATACTGGCGTTACAAGCCGCGGACCTGGCTGCGAGAGTGGTTCTGCTTCGGCCTTCTGAGCAGGCTGAGCTTCCGGTGCCGATTGCGCCTCTTCTTCCAGCTTCCGTTTGCGGCGGTCAATCACTTCAAATTTCGGTGTATCGCTCATAGTCTTCTTTTTCCATTCTAAAAAGTCGCAAAATCGGTCCAAATCAATGACAAACAAGGCCCAAAAAATTACAAAACCGGTGGCGCGGTGAGAATCCGCGCCATGCCGGAACCCTCCGGTGTGGCATAAGTCAGTGGCAGGTTGCGTGCCTCGGCTTCGGCCCGAACCATTGCCAGCGCAAGGCGGCGTGCGCCCTGTGCCAGAGGCAGCTCGGCGACGGAGGTAATTGTGCCCACGGCGTTCGCCTCGCCTTCCAGCGTCAACTCCATTCCCAGCGCGGGCAGCGGCCCGCTGATCTCAAGCTGGCGCAGATGCCGGTGAACATTGCCCCGCGAGCGGATGCGCTCCACAATCTCCTGGCCCAGATAGCAGCCCTTGTTGAAGTGCAGGGCATGCATCTGGCCCGTCTGTTGGGAGACAGCCTCCTGCGGCAGGTCGCGCTCCATAATGTCGATGCCGTAGGCGGGAATCCCCTCGGCGATGCGAAAGGCTTCAAGCGCCGCCGCACCCACTGGCCTTGCGCCGGCCTGCACGAGCAGGTTCCAGAGATTCTGCGCCGCGTCGTTGTTTTCCCACAGCGCATAATGCTCCGTCAGCGCGCCGTATTCGCGGCTCAGGTGCAGCCCGTCGCGGAAGGTGAGCGGCTCGGCTAGCGGCTCCAGCGCGATGCGCTTCAGAACTTCGCTTGCCTGCGGGCCGGCGAGGCCGATTGCGGTAACGCCTTCGACCGGCACAAGCTCCACATCGTCCATGATGATGAAGCGGTCCAGGTGCGCCAGCAGCTTCTCGTACTGGTCGGCGGCGATTTCCAGCTCCAACTCATCGTCGGTACCGCGCCAGACGGTCAAATCGCCCTGAATCCGCCCCTGCGCGTTCAGCACCAGGTTCCACGCGCCGCTGCCCGGCTTCAGGTCGTTGACGGTATTCGTCACCATGCCGCTCAGCCAGCGGAAGCGGTCTTCGCCGCGCACTGCAACTCGCCTCAGCCATCCCAGATCATGCACCGCCGCGCCGGAGGCCAGGGCGGCTATTTCCTCTGCTCTCGCGTCCAATTGGGCAGGAGTGAATTGGGCAGGGGTGAGAACGCCGCGCCAAGCGGCCAAAGGCAGGCTGGGCTGCGCCGCCATAAGACTGGCGGCGAGCGGCGTGGCGGAGAGCGTTTCAGCAACGGTTTGCGTCATGGCTCCAACTCATTCTGCGATTACGGCCGCGATTTAGGCGGAGATTTTTCCGCGCATTTTGGGCACAATCGCAACATTCGATTATAGCCTTGAATGAGATGAGACACAGGTGTAGCGCGATGCAGGGAGAGCGAATGGATCGGGGACGGGAAGCGCATTTTGCACGGCAAGGTATTCTCTGGGCGACGCTTCTGGCGCTCTTTGCGGCCCCATGCAGCTTCAGCCAGCAGACCGCCGCGCCCGCTCTTCCGAGCCAGGCCAGCCAGAGTCCAAGCCCGAACCCAGCGCAGAATCCCGACAAGTCCAAGCCCGAGACGCACATCACACCCGAGCAGGCCAAGCAGCTTTTTTCGCTCGTCGATGAGCTGCTGAAATTCTCCTCCGATGAGACCGGATTGCCCGTCAAAAGCACCGTAAAGCGGCAGCTCACCAGCCGCAACGAGGTGGAAAAGTACCTCCGCGTCAAGTTCGACGAGGACGAAGGCGCGAAACGACTCCAGCGCGGCGAGATCGTGCTGAAGAAATTCGGCCTCCTCGACCACGACTTCGACCTGAAGCCCTTTCTACTGGCGCTGCTCAAGGAGCAGATCGAAGCCTACTACGACTCGAAGGACAAGACCGTGTACCTGCTCGACTGGATCGACCCCGACGAGCAGAAATCGGTTCTGGCGCACGAGCTGACCCACGCGTTGCAGGACCAGCGCGTCGATCTCGAAAAATGGGGCGATCAGACGCCGGACGAGGTCTCGCTCGACTTCCGCGACGACGCCGACCATCTGGCCAAGGACGAGCTCGACACCGCCCGCGAGGCCGTGACCGAGGGCCAGGCCACGGCGGTAATGATCGATCAGATGCTGAAGCCCAAGGGCCGCAGCCTCATCAAAGACCCCGAAGTGGTTGAGATGCTCAAGGATCAGATGGCGGGCTCGGACGACTCGCCCGTCATGTCCCGCGCGCCGCTGCTGCTCTCCGAGTCGCTGCTTTTTCCGTATCGCGAGGGGCTGAGCTTCGAGCAGGACATCTGGATGGATAAAGGGCGCGATGCGGCCTTTGCCGGCGCTCTGGACCGACCGCCCAGCTCGACGTGGGAGATTATCAATCCCCTCGAATTCGAGCGCTCGCGCGTGCCCGCGCTTCCGCTTCTGCCGGACATTCACCCGATCACCGATGCGGTCTACAAGCCTTACGACATCGGCCAGGTGGGACAGCTTGACCTGAACATTCTGGCGAAGCTCTTTGGCGGCGATGCCGCAGCGCGCGACCTGACTCCGGCCTGGGATGGCGGCATCTACTGGGCCGGACAGCGCCGCAGCGCAAAGACGGCTGCCGAGCAGGCCAGCACGAAATCCATCTCGCTCTTCTATCTCTCCACCTGGAAGAACTCACAGTCCGCCGGAGCCTTTGCACGGCTTTATGCGAACTCGCTCGGGCGCAAGTACTCCGGCCTGCACCGGGAAAACAACGTGCCGCCCCCTGATGCGAGTCTCGCCGCGCCTGCCGGCACCATCGAAGAGGTGTATGCGACGGACGAGGGGCCGGTGGTAATTACCCGGCGCGACAAGATGGTCTTTGTCGCCGAGAGCTTTGACCTGCCGGTGGCGCGCAAGCTCGCCGAGTTGATCCTCGACACGCAGGGAACCGGCGAGATCAAAACTGCCGGGATTGTCCGGCAGCCTGCTCCCACCATCTCCGCAGCCCGACAAACTGCGCCCACAGCCCTGCCCACTCTCTCCGGCGGCTTCGTGCATCTCTTTGCCGATGCAGGCGTGATGCGCTCTGCGGTTCATGCCGCTGCCACAGCGGCGCACTAGAAGCTATCTCATAAACCGGTTTTGAAAGGGCACGGCTTTAGCCGTGCCGAAAAGCAGCAAAAAGCATCCGGGCTTTAGCCCCTGAGGGATGCTTTGCAGAGACTAAATGGCATTGATGAGATAGTTCCCAGCGACCGCGCATTCGACTGCCTGCCGCCGCAACCTTTTGCGTCTGGCAGGGTTCAGCGATGTAGAAAACACGCGGTAAAGAATCAGGAAATGGTCAACGGGGGTGGGGAGATGAAGATCATTCTTCTAGCGGGAATTTTTGTGCTTGCAGCGTCATCAGCCTGGGCGCAGGACCCTGGGATGGATGCAGCCATGCAAGCGAGTCAAGCGGCAATACAGGCGAACATGCAGGCCAGTCAACAGGCAATGGCGGACATGCAGCAGGCAATGCAGAACGCAAACGATACGACGAATTACGGTCCGGTTATCGCCATCACGCAGTTGCCGAAGTTTTCCGTAAAGGCCGGGAATGTGGCCGCGGGCACGCTGGTGCGGATGCAAAGCCGTACCCACAAGGCAACGATTTACTACACCACAAATGGATGGTCGCCGACCGTGCATTCCCGCCGCTACATCGGCCCGGTGAAGATCGACAAGGACACGATGCTGCAGGCGATAGCGGTTGCGCCGAACATGAACCCGAGCCTCATTATGCAGGCGCAATTCAAGGTCTCCGGCAGCGCGCAGAATGAGCCGGCTACGCTTGCCACCAGCGGCGTGCTGCGTGCCGGAACGCGGTTGGAACTGACCACTGCCGCGGATGCTAGCTCGAAGACGGCGCAGGTGGGCGATAGCCTGCCGCTGAAGCTGAATCAGGACGTGACGGTTGGCAGTCAGGTTGTGATTTCCAAAGGCACGGTCGTGGAGGGCCTTATAACGCAGGCCGACTCAGCGGGCCATATCGGCGCTCCGGGAGATATTTCCTTTGAGGTTCATGCGCTGACGGCGCAGGGTGTCACGGTTCCGTTGCGCGGCGGTGAGACGCTGGATGGCGACAACCGCATGCAACGCCGCGCGGGTCTGGTCTTGATTCCCATCGTGGGCCCAATCGCGATGCTCGCTTCCAAAGGCGGCGAGGCCGTCATCAAGCCGGGCATGACCTTCAGCGTGGTAGTTGCGGCCGATACGCCGCTGTCCGCGGCAGCCGCAGCGCCGGTTCCGGTTCCCGCAGGATAGCGTGGGCCGCGTCTAGTTATCCTTTGCCACCAGGTACTCGTCGATCAGCACGGCGACGAGTGCCGCGGTGGGAACGGAGACCAGCGCACCGACGATTCCAGCCAGCGCCGAGCCGAAGATCAGCGCAACGAGAACCGCAAGGCTCGGCAGTCCCACACTCGAACGCATGATGCGTGGCGTGAGAATCGAGTTCTCGACCTGCACGTAGATGAGATAAAAAACGGCCACACCGAGGACGCGGCCCCAGGAATCGACCGCTGCGGCCAGCAGCGCCAGCCCGATTGAGACCGCCGCGCCAAGAACGGGCACGAGGTTGAGCAGTCCGTTCAGCACGCCCAGCGCGTAGGCATAGCGCACGCCCAGCAGAGAGTAGACGATAACGCTCAGCACGCCGAAGATCAGCATCAGCGTGCCCTGCCCGAGCAGCCAACGGCCCATCCGCGTCTGCGCGCGGCGTAGCGCCCGGTCCAGCCGTGCGCGGCCGGCAGCAGGAAAGAGCGAAAGCCCCCACTGGTACGCGGACTCACCTTCGAGCGTGAAGTAGACGGTGAGAATAATGCCCATCGCCAACGTAAAGACCGTGCCGGCCCAGTCCTTGATGGAGAGAAAGAGAAATGTAGCGCCCTGCCCGATGGCTCCCTGCGCCTGCGAGAGCAGATTGGTTGTATCGATCTGGTCGGCGAAGGGAATCCGTTGCAGCTTGGCCTGAATCGCCGGCAGCCGCGAGGGCAGCTCCAGCGCAAAGGAGTGCAGGTCGCGGACGACCGGCGGAACGGCAAGAAAAGCGAAGGCCGCGAGGCCGACAAGCACCAGCAGGAGGATTAGAAAGATGGCGGAGCTTCGGAACGGTCGCCAGCCGCGAATGCTCAAGGCCGCGATGAAATTGACCAGCGGGCGCAGCACCACGGCAAAGAGCGCGCTGACATAGATCAGCAGCAGTTCGGCCCTCAGCAGCCATGCCAGATAGCAGGCCAGAGCAATGGCAAAAGTAAAGAGAACGATGCGCTGCGGGGCTGAATGCGAGGCCAGGCGCGGTGTTTCGGATTGTATTTCGCTCATTTGGGGGAGATCCTCGCGTGCCAGCTCTATTCTCCACTCAAAATGGAGCCCACGATGCCGCCGATCACCCCGCCCGCCGTGGCCTGCGGAACTTCGTGGCCGGTGTGCGGCAGGTACTGGTCAATGGCGTGCGCCAGCCGCGAAAGTGGCAGCGTTTGCAGCCATACCGTGCCGGGGCCCATCAATTCGGCCAGAAAGAGCCCGTCGCCGCCGAAGATCATATTCTTGATGCCGCGCACCATCGTGATATTGAAGGACATCGAAGCGGTAAACGCGCCCACGTGGCCGGGATGCACGCGCAACACCTCGCCCGGCGCAAGCTGCTTCTGAATCAGCTCGCCGGAGAGTTCCAGCCACGCCGTGCCCTGGCCGCCCACGCGTTGCAAAATGAATCCGCTGCCGCCGAAGATTCCCGCTCCCAGCGACTGCTGAAAGCCCACGTTAAGCGAGACCTGCGGCGTGGCGCACAGAAAGCCATGCCGGTGCACCATGTACTCGTAGCCCTGCCCCACCTGCACGGGAACAATGTGTCCTGGCACCCGGGTCGCGAATGCCACCTGCCCCGGATACTGAATGGCGCGGTACTCGGTCATAAAGAGGCTGCCACCAGCCACGACGCGCTTGAAAGCGCCGAAAAACCCGCCTCCGCCGCCCATCTGCGTGTGGGTCGTCATCTGAATCGATTGCGTCATCCACGAGAGTTCGCCGCTCTCCGAAAAGACGCTCTCGTTCGGGTCAAGCTGGATTTCCAGCACCGGCATGGTCGTTCCCTGAATCCCTGCCTGCATTGCGCCTGTCTCCTTAGGTTCTCGATCTTTGTCTTCGATCTTCCCGGGCTGCGAACAGTGTACGCGGCCCGTAAAGGATTGCCACGGCAAAATACGCTCCTCCCATAGTGGAAGTTCCATTGCCCGCGTATCGCGTTCCCACCATTTTGCGGCTTGCAATCGCCGGGCATTCAAGACACCATAGAGGAGAAGGAAACTGCCATGCCGCTCGCCACCAGCCCGACAACCGAGGCGCTTGCCAACGAGCTGGCGGCTCTGCGCGGACTTACGCCCGATGAGGTCGTTGCTGAAGCCCTGCGTGCGGAGCTTGCGCGGGAGCAGAGCCTGCATCCTTCCGCGGCCGTTAAAAAGGAGCCGACGGTCGAAGAATGGCTTGAAAAGATTCGCAGGCTTGGCCCGTGGGATGGTCCGAGCAGCACCGAGCTCTTTAACGAGATGTATGACGACTACGGCCTACCCCGGTAATCCACTTGCACATGGTCATTGATTCCTCGGCTCTGGCCACAATCATTCTTAAAGAGCCGGAGTCCGCACAGTTCCTTCAGGCAATTCAAAGCGCCAGCTCGCGTAAAATTTTCGCAGCGTCATTTTTTGAAACCGGCATGGTCCTGAAACGCGATGCAACTGGCGCGCGAATGAGAGCCTTTGAGGAACTGCTCAGCGACTACCAATTCACAATCGTCCCTGTTACCGAAGAGCAGGCACGCATTGCTCTCGATGCCTTTGACCGATACGGCAAAGGGCGCGGACATCCTGCTGGCTTGAACTTCGGCGACTGCTTTTCCTATGCGCTGGCAAAAATGGCTGGAGAGCCTCTTCCATTCAAAGGCCGGGATTTCATCCATACCGATATTTCGATTGCCGTGGCGTGACGCGCAACCTGCCGCTGAGTCATCCCGTCTACTTCCAATAGGCGCGGCCGGCTCGCGGGCGCACGAAAAGTTACTCGCCGCCATTCCGCTTTTGCTCTACTCTTGTTTGAGCCATATGCGGCACACCGGTTTCCATCTTCGCGCAGCATTTGTGAGGGCGCTCGACCATGACGTGTTCAACACGGCCAAGGCCGCTGCCTATTCGGGAATGCTCTGCTTCTTTCCCGCCGTGCTGGTTATTACCACCCTCCTGGCGCGCGGCGAAGAAGGCCGCTCGATCATCGGCATTATGCGCGGCACCTTCGACCAGGTCCTGCCGCCCGAATCGATGGCCCTGCTGCAAAGCTCGCTCAGCGACGGACCGGACCGGCCTGTTCAGCTCATCCTCTCGGCCACGGTGCTGACGGTCTTCGCCGGGCTTGGCGTGATGCTCTCACTCATGGAAGGCTTTCGCCGCGCCTACGAGTTGCCGCGTGACGACTGGGGCTTCTGGGAGCGGCGGCTGCGCGCCCTGATGCTGGTTCCCATTGCGCTGCTGCCGCTGTGGCTGGCCAGCCTGCTGCTGGTCTTCGGCCACCAGATCGAGGTCTGGATGATTTCCAACTCCGATCACGAACTGCGCCTTGTCGTCATCGTTTTCTGGCGCATGGTGCGCTGGCTCACGGCTGTTCTGGCCTCCGTCACCGTGCTCTCCGCGCTTTACCACTTCGGCACGCGCCGCACCGAGCACTGGTCAAGGGTTGTGCCCGGAGCCGTCGCTTCTACACTGGTATGGTTCCCAGCCACGCTGGCCTTTGGCTGGTATGTCACGCGGGTGGCCGATTATTCGCGCTTCTACGGGCCGTTTGCAGCCGGAATCGCCACACTGGTATGGCTTTATCTCACCAGCTTCAGTGCGCTTGTAGGCGCGGAGCTGAACGGCGTGCTCTACCACGGCCGCCGCGAGCGGCTCGCCAATGCCGCCGCCACCGCCTCAGAGGCGGAATCCAGCCCCGTATTTACAAGCCTTTAAATGTATCCGAACGCACAGACCAGAACGCACCGGGTTGATACATCTGGAGTTGCCGGTTGTCAGCCGCGTGGTCTGACCTTTGGCCAGCTTTGCGATGTACAATGAAACCGGTCTTTTTCCTGCATTGGTATTGCGTTTCTAACTCGTCTTTTGCCCTGCAACTTTTGGAGTTTTTCATGCCGTTTTCCGCATCCCGCCTTTCTGAGTCCGCAATTCTGCGCCGCGCCAAAATCGTTTCCACGCTCGGCCCTTCTTCCAACACCGAACCCGTCTTCCGGGAGTTGGTGCGCGCCGGCGTCGACGTTGTCCGGCTGAATTTTTCCCACGGAACCCACGAAGAAAAGCTGGCCCTGATCGCGATGATCCGCAAGGTGAGCGCCGAGGAGGGCAAGCCTCTCTGCATCCTGGGTGACCTGCAGGGGCCGAAGATTCGCACCTCGAAGCTGGTGGACCACAAGCCCGTGCAGCTCAATGCCGGCGCGCGGCTCACGATTACGCCGCGCGAGACGCCGGGCACTGCCCAGTTGGTTGGCACCACCTTCAAGACGCTGGCTGAAAATGTAGAGCAGGGCTCGCGGATTCTGCTCTCCGACGGGCTGATTGAACTACGCGTGGCCGAGGTTGACGGCGCTGATGTGATCTGCGAGATCGTTAACGGTGGAATGCTGGGCGAGAACAAGGGCATCAACCTGCCGGGAATTCCGGTCAAGGTGCCGTCGCTGACCGAGAAGGATGAGATCGACCTCGAATTCGCTCTCAAGAGCGACGTGGATGCGATTGCGGTTTCGTTTGTCCGCACTGCGGACGACATCCGGCACGTGCGGCGGCGCGTCGCAGAGCTGGGCAGTGAGACCTGGATTATTGCCAAGCTCGAAAAGCCGCAGGCGCTCGAACATCTGGATAGCATTCTCGAAGCCGCCGACGGCATCATGGTAGCCCGCGGCGATCTCGGTGTCGAGGTCCCGCCCGAGCAGGTTCCGGCGCTCCAGAAGCTGATGATCCGCAAGGCCGCCGAGCACCGTAAGCCGGTGATTACGGCCACGCAGATGCTGGAATCGATGATCGAAAACCCACGGCCCACGCGCGCCGAGGCCTCTGACGTGGCAAACGCCATCTACGACGGCAGCGACGCCGTGATGCTTTCGGGCGAATCGGCAATGGGCAAGTACCCGGTCGAGGCTGTTTCCATGATGGCGCGCATTGTCTGCGAGGCTGAGCGCACCATCGACGCGCAGAACGGCGGCAGGCGCCGGCGGCATGATGGCGCGCACCTCTCGATTGCTGAGACGATCTGCGAAGCCACGGCGCACGCGGCCGAGGATCTCGACCTGCGCGGCATCGCGCTCTTCACCGAGTCCGGCACCACGGCTCGCCAGCTCTCGAAGTACCACCCCGCCGCGCCGATCTATGGGCTCAGCGCCATCGACATTACCATCAACCGGCTCAACCTGCTGTGGGGAACGATTCCGGTGCGCTGTAGCAAGGCGACTTCGACCGAAGAGATGGTCGATATGGCCGAGCATCTCCTGCAGGAGGGCAGCTATGTTCGCCCCAGCGAGGTGATTGCGATTGTGGCAGGCACGCGGACCAAGTCAGGCTCCACGAACTTCATGCGTCTGCATGTAATGGGCGAGGGAGAGAGCGAGGAAGA
>JAATFM010000022.1 GCA_015655195.1 Terriglobales bacterium
CAAGGCGCCGCAGCAGCGCGAGGGGCTGATTCGCCTCGTGATGGAAGGCCATCTGCGCGGCATCATCGGCCAGTTGACCGTGGAGCAGATCGTGAAAGAGCCGGAGATGGTGGGCGACAGAATGCGCTCCACCTGTGCCGACGACATGAGCAAGATGGGGCTTGAGGTGATCTCTTTCACCATCAAGGAAGTGAAGGACAAGAACGAGTACATCTCGAACATGGGCCGGCCGGATATTGCGCGCATCAAGCGCGACGCGGATGTGGCAACGGCGGAGGCGGAGCGCGACACGGCGATTCAGCGGGCCAATGCGCTGCGCGAGTCGGCGATTGCCAAGGCGCAGGCCGACCAGGATCGTGTGATTGCCGAGACCGCTTCGCAGACGCGTCAGGCCGAGGCGCAGCGCGACCTCGACATCAAGAAGGCCGAGTACACCGAGCAGAGCCGCCGTCAGGAGGCGCAGGCCGACAAGGCTTACGAGATTCAGACCAATGTGATGCAGCAGCAGGTGACGGCCGAGCAGGTGAAGGTGCAGCAGGTGGAGAAGGAGGGCCAGATCAAGGTGCAGGAGGCGGAAATTCTGCGCCATGAGAAGGAACTGATTGCCACCGTGCTGAAGGAGGCCGAGATCAGCCGCCAGCGCATCGAGACATTGGCTGCCGCGGAAAAGAGCCGTCTGACTGCCGAGGCGGAAGGACGCGCGGCTGCCATTCGCACACAGGGCGAGGCCGAGGCCAGCATCATCTTCCAGAAGGGTGAGGCGGAAGCCAAGGCGATGACCGTGAAGGCCGAAGCCTATCAGGGGTGGAACCAGGCCGCGGTCGTCGACAAGCTGCTGACGAACATGGCGGACGTGGTTCGCGCCATGGCGGAGCCGCTCAGCAAGGTGGACAAGATCACGATTGTGTCTACCGGAAACGACGGCGCGGCCGGCGTGAACAAGATTACCGGCGACATGACGAAGATTGCCGCGCAGGTGCCGGCGTTGTTTGAGGCGCTGAGCGGAATGGACATCAAGCAGTTGATGTCGAACGTGAAGGCGATGAAGGACAAGCCCGCCGATGGCGAGGCGAAGCAAAGCTGATCGCCGGTTCGCGGCCTCCTGTCTGCTTGAGATGAGGCAGGGGCCGCGAGCATAACGGAACGTATGCTGGGATGGCTCAAGGCCAGAGAGCCAGAGAGAAGGAAGCGATGAAGAAGGCTGGATTGGCAGTAGCGCTGGGATTCGGATTGATGGCGGGCGGATGTACGGCATTGCGCGCGCAGGCTGCGGAGCAGGCTCCCGCTGTGACCGCGTTGCCGGAGGATCAACAGGCAACGAAGGAGCAGATTGCGAAGCTCTTTGAGGTGATGCGCCTGCGGCAGCAGATGGCGGCCATGCAGAAGATGATGCCGGGGCTGATGCAGCAGTCGGCAAAGGAGCAGGAGGAGACGCTTCTGAAAAACCTGCCCGGCGGCCGGAAGCCGACGCCGGAAGAGCGGGAGGCGCTGGACAAGCTGATGGGCAGGATTATGACAAGGGCGTTCGACATGTATCCGGCAGATGAGATGATCGCCGACATTTCGGCGGTGTATAGGCGTCATATCAACAGCCAGGACGCCGATGCGCTGATTGCGTTTTACGGTTCGCCGGCGGGGCAGCATCTGCTGGACGCACAGCCGGTGATTGTGCAGGAATATATGCCGCTGGTGATGGCGCACATGAAGGAGCGCAGCGCGGTTTTTGCGGAGGAGACGGCCAAGGAGATGCAGGAAATATTGAAGACGCCGCCGCCGGCGCAGAAGTGAAGAGCTGGCTTTTAGCTCTTAGCTCGTGGTTGCGTGAGCGGAGTGAGCCGCACGCAACCATGGGCTGATGGCAGGAGGCTAACGTCGAAGAGAAAAGTAACTGGCGGCAGCGCTTCCTGGCTGCGGCCACATCTATAGTGGAAGGTTCTTGGCTAAGAGCTGACAGCTAAAAGCTAAGAGCTGATTGGAGGTATCGCATGGCACTACTGGAGCGAGTCGGCACGCTGCTGCGCGCCAATCTGAATGAACTGATTGAGAAGGCCGAGGAGCCGGAGCGGCTTTTGAAGCAGATCGTTCTCGACATGGAAAACCAGCTCATGCAGGTCAAGACGCAGGTGGCGATTGCGATTGCCGGCGAGCATCTGCTGGAAAAGAAACGCGCCGAGCAGGAGAGCGAGACTGCGGATTGGCGCAGGAAGGCCGAACTGGCGGTGACGAAAGGGCAGGACGACCTGGCTCGCGCGGCGCTTGAGCGTTCGCTGAGCCACACGGAGCTGGAAAAGGGCTTTGCGGCGCAGATGGAAGACCAGAAGCACGAGACGGAAAATCTGCGTCAGGCGCTGCGGAAGCTGGAACAGAAGCTGAGCGAGACGAGGGCGCGGAGCGAGATGCTCGTGGCCGAGCATCGCCGGGCTCGTGCCGTGGGCCGGGCTGCGGAGGCGCGTCACGTGGCGGGCTTCGACAAGGCGCACGCGATGGACCGGATGAAGAGCCGCGTTCATGCCAACTCCGCTGAGAGCGCCGCGGCTACGGAGGTCATGGCCGAGGAGTCGCTCGAAGATAAGTTCCGGGCGCTCGAAAGCCAGGACCGTGTAGAGGCGCTGCTGAACGAGATCAAGAGCCGGCAGGCGGTGCAGTAGTCCCCTAAGTGCGAGGGATCTGGGGCACCCGGGGTTCGTGCTGTCCCACCCTTGCGCCAGAAAGAAGGCGCAAGGATGGGGCACGGAAATTTGTGGTTATCCCACCCTAGGCGCAAAGACAAAGACGCGCCGAGGGGTGCACCCGGCTTCTCACTCTGGCCGAAAAACAAAGACTTGGCGAGGGTAGAGCACCCGTCAGGGCAGGAATTGCGGGCGTCGGCGCACCATGGTCTTCTAGCCCGGTCGCAATTCTTTGGAACCAGCGGGCTGGAGCCGCGTCTAATTAAAAGGTGTTGACTGCTACATTTCCGCTTTTTACGCGTGCGTGAGAAGTGGTTTGTATTCATTTCTTTGCTGGCTACGGCCTCCGTTTGCGGTGCGTCCGTTCCACGGCAGCCGAATTTATCGATTGGTGATTAGATGCGTTTTGCAGGCCGCTTTGTTTGCGCCGTCTTTCCGGCCATTTTTTTGTTTCTGGGTTGTGCGGTAGTTTCCTATTCGCAGCAGGAGGGTTCGGGCGCAGGGGTAATGAATACTACTACGCAGGGGCCTGCTGTACCTGCCGCCGCCCCGGCGCCTGCCGTGCCGGCGGCCTCCGCATCTGTTGCGGAGCAGGCAATGGCATCCGCTCCTGACCCCCAGACGGGCTATATATCCGGCGCGGTGCAGGATGCCTACGGCGACCTTGTGGAAGGCGCTACGGCAGTGCTGGAAGACGGCACGCCGGCGGATCGGCGCACGGTTGAGACGAATGATATTGGCACGTTTCAGTTCGCGGGCCTTCGTCCCGGTGTTACATACCACGTAAAGGTGACCGGCAAGGGCTTTCTCGACTGGACTTCGCAGGCGATTGTCCTGAAGCCCGGCGAGTTTTTCACGATTACCGGCATTCAGCTCAAGCTGCCGGAATCGGTTTCGTCGGTCACGGTGTATTCCGACACGGCGCAGATTGCCACCGAGCAGGTGCAGATAGAAGAGCATCAGCGCGTTCTGGGCTTTATTCCGAACTTTTACGTGGTGTACGACTCGCAGAATGTTGTGCCGATGACCAAAAAACTGAAGTTTCAGTTGGCGTTCAAGGTTGCTACGGACCCGGTGAGCTTTGCCGGCGCGGCATTTATTGCCGGCGTGGACCAGGCCTCGGATACGCCGGATTACCGGCAGGGCTGGAAGGGATACGGGCAGCGGTTCGGCGCGAACTACACGGACGGATTTACGGACATCATGTTCGGCGGCGCGATTCTGCCGGTGCTGCTGCATCAGGACCCGCGCTACTACTACCAGGGCACGGGCACGACGAAGTCGCGCCTGATACACGCGCTTTCGTATCCGTTTTTCTGCAAGGGTGATAACGGGAAGATGCAGCCGAATTACTCGACGATGGGCGGAGATTTGATTTCGAGCTCGCTTTCCAACCTATACTATCCAACGTCGAACCGTGGTGCGGGGCTTGTCTTCTCAAACTTCGCAATCGGTACGGGAGAACGCGCGTTAAGCACCGTGCTGCAGGAGTTTGTATTGCGTAGATTAACGCCTTCCGCTAAAAAGCAGAATTAGCGCGCTATAAGCTTTTCCAGAGCAAACAGGTGCATTAACCTGTAGCGACGGGTGATTCATGCTGGAGTGTCTTCCTGCATTCTGTTTCGGTTGCCGAAATTTTCCCATTCCCGCCGCACCATGGACACGGTTCCGGTCCGGCGCTTCTGGTGAAGAATGCCGCATTCTCTTCGGACGGTTTTTTGTGGCGCGGCGATTCTGTCCGCGGCTGGGGCAGTCGCGCAGCAGCCCGCGACAGCGCAAAGCTCCTACAGCGCAGTCGCTCTACCCGCCGCGGCTCCGGCAAACGGGAAAGCCGCGGAGCTTCCCGACGCGCCGTTGCCGCAGAGGGCGGATAGCCCAAATAGTCTCGCCGGTTTCGACGGTGCGGATTTGAATGGTCTGCCGGGTCAGGCCGCCGCAACAGGCCAGAGCGGCGCGAGTCCGCAACAGCCCGAAGCCGGGCAGAACCAGCATGAAAAAGCCGCGCAGCAGATCAAGAAACAAGAGCAGCAGCGCGCCTTCGGCATCGTTCCCTCCTTCAACACATCGTTCACCGATGACGCGGTTCCCTTGAGCAAAGGGCAGAAGATGCAGCTTGCCTTTCACTCCTCCATCGATCCATATACTTTTGCGGAGGCGGCGCTTTTCGGCGGCTACCGCGAGCTGAACGACAATTATTCCGGCTATGGATGGGGCGCCGAGGGATACGGGAAGCGCGTGGGCTCGGCATACGCGGATTCCTTCCTCGGCAACATGATCGGCAATGGCGCGTTGCCCGGCCTGCTGCACCAGGAGCCGCGCTACTTCCGGCTGGGGCATGGAAGCTTCTTTCACAGGCTGCTGTATGCGGCTGCCTCGGCGGTGCGATGCAGGCATGATGGCACACACAAGTGGGAGCCGAACTATTCGAATGTGGGCGGCAACATCCTTGCCGGCGCCATCTCGAATGTCTACTACCCGCAGGAAGAGAAGGGCTGGAAACATACCTTCGGCGATGGGATGGTGAATACGGCAACGGGTGTTGTCGGCACGGTCTTTCAGGAGTTCTGGCTCGACCTTGCGCATAAGATGCCGCGCAAGGGACAGACGGCACAGCCGTGAAGGGCGCGGTGTGCCGCTCCTGCCTCAAGCAGAAGCAGAGCGTGCGGCGATTCGGGCCTTGCCGTCAGGCCACGGTATTTGCGAGTGTGCCGATGCCGTCGATGCCGATCTCGATCCTGTCGCCGGAGGCTAGCGTGAACTCATCCGGCGGCACGATGCCGGTGCCTGTCAGCAGAAAGCAGCCGGAAGGAAAGCTCTGGTCGCGGAAGAGATATTCGACCAGTTCCTCGGGCTTGCGCTTCATCTCGGAGAGTGCGGTTTCGCCGGAGAAGGCTGTTGCGTCGCCTCGAAAAATTTCGAGCCGGATGCGTGTCGTGGCGGGTAGCGGCTCGGGCGAGATGAGAATGCCGGGGCCGAGCGCGCAGCTTCCATCCCATATCTTCGCCTGCGGCAGATAGAGCAGGTTCTGGCCTTCGATGTCGCGCGAGCTCATGTCGTTGCCGACGGTATAGCCGACGATCTGGCCCGCGGGGGTGACGAGTAGCGCCAGCTCCGGCTCGGGAACGGACCATGCGGCGTCGCGGCGGATGCGAACGGCGGAGTTGTGGCCGACTACCTTGCGCGGCATCGCTTTGAAGAAGAGTTCCGGACGCTCGGCGGAGTAGACGTGGTCGTAAAAATTGCCGCCGCCGGAGTCTTTCGACTCTTCCATGCGCGCTGTGCGGCTGCGGAAGTAGGTAACGCCTGCTGCCCAGACCTCCTGCGTGTCGATGGGCGTTTGAAGCGCGAGCGGCATTGCCGGTGCGGGGATTTCGTCCGCCGCAATGACAGTTTGCAAATATCTGTGCAGGTCCGCGAAGGTTAGGAGCACATCGAGCGACGGCTCGGGAACCTTGTAATACCTGCCTGACTCTTCGAGCAGAAGCTCTCCGTTTACGCGATAAAGAATCAAGCGCTCACCTCCCGCGGCAATGGTCTCATGCCGGCAATGATGATTCCTGAAACAACGAGCGACAGCGACATGAGCAGAAATCCCGCCTGTGCGCTGCCGGTCCAGGCCTGAAAGAGCCCGACCAGATACGTTCCGGCAAAGCCGCCGAAGGCTCCGCAGGAGTTCACGAGCGCCATCACCTGGCCGGCGACGTTTTTGGGCAGCATTTCCGGCACAATGGCGAAAAACGGCCCGTAGGGAGCATACATGGTGCCACCCGCGACAAGCACGAATGCGTAGGTCCAGAGGAAGGAGTGCGGCGCGGCGAAGCACGAGGTTCCGAGCGCCATGCCGGCCAGCACCAGCAGCGGCCAGATGTAGCGCTTGCGCTCGCGGCTGCGGTCGGAGCGATGCGCGACGACTAGCATCAGGATTGCGCCGAAGAGATACGGCACGGCAGTGAGCAGCCCAGTGATATAAATCGGCAGCCCAGCCGCGTTGCCGATGGTGAGCGGCAGCCAGAGCACGAAGCCGTAGACGCCGAGACTCCAGAAGAAATACTGGATGCAGAGCCGCGGGACATTCGGATAGCGGAAGGCGACGTGCAGATCGAAGACGCTGGGCAGTGCGCGCTGCTCGCCTTCCAACTCGCGCCTCAACTCGGCGCGGCTGGCGTCGTTCATCCACTCAGCCTCGTCGGGCGAGTCGCGGACCAGCACGAGCCATAGGAAGCTCCAAACGACGGAGACAATTCCTTCGAGCAGGAACATCGTTCGCCATCCCGCGGCGTGGATGAGAAAGCCTGTTGCCGCGCTCATCCAAACGATGGTGCCGGGATTGCCGAGCATGAGAATGGCGTTGGCCCGCGAGCGCTCGGTCTTGGTGAACCACCGCGTGAGCAGCACCAGCATGGCGGGAAAGACGAAGCTCTCCGCAGTGCCGAGGAGCAGCCGGTCGGCGGCCAGAAGCCAGAAGTTGCGAATCACGCCGGTGAGCGCGGCAAAGCTGCCCCACGCCAGCAGCGCCCAGAAAACGAGCCTTCGCGCGCTATGGCGGCTCGCATAGGCGGTGCCGGGAATCTGCGGCAGCATGTAGCCAAGGAAGAAGAGCGCGCCGAGCAGTGCAGAGCGCTGGCCGCTGATGTGCAGCTCGCCGGCCATGCCTGCCGCCGCGCCAAAGCCGTAGTTCGAGCGGTCGAGATAGGCGAGGCTGTAGGTGACGAAGACGGCCGGCAGGATTCGCGCCCAGCGTTGCTTCAGGTCCGGCTCATTCATCTCCGCTCCCCGTTCGTTTTTTATCTACGCCGGGTGTCCCACCCTCGCGGCGTCTTTGTTTTTGCCGCTAGGGTGGGACAGCACTCCCGCCAATCTGCGGACTTCCGGGTGCCGGGTGCCCGGGTCCGGATTTTCGGACCTGGGATAGCACGAACCTTTTCCCATGCACTGTCATCCTGAGCGACCCTGAACGGAGTGAAGGGAGTCGAAGTATCTGCGCTTGCTTTTCCGCTAACTTGCTCAACGCACCGCAATCGTCCCCCCATACTGTACCTGTTAGCGCGTAGAGTGGGGAATTGCGCGATACAAATTGACTCCCGGCGGTTGCTATGACTCTTTCCGCTTCGTCGATTCTCGATTCTCCCGGCCTCGACTATTCGAGCATTCGCACCCATGTGCCCGGACCGCAGGGCGCGCTGCCTATCACCGCGGAGATGCTTGTCGAGCAGCCCTCCGGCAATCTCTTCGGCCTCAGCCAGAATGCGGGCATGGGCTGGGCGCCGGAGCGGCTGCTTGACCCGGAGTTTCTGATTCTCAGCACTCACGGCGGCCTGCGCGCGGAGAATGGCGCGCCGATTGCGCTGGGCTTTCACACCGGCCACTGGGAGGTGGGCCTGCTCGTGGCCGAGGCGGCGCGTGAGCTTCAGTCGCTGTGCGCCATTCCATTTGCCGGCGCTTGCACGGACCCCTGCGACGGCCGCTCGCAGGGCACGGCGGCGATGATGGACTCGCTGCCCTTTCGCAACGATGCGGCGATTGTGCTGCGCCGGCTCATGCGCTCGCTGCCTACGCGACGTGGCGTGATGGGCGTGGCAACCTGCGACAAGGGGCTGCCCGCGATGATGATGGCGCTGGCTTCGTCGGCCGATCTGCCGGCGATTCTCGTTCCCGGCGGTGTAACGCTGCTGCCCGAGAGCGGTGAGGATGCAGGCAAGGTGCAGTCCATCGGCGCACGCTTTGCGCGGGGCGAGATCGCGCTCGATTACGCGGCCGAGATGGGCTGCCGCGCCTGCGCCTCGCCCGGTGGTGGATGCCAGTTTCTCGGCACCGCAGCCACTTCGCAGGTTGTCGCGGAGGCGCTCGGCATCGCACTGCCGCATTCGGCGCTTGCGCCTTCGGGGCACGCAGTTTGGCTCGATGCGGCGCGGCGTTCGGCGAGGGCGCTGCTGTCGATGCATCAGTCGGGCCTTGCCATGCGCGAGATTCTCACCAGCCGGGCAATTGAAAATGCGATGGTCGTGCACGCGGCCTTTGGCGGCTCTACGAACCTGCTGCTCCATGTTCCCGCCATCGCTCATGCCGCAGGGCTTCCGCGGCCCACGGTCGAGGACTGGCAGCGTATCAATCGCATGGTTCCGCGCATTGTGGACGCGCTGCCCAACGGCCCGCGCGGCTTTGCCACCGTGCAGGTCTTTCTCGCCGGCGGCGTGCCGGAGGCGATGCTGCATCTGCGCCGCGCCGGACTGCTCGACACCGGCGTAAAGACCGTTACCGGACAGACGCTCGGCGAAAACCTTGACTGGTGGGAGCAGAGCCGGCGGAGGCGCGAGCTGATGGGGCTGCTTCGTGCGCAGGATGGCGCCCACGACGGCATCGATCCTGAGGACGTTATCATGCCGCCCGAGCGAGCTCGCCAGCGGGGCCTCACATCGACGGTCTGCTTTCCGCTCGGCAATCTTGCGCCGGAGGGTTCGGTCATCAAGAGCACGGCGATTGATCCTTCGCTCGTTGATGAGCGCGGAGTCTATCGCCACCGCGGCCCGGCGCGCGTTTTCACTACGGAGAGCGCTGCGGTCAAGGCTCTCAAAGACGGCGTCATCCGCGAGGGCGACGTGATGGTGCTCGTCTGCGGCGGCCCGCTGGGCGCGGGCATGGAGGAGATTTACCAGGTCACTTCCGCGCTCAAGCACCTGAGCTATGCGAAGCGCGTGGCCGTGCTGACCGATGCGCGCTTCAGCGGCGTCTCAACTGGCGCATGCATCGGGCATATCTCGCCGGAGGCGCTGGCCGGCGGGCCCATCGGCCGCATTCAGGATGGCGACGTTATCGAAATAATCATCGACCGCGCTGCGCTTGTGGGCAGCGTCGATCTTGTGGGCAGCAGCGATCTTATCGGCAGCGTCTATGTTGGCAGCGGTGATGGTGTCGGCAGCGGCGAGTCGCTTTTCACTCCCGAGGAGGGCCGCAGGCAGTTGGCAGCGCGCAAACCCCGCTCCGACCTCCGTCCACACCCCAGCCTGCCCGACGACACCCGTCTCTGGGCCGCTCTGATTCAGGCAAGCGGCGGCGTGTGGGGCGGCTGCATCTACGACACGGAGAGCATTCTGGCGCGACTCGAACTGCGGGCCTGAATGCGGTATGGATACAGGTGAATAGCGATTCCAAGCAGGACGTTGATTACGGCTGCGGCGGTCATCCATGAGTTTTCGCGATAGAAACCGAACCAGAAGAAGCAGCCCACAAAGAACACGTGGAACCATGCGGGCACCCCTAGCGCCACCGGCGGCAGAGATGCCGTCGATCCGTGACGTTTGAGCCATCCAATGACAACCAGCACCGCAAGCGCCGCCACAATGACGATGAGCCGGATTCCGGACGTTGCGCCGAGTTTGAGAAGGATGGGAAAAAGAATGATCTCGGTTGAAATGAGGACGCCGAGCGACGACAGCACGGCGAGCACGGCGATCAGGCCGGCTTTGCCCAACCCCGCCGGGTTGCGCCGCGTCATCCACCTTTCAAAGAGCCTGCTGAAGCAGGAGTAGCAGAAGACGACTGTGGCCCAACCGACAAAATTGCCATAAGGAATTCCAAACCACTGCGCTGTCAGAGCCCGGTGGATGTCATTCCAGACCCAGTGCCACATGTGCAAGCGGTAGGCGACGACGTCGATGCTGACATCGATGTTGAGAGCCAGCAGAGTGTCCAGCGCGGCCGCGGCAAAGAGCGGCAGACCAAGATAGTCACTGAACATCCGCGCCGTGTACATGATGATGCCCCACGCTATACCAACCCACAATGGCAGGTCGTGCGGAGCACTGCCCAGCATGATGTGGAAATGGCCATAGGTATAGCTGTCGGTGACTACCTCGAAGTACTCCAGCAGCAGCCCAAAGACGAAGCCGCCGAGCAGGTAGACCATTCCGCTTCTATCGCGCTTGACCGCATGTATCAGGCACAGCACGAAGAACACGAACACACTGCCTTCCACAAAAGGAAAGCACCAGACGGGTGCGAAGCCGTAAGGAATGCCGGGGAAAGGCAACATGGAAACCTCAGCAAGATCCGGATGGGTTTCCACAGACTAGCACATTTGCCATAAAAGATGGGTATTTGGTGCTGGGAGGGGGAGAACCTTATCCGGCGTTGAGAACACGTTCGTGCTTTTCCGCACGAATTATTTATTCGGCGGCATGTATGTCGTTCCAGAGCTCTTCGGCCTCGCGCTGAGCAATGGCGTCGAGAGAACCCGTAGGGTGACGCACGCGCGTGTTGGCGATGATCCCTTCGCGCACGAGGTTGTGTTTCATGACGGAGACGCCGAGGCCGGGTTGCAATTCATAGCGGATGAGCGGCAGCAGTCTGGTGAAGAGCTTTTTTGCCTGCGTCCGTTCACCGCTCTGATAAAAGTCCCAGATTTTGACGAAGGCGGCGCACAGATCGCAGCCCGGCATGGCGCCCCGCGAGCCGCGGTCCAGCTCTTCGATCAGGAAGTTCGCGTTCAGTCCGCCAAAGGCCGTGATGGAGCCGCCTGCCTGCTGAACGAGCGCTCCGAGCTTGGGCGCGGTGGGCGGCGCTTCGACCTTGACGTATTCAACGTGCTCCAGCTCCTTGCCCATGCGCGCAAGCAAAGGCACGGGCATGGCAACCTGCGTCATGAGTGGAGCGTCCTGCACCATGATGGGTATGGAGACGGCATCCGAGATGGCGCGGAAGTAGCCGAAGACACCGTTCGCATCCGGCTTCAGCAGATAGGGCGGCAGGATCATCAGCACGTCCGCGCCAATCTCCGCTGCGCGCACGCTCTGACGCACGGCCTGATCGGTGCCGGTGTGTCCGGTGCTCACGATGACAGGCACTTGGCCGGAGACCTCAACAAGGGCCGCCTCCAGAATCATGGTGCGCTCTTCTTCCGAGAGCGTGTAGCCCTCGCCTGCGTTACCGAAAAATGCCAGACCGTGAACGCCTTGGCCGAGGAGATGACGCACTAATCGAATCTGGCTCTCCATGTCGATGGAGCCATCCGGATGAAAGGTCGTGTTTACGATAGGAATGATGCCCTGAAGTGGTTTCACGCGTGCTGTCTCCTTATGAAGCGCGGAAGCGGATAGATAGAAACTGTTCGAGAATATCCGCTTTGGGCGCCACGCCCAAACCTGCGGAGGCAGGGAGCCGAAAGCCGTTTGGCGTCTGCTCAATGCCTCCCATGTCGAAGTAAGTGGCGGCCGTATTGAGTACGCGCGGGTTCAGCTCGCAGTAACGAAGATTCGGCATGGCTGCCGCGCTATGTATTGCTGCGGCAATCTGCGGACCAAGCGCGATGCTCAGATGAATCGAGATGGGAATGTTGTATGCGTTCGCAAGCGAGGCGATGGCCAGTCCTTCGCTGATGCCGCTGCGGCCAATGTCGGGCTGCAGCAGATGCGCCGCGCGTGCTTGCAGCCACGGAAGGCATTCGTGCCGTGTGCGGTAGCATTCTCCCACTGCGATGGGAATGGGAGAACGCTCGGCGAGGCGCTGGTGCGAAATCAGGTCTTCCGGAGCGAGTGGGGATTCAAGCCATGCAACATGCCAGTTGCAGAGCGCTTGAGCAAATGCAAGCGCGGTATGCTCCTCCAATCGCCACAGCGCGTCCACAAATAACTCGATCGCGTCGCCGAATTCCTTGCGCAAATGCTCGATGAGCAGCAGACATTCGACGGTAGAGTTCGCTAGAAATATTTTGAAGCGAGTGTAGCCTTGGCCGACGTATCGCTGGGCACAAGCCATTTGCTGTTCCAGCGTCTCGCCGGTCAGGCCGGAGATATAAAGCGGCACCATTTCGTGAACCGGCCCGCCAAGCAGACGATAGAGAGGCAGTTGTGCCTGCTTGCCGATAATGTCCCAGAGCGCGCAGTCAATTGCGCTAAGCGCATCAATGTAGAAACCGCCGCTGTGGCCGCGAACACGCATGGCGTTGTACAGAAGCTCCCGAATGCGCAGCGGCTCGACGCTTTGTCCGAGCAGCAGGGGCGTGAACAGCGTACGGATGATCTCCGCCGTGACCTCGGGCAATACCGGAGCCTGTGCTTCTCCCCAGCCGGTAGTTCCATCTTCGGCAACGATCTTTACTAGAGTCGTCTCGATGGAGTTCGAGTAGACGGTCCCATAGGTCGAGGCCAGGGCATAGCGCATGTCTTTGTCTGGAAGAGCGGCGCCCGGAGTAAGTGCGGCCGGTGAGCCGGCGCCGCCGCGTGCTGACTGGTAGTCGCGTGGAATGCGAAGTGGATAGGCCGTGATGGAAGAGATCGGCGATCCGTTCAAGGGCTGGCCTCTATGCTCCCTACTTCTCGGAAAGCTCGCGCACCAGCGTCTCGGAGGCCCGCTGGATATGGTCGTTCAGGGCCTTTTGCAGGTTGCGGGCATTCTTCGATTCCAGTGCCTTGAGGATGGCGCGGTGCTCCTTGGTCTCATCCTGAAGGCGCTTCTGCCAGCCTTCATGCGTGTAATGCACGCGGGCGATTTTGACATGAGCATTCAGCCCTTTATAGATGTCGAGCATCTTCCGGTTTCCCGCCAACTCAATCAGGTACTGATGAAACTCGAGGTTTTTCCGCTCGTGCGTCTGGCGCTCGCGGTCCGTGGAAACAGGTTGTTCCATTGCATCGACAAGCTCACGGAGCTGCTTGAGGTCTTGAGGCGTTGCGGTGTGAACGGCGGATTCGGCGGCCAGCCATTCGAGCGCCCGGCGGATGTCGAGCGTCTCGGCGATGTCCTTGGGCGCGAGCCGCGTGACAAAGGTGCCGTTGCGGGGACGCAGTTCGATGAGTCCTTCAATAGCCAGCCGGTTGATCGCGTCCTTGACTGGCGTCAGGCTGACTTCGAGCTTGGCGGCGAGCATTTTTACATTCAACCGTTCGCCGGGGAGAAAAGTCTGGTCCAGGATGCTCTCCCGCAGAATGCTGAAGACCGCGTCGCTTGCCCGTTCCAGCTTGACCTTGGTGAGCTTTGCCATGGATGACTCCAAGAAATCTATCTGAAAGGAAACTGTATACCAGCGATGTGGCGCTGGCAAGAGGGAAAAGAGCAAAAAACGTAATATCTGAAATATTAGACTTGACATTCGTAATGCCGAGTGGATAAAGTTTGCCCGTCTCGAAGAAATCCGGAGGACCTGACGTGAACTACTTATTGCGAAATTACGACCGGAGCGTACCGGCACACAAGAGGCCGCTGGCGCTTCTCTGTTTCTGCTTGATTCTTCTGTTCTTCCCCGTGGGAGCGGGCGCACAGGATGTGGGCGGAAGCATCTCCGGAACGATCCGCGACGCGCAGGGAGCCGTCATTCCGAATACCGAAGTCTCCATCCGCAACACGGATACGGGAGTCGTCACCACCTTGCAGGCAAACGAGCAGGGAGTCTTTAC
>JAATFM010000293.1 GCA_015655195.1 Terriglobales bacterium
CGGCCATGACCGCTGCCCCATCGTCGATACCTGGTGGCAGACCGAGACCGGAGCTATCCTCATCGCCCCCATCCCCGGAGCCGTCCCAGCCAAGGCCGGCAGCGCCACCCGCCCCTTCTTCAGCATCCAGCCTGAAGTCGTCACCAGGGAAGGCGAAGTCGTCCCCGCCGGTCATGGCGGACTCCTCGTCGTCCGCAAACCCTGACCCTCCATGGCCCGCACCATCTACGGCGACGCCGAGCGCTACCAGAAAACCTACTGGTCCGATGTCGAAGGCTGCTACTTTACCGGCGACGGAGCCCGCCAAGACGCCGATGGCTACTTCTGGCTCATGGGCCGCGTCGACGACGTCCTCAACGTCAGCGGACACCGCCTCGGCACCATGGAAGTCGAGTCCGCCCTCGTCGCCCACCCCAAAGTTGCCGAAGCCGCTGTTGTCGGCCGTCCCGACGATCTCAAGGGGCAGGCCATCTCCGCCTTCGTCACGCTCGAATCCGGCAACTCGCCCACGAACGAGCTGAAGGACGAGCTGCGGAAGTGGGTTGCGAAGGAGATTGGCTCGCTCGCCCGTCCCGACGACATCCGCTTCACCGAGTCGCTGCCCAAGACCCGCTCCGGCAAGATCATGCGCCGCCTGCTGCGCGATCTCGCCACCCACGGCGAGATCAAGGGCGACACCACGACGCTCGAAGATTTCTCCGTCATCGCCAAGCTGCGCGAGTCCGAGGAAGGCTGAGAACAGGGACTGCACATCTTCAAGAGATTGCGCAAAATATAACTACTACCCATCTGCGTCGTGCCGCAGGCCCAAAGGCCGCCAATGAGCAATCGTGGCGGCTTTTGCTTTGTTATCTGAATCCGACAAAAATCTCTTGCCCTCCTCAAAATCCTGCTACACTGGCCGCAAATCATGCACAGGAAATTGCTCAGCGTTCTCGTGTTCTGGGCCCTTGCCGTGGCATCCGCTTCCGCCGCGCCGGATCAGTGGGTCCAGATTCGCAGCGACCACTTTACCGTCATTACCAACGCTGGCGAAAAGCAGGGCCGCCACGTTCTCGACCAGTTTGAGCGGATGCGCTGGCTCTATACCGTGCTCTTTCCCAAAGTCAACGTCGATCCGCCGGACCCTATCGTCGTCTTCGCCGCCAAAAACGAAAAGACCTTTCAGTCCTTTGAGCCGCAGGACTATCTTGGCAAAGGCAAGCTCAGTCTCGCCGGCTACTTCCTCACCGAGCCCGGCAAGAACTACATTCTGCTGCGACTCGACGCCCAGCAGGAAAATCCCTTCGCCACCGTCTACCACGAGTACACCCATCTCATCTTCCGTTCCAGCAGCGATTGGATTCCCCTCTGGTTCAACGAGGGCATCGCCGAGTTCTTCCAGAACACCGACATCCAGGACAAAAGCGTGGCGCTCGGCAAGCCCAGCGGCGACGACATTCTTTACCTGCGCCAGCAGAGGCTGATCCCGCTGCCCGTTCTCCTCAAGATTGATGCCAGCTCTCCCTACTACCACGAGGAAGAGAAGGGCTCCGTCTTTTATGCCGAGTCCTGGGCGCTTACGCACTATCTTGAGGTCACCGACAAGCAGAAGGGGACGCACCGGCTCCGCGATTACCTCACGCTCATGTCCCACCACGAGGACTCTGTTGCCGCAGCGGAGATCGCCTTCGGCAGTGTAAAGAAGCTGCAAGAAGAGTTGGAAAGCTACATTCGCGTCGGCGAATACAAGCAGTTCGAGCTCAATAGCGCAGCCGCTCCCATCGTCGATTCTTCCTTTACGGTCACCCCGCTTACGCAATTCCAGGCCGATGCCGCCCGCGCCGACGTTCTCGCCTCCGTGCGGCGCGAGCAGGAGGCCCGTGACCTCATCGCCGCTATTCTCAAGGCCGATCCCAACAACACACAGGCGATGGAAACTATGGGCGAGATGGAGCTGCGCGCCGGCAATCGCGACGAGGCGCGCAAGTGGCTCGGTCAGGCCGTCAAGCTCGACTCGCAAAGCTATCTGGCCAACTACTACTACGCCACCATCTCGGACGGCTCCGAGGACAATGCCGAAATCGAGTCCAGCCTCAAGACGGCCATTAAGCTCAATCCGAACTTTGCGCCAGCCTACGACCGCCTCGCGGGGTTCTATGTGCGGGAACCCGATAAGCGCGACCAAGCCCTGCCGCTCAGCATCAAGGCCATTCACCTCGATTCCAGCAATCTCTACTTCCGCCTCAACGCTGCCAATGTGTTCGCCGCCCTCGGCCGCTTCTCCGATGCGACATACGTATTGCAGACAGCCCTCAAGGTGGCCCGGAATCCCGGCGAGATGGCAATGGTGCAGAGCCGCATCGAGCAGGTCGACCAGATGAAGCAATTTCACGATCAGGCTCAGGCTTCGGATGCTTCCGGCAACGCGTCGGGCGTTGTCGGCCTCGACTCCGGCGGTCCGCAGGTTGTCACCGGAACTGTTACCACGACCGTCGCCGTGAGTCAGGCTCCCAAACATCCTGACGCGGCCGATGGGCCAAAGCACACGATTGCCGGCGTCATCCAGTCTGTTACCTGCAGCTACCCGGCCGTGATGGAGTTCCAGCTAAAGGCGCCCGCCAAAACACTCGCGCTCTACAGCAACAACTTCACGAAGATCGACCTCTCGGCGCTCGGATTCACGCCCTCGGAGGCCATGTCTCCCTGCAGGGACTTTCAGGGCCGAAACGCCAAAGTCCAGTACGCCGAAACCACGGACAAGACCGTCGACGGCCAGATTCTCTCGATCGAGCTGCACAAATAGCCGTTTTTGCCGCCCCAGAAACAGCAGGCCCGCTTCCGGGGAAGCGGGCCTGCTGCATGAAAACAAGCGATTCAGACTACCGGCGTCCGCCGCGTCCACCGCCGCCGGCCCGGCCACCGCCAGCGAAACCGCCGCTGTGTTCGCGTCCGCCGTCATGCGGAGCGGTGCCGACGTGTCCACGACCGTCCCGCGCCTCGTTCGCCTGGAAGTGCTGAAACGGCGCCGAGCCACGACCCGGCAACGGTCCGCGATAGCCGTTATGCGGATCCCAGCGGTTATCCACGTGGCCGTAGAAGCCGCGCGGGCCGTGGAACCACGGGCCTGCACCAACAAAGACGCCGCCAATGAACCAATCCGGGCTGTAGTAGCCGTAGGGAGCGCAATCATACGGCTCATAGTCGAAGTACCCATACGGGCACACGGGCGCCACGCCAATGTTTACGGCAATCTGTGCGTGGGCTTCCGGGGTGACAGGGGATTTAGGCGAGCTGCTCACCAGAACGGCAGTGAGAGCAAGGAAGATCAGCGACTTCCAGCGAGTCAACATTTCGCAAGAACCTCCACGAAGCGAGTCTAAATGGAGAGGTCCCTGGCGCGCACGGTGATTTTCTGAAGATGCCGGCCCCGGCACTCCTTTCGTCATCCCCGGACAAAAGGGGCGGGAGAGCGTAAACCCTCCCGCTGCAACGCCATACCAAACGAAATCAGAACCGGTACGCTACGCCGATGCCGCCGCGCGCATTCCACCGCCGGTGCGGCGAGTTGCCCAACTGGTCTGAGTTGTTCACCAGCGAAAACGAGGAAGCGATGTCATCCCCGGAGGCGCGAAACAGAATGCGCTGGCTCCACTTGTACTCCACGCCGACACCGAACCCGCCGGCAAAGGAAATATCCGGCGTCTGGCTCGTGCCGCCCGTGTGCTCGCCGCCCAGCAGCACATGGCCAAAGGCATTCCACCGCTCGAAGACCGGCGCATGTACTTCGGGCCCGGCGAGGATCATGGAAACCTTCGGGTTGCCCGGATTTCCCGAGGCGTAGGAGCTGGGGTAATACGCCCCGTCGGCGGTTACTGCAAAGAAGCGGCCAAAGTCGCGGCTCAGTTCCAGGTTGAAACCGATCAGGCCGTAGCGCGACTGGTTGACCTGGTTTAAGCTCGTATAGCTGAAACCCGCGTATGCCTTCCACTTTAGAGCGGCGTCGGGATTCTCGGCGGCGGCCGGACGTTCCGGGGCAATCTGGGCCGCAGCGGCGACAGGCAGCAGCGAGACCAGAACAAAAAACAACCACTTGCTCTTCAAAGCGTAGTTCTCCTCAATCGGCACGCAGGCTTACGCCCCATGCGGGAGGCGAATCCGATCCGCGTGATCCGGTACATCCATAGACTATCCCGTCACCCCTGCTTTCCTGAAGCTCGCCCGCACCCCCGTAAGGGGAGCCGGCCGGATTTTGACGGGCACGGATAAGGGACGCGGCAGAGGCCGGAATGTCCCTTGGCGCGGGCAAAATCAGACCCGTTCCAGATACCAGGGAATATTGAGAACCACAATCCGCTTATTGCCCCGCAGCAGCAGAATCACCTTCAGCAGATCGGCGCGGCGGTTGTGCAGCAGGTTCTCCCACCAGTGCCGCACCACCAGCTCCGGCACCAGCACGCAGACCCTCCGCGTGCCGGACTCGCTTTCGGTCTTCAGCACGTAGTCCGTGACCGGCTGCAGAATGTACCGGTACGGCGACCGGATTACCACCATCTGCGGCACCGGCTTGCCCGCGGCGCGTAGCGGGCCGGCCACATTGGCATCCCACGTGGAGCAGATTTCGTCCAGCTCGTCACCTACCTGCACATGCACGCAGCGGATGTCGCTCGACATCGACAGCGCAAAGGTCAGTGCCTTTTCCGTGATCCGGCTCCATTGGTCCACGGGCACGATCATGATCGGCTCGACCACCTCGGAGGGCGAGATCGGCTTGTCCAGCGCTATCTCCCGCGCCACGCGCTTATAGTGCCGGTTTACCACCCGCATCAGCAGAATCATCAGCGCCACCAGCAGCACCGTGACCCATGCGCCATCGACGAACTTCGTTACCAGCACCACGATCGTTGTGACGCCCGTGGCCAGCGCGCCGAGGGCGTTCACAAATATCCGAAGTCCTACGCCGCGGGGCCCAGTTCCGTGAGTCCCTGAGCCGCGAGTCTCAGCGCCGTGCTGCCTCTTCCAGTGCACCACCATGCCCGCCTGCGAGAGCGTAAAGGCCAGGAAGGCCCCGATCGCATAGAGCGGAATCAGGCGGTCCGTGACGCCGCGAAAGATGATGAGCAGGATCGCCGTCAGCCCCACCAGCACATAAATGCCCCACGAATAGAGCAGCCTGCGGCCCCGCAGCATAAAGACATGCGGCATGTAATTGTTGATCGCGATGGCTCGCGTGAGCCGCGGAAAATCCGCAAAGGCGGTATTGGCCGAGAGCGCCAGCACCAGCAGCACCGAGCCGATGGTGAGGTAGTAGAACCATCCGTGCCCCATCACCGCCCGCGTCAGCATGGAAAGCACACTCTCGTAGCCGGGAGAGTCCGGAACCGTCGCAGCAACGCTGTACTCGCGGCAAAGCCATGCAATGCCGGCCAGCAGCGCGGCCAGCAGCACAATGATGATTGTCAGCGTGGTCTTCGCGTTCTTCCGCGTCGGCTCTCGAAAGGCCATCACGCCGTTGCTCACTGCTTCCACACCGGTCATGGCCGCGCAGCCCGAGGAAAAGACCTTCAGCAACAGCCACCAGCTCAGCATCATCGTGGCCGGAGAGGCTGTCGGCAGGGCAGTGAGCGGATGCGGGTGCCCGCCGGAGCTGAAAACCTGCCACGCGCCCACGGCAATCACGATCAGCAGCGTGCCGGTGAAGAGATACGTGGGAATCATAAAGACGACGCCGGTGTCATGCACGCCGCGCATGTTAATCAGCGTGAGAAGCGCCAGAACGCCGAGGCATAGCGACAGCGTGTGCGGCTGCAGGCTCGGCACGGCGGAGATCAGCGCGCCCACGCCAGCAGAAATTCCCACCGCCGCGGTGAGAATGTAGTCGATCATCAGCGCCGCCGCAGCCAGCAGTCCCGCGCCCTCGCCCAGATTTTCCGTTGCAACCGTGTACGATCCGCCGCCCTGCGGATAGGCCTCGATCGTCTGCCGGTAGCTGAAGAAAACAATCGTCATCAGCACGATAATCGCCATGCTGATGGGCAAAATGTATTGCACGCCCATCAGCCCCAGCGGGATCAGCAGCGTCAGCGCAGCCTCCGGGCCGTATGCCGCGGAGCTAAGCGCGTCGAGGCCGAAGATGGGAATGCCCGCGATGGGGCCAATGTGCTCGGCGCGCTCCTCGCTGGTGGCAAGCGGGCGACCGAAGAGCATGGTCAGTATCTGTCCTGAGATAGCCATAGAGAGGTCGGGGCAATGCGCGGCGGTTGGAATCAGAGAAAGACGCCGGTGTCCGCATTCTCTCACGCTGCCGTTAAGGCAATCTGCCGCCGTGGCGTGAATCTCCCGTGCCCCATCCTTGCGATTTTTTCTGTCGCAAGGGTGGGATAGCACGAACCTATCCCATCCGGGTTCCCCATCCTTCGAGCGTTTTTTGCTCGAAGGATGGGACCAGCACTGAGGCAAACCTTAATTTGAGTTTGTTCCCGGCAATGGCACCGTCAAGATGATATTCGAATCCGGCATCGTCAGATAAGCGACGTTCAGTTGCGGATCGACCGCAATAGCCGTCACCGGCGACGGCGTTTGTTCAGAAACGAGGACAATCTTGCCTGTAATGTCAGTGATCGTAAACCCGGTCGGCGTTGCCGTGACTACAGCCCATCCATCCTGTACAACCAGAGGCGGCGCTCCAGCCTGGTTCGTGTTTAAAATGTTTTGATTTGCCAAGGTACTTGTAAAGGACCGGACCTGAGCTTGGGTTTGTGCGTTCAGATGCGTGCCCAGACTGGAAATTTTGTTTGAGGCGAGTGGGGTGTATGTTCCGCCTGCCGTAACGCTGGCGGGATCAATCTCATCGGCGTACACATTATTGCTGCCGTCCACGGTAGTGGCGACAATTTGCCCGACCGAATCGCTATAGCCGAGCGCAACGATGGTTTTACCGCTAACAGTCTCAGTTGCGGTCACCGTCATGGACGATGTGTTTATCTCGGTTAGGAAGCCTACGCCTCCAACCCATAGAGTTCCAGAGGAGGTCAATGCGACCGAGGTTGGCTGTCCACTGACAGCAATGGTGCCCGTCACGGTTTCCGCGGTCAGATTCACCACGCTTATGGTGTTGTCCTTGTAATTTGCGACATAGGCGGTGTTGCCATCGGAGGAGACTGCCAGCGCCACCAGCTGATTGCCGACCGTGATATTGGTGAGCATTGTGTTGTTCACGATGTCCAGTACGGTCACCGAATTGCCTCCGGAATTTGCGACGACAGCACGTGTTGTGCCTGCATAGTCGTCGAATATCTCGTTGCAGTTACCTTCGTTAGAAATGTAGGTGACTTGGTTTGAAATGTATGCCGCAACAGCAGTAGGGTTGGCTCCAACACTAATATGGCTACCATTTACCAATACCTGATTTGCCGAATACAGCGAGACGACCGGTAAAGTTTTGTAACTAGACGAGGTTGTGCTGGTTCCTGTGCATGAATTTACAATGACGTGGGTGTAGGCTTGCCCCGCTACAGAGACGCCGAAAGGAGCGCCTGCGATCGTCTGGCTGCTCGCGATGGAAAGCATATTGGTCCCAGCAGTCGAGATTCCTCCGGGTGTGTTCGTTTGATTGACGAGCGCAAGCGAATATGCGCCTGACGAAAGAGATGAGGGAAAAGGGAAGGTAGCTTGAGTTCTGTCATCGCTGACGCTAGTCGCGGCGATTGTCTCAACCAAATTCTGATTCTGGTCAGAGACATACAAGAAAGGCAAGCCAAACTGAGACGTGACAGGGCTCTGGCCTGTGAGTGTCAAGGTTTGTGGCTGTTGTCCAACAATTGCAAATCTGGTCGAGGCTGGAGGAATGCCAGGAGAACCATTGTAGTAGTAGTAGCAGTCATCCTCTACGCCAGTTTGGAGAAATGTGTATTCGTCATTTATAGCATAGGAGTAAGTAGTAAATTCAATTGTATCGTCCCCAACGCCTACTCCAGTCCCAACGAGATCGTTAAGGCCACAAAAGAAATTAAATGTAAATCTATGATTCCAGTAACTTGGAGCCTTGCCACCCACAACGAAATAATAATCCGAAGCGTTATCAGAGCCTGGAGTACCATTCCCAGGATCACTATTCCCAGTCACTGGATCATCGAGGTCATTCGGGAGACCGCCCATAAGTTGTAACTGAACCTTGCGGAAGAGTATTCGGATCAGGTCCAAACCACGCTCCAGCGACTGGAACTCCATAGACAGGTTGTTGAGGAGAAAACTGTCCGTAAGCATTCTCGTATCTTTGGCCAGTAGTAACGTTGAATCATCCGCTCGGCTTCGGAGAGTTGCATCCAGAAAGTGCAACAGCGGATACAACGCAAGCCAGTATCGCGAATGTTAGCGTGGACTTCTGCATCTGCGTCTCCTTTCAAATTCCGAGCTTTTCGGCGAGCTTGTCTAGCACATGGGCAACTTCTTTTGGGGAGTGCGAATAGAAATACTGCATAAGGTGATTGCGTACCGGAGGTGTGTACCCCGATACCTCGGGTCCAGAATGTAACGGCTGCGGCGGATGTGATTCGACGTTCTCGATCAACATTTCCATCACCCAGATCGCCTCGTCCGGGTAACAATATTTACCATTCCTATTTTCTGAAATTATTGCTGGCAGTTCTTTCGCAAAAGCTCTGCGTGACTTTTCAACCTCTGCAATGTTTGTCTGAAACGAGCTAGGCGCTGCTGTCTGTTGCATTAGGTCATCAAAGGCCTCCGCAATGGTCTCTTCCGAGATCAGCGGTCGTTTTCCTTGCCTGGCCAATTCTTCCGCTTTAGATAAACGATCAGAGAATGAGTTCACATAAGTGGGCTTAACTGCACCAAGCGGTAGCAACTTTATCAAGTGCTCGCTATAACCGCGGATTCCGATGGAATCAGTGGCGGTTGCTTCATTATTAAGGGTATTTAGCCAATTTGTCTGCTGTGCCGCAAGCATTGGAGAAAAACTGAATATCAGCGTCACAACAGCGACTAGCACAGAGAGATTTCGAATCACCAGCCTTACGCGCACGACACACCCCTTTCGTAAGCCGAACCATTGAGCCAAGGCGCGGAAAGCATTGGCTGATGAAAGGCACTTATGGGTGCTGGTTGGGCGATATTGGCTCCGTAGACTGCGAAAATGGAGTCAGCGCACAATCAGCGATTGTTGCGACAAAAATCTCATTTTGGGCCCGGAAATGCACAAAACAACGGCATCTCAATGCCGAAGTCCCTTGAGTTAGAAGACTTAATTGTCAACTGTGCATTGCTGCAACTAATTATGCGCCAAATCCGTAACTCGTCAAGGGTCTTAGGAACTAATTCACTTCTTTTTCTAATTTGTTCCCGGAAGCTTGCAGCAATCGCCGCCCTCGGGTGGCTCGGTTGCGCCCGCATCCAGCGTCACCTTCCAGCTTCCATCTTTTTCTTTACGCCAGATCGTCATATAGCGCCCCGAGGTCAGCACCGGATTGCCGTTCGCGTCCTTGCCTTTGCCTTCGTAGTGCCCCCACGTGTAACCCATATCGCCCGAAGGGCCCATCACCGCATCGGTCGGAGTCCATGCGAGCTGATAGTCGCTTGCCTTCCACGCAGAGGCCTTCGCAATCGCCACCTTGCCGATCAGCGGGGCCGCTCCATTGCTCAGCACCACGCCGTCGTCGGCAAACCACGCTGCGAATCCCGTGCCGCCGCGCTCGGCCACATCTTTGGCAAACTTTGCTTCAAGGTCGAGCAGTGCCGTTTTGCCCGGCTTCATCGTCGGGTCCATCGGATTTGGCGCTGCCGCCGGCTCCTGCGGCGCAAGCAACTGCGCGTGGGCCGTGCAGCAGACGGCCATTGCCAGGGCGAATACGAGGGAAAGTCTCCGCATCATTTTCATGTATCTCTCAGCCTCCATCGTAAATCGAATCGGAATAGAGCGTTAGCGGCCTCGCCTCGCAGGAGCGTCGTCGTTTCGGGGAATACATCGTCTAAATCGGGGGGGACGGAAGCAGGGAAGTTCCGCGTTGATATACTGGAAGTTCGATCTCCGGCGCAACTTCTGTGGCCAGGGAAGTTTTTTGTTTGTACCCCAGCCCGCCGCCGGGCTGAAGGAAGTTCATGGAAGCACTGCTGGATGCAATCTACTCACCTGCCGATCTGAAGCGACTGAACTACGCCCAGGTTACGGCCCTGGCCGAGGAGATTCGCGCCTTTCTCATTCATAGCCTTGCGAAGACCGGCGGTCACCTCGGCCCCAATCTCGGCGTGGTCGAGCTGACGCTTGCCATGCACTACGTCTTTGACTCGCCGCAGGACAAATTCCTCTTCGACGTAAGCCACCAGGCATACACACACAAGCTGCTCACCGGACGCCGCGAGCGTTTCGACACCATCCGGCAGCCGGGCGGGCTCAACGGCTTCCTGCTCCGCACCGAAAGCGCGCACGACAGCTACGGCGCCGGCCACGCAGGCACGGCGCTCTCCGCGGCGCTCGGCATGGCCGTGGCCCGCGATCTCGCAGGCGGCAATGAGAACATCGTCGCCGTGGCCGGAGACGCCGCCTTTACAAACGGAATCTCCTTCGAGGCGCTCAACAACATTGCCGAGCAGACCAAACGTCTCATCATCGTGCTGAACGATAACGAGTGGTCCATCGACCGCAACGTCGGCGCCATCGCGCGCTACTTCCATCGCGTCGTTACCAACGAGCACTACCAGAGCCTGCACAGTTCCGCCCAGCGCATCGTGCAAAAACTCGGCGGCAAAACGGCCGTCAACGTAATGCGCCGCGCCGAAGAGGCCGCCAAGGGAATGCTCTGGCCTTCGATGCTCTTCGAGGAGTTCGGCCTCGAATACTTTGGCCCCATCGACGGGCACAACTTTCCGCTGCTCGTCGAGACCTTCAGGTTCCTCAAGAACGCCGAGCGCCCCGTGCTGCTCCACGTTCTCACGCAGAAGGGCCGCGGATTCCAGCCCGCGATGGACCTGACGAAGAAGTTCCACGGCCTCGGACCTTACGACCCAGAAACCGGCAAGACCAAGCCCGGCCAGCAGACCTATTCCGAAGCCTTTGCCAATACGCTCGTCGAGCTTGCCAATAAAGACGAGCGCATCGTCGCCATCACCGCTGCAATGCCGAACGGCACCGGCCTGGATCTCTTCCGCCCGCATCATCCCAAGCGTTACTTCGACGTTGGTATCGCGGAAGAACACGCCGTCATCTTTGCCGCAGGAATGGCAACGCGCGGCCTGCGCCCCGTCTGCGCCATCTACTCCACGTTTCTCCAGCGCGCCTTCGATCCCATCGTGCACGACGTGGCCCTGCAGGAGCTTCCTGTGCTCTTCTGCATGGACCGCGCCGGCCTGAGCGGCGACGACGGCCCCACGCATCACGGTCTCTTCGACATCGCGTACCTGCGCGGCATTCCGAACCTCACGCTTATGGCGCCGAAGGACGAGGACGAACTCGCCGACATGATGGCAACCTCACTGGAGTTGCCCGGCCCGAGCGCCATCCGCTATCCGCGCGGAGCGGTTGCAGGCGTGGCTCGCAAGCCAGTGCCGCAGCCTATTCCCGTTGGCAAGGCGCAGATTCTCGCCGATGGCTCGGACGTTGCGATTCTCGGCCTTGGAACCATGATGCCGCTCGCCGAAGAGCTTGCCGAGCGCCTCGGCAGCGAGGGCTTCTCCGCCGCGCTCGTCAATCCGCGCTTTATCAAGCCGCTCGACCGCGAGATGCTGGCCCGCTTCGCCAACCGCGTCGCCGCCTTCGTCACCTTCGAGGATCATGCGAAGATGGGCGGCTTCGGCTCCGCTGTTCTTGAAGCCCTCGAAGAGATGGATTGCCACGTGCCCGTCGTCCGCATCGGCTGGCCGGACCAGTTCATCGAACACGGCAAGGTCGATGCGCTCCGGCAGAAGCACGGCGTCAGCGTCGAAGAGGCATACGCGCAGCTTGCGCCTCTGCTCGCAGGCCGCAAGCACCCGACTTTAGCCGCAAGTTAAGCGCTGTGTTCCACGAATGCACCGTGCCCCATCCTTGCGATTTATTTTTATCGCAAGGGTGAGATCGCACCGAAGTCGGCATTTGCAATCCATATCGATGCGTCATGACAGAAAAATTCAAATAGCTCTGCGCATCCCTCATGTATCCTCCAAGGCATGTTCCGTTTGGCTGGCTGGCTGCCTTGGTCTCTCCGAGTCCGGTCCCGCCGCGTCTGGCTTTGGATCGCGCTTGGCATCGCGCTGCGCCTGTTGCTGATTTATTTTCCGCGGCCTGCCGACGACGACACTGCGGATTACCTCGCGCTCGGCCACAACCTGCTGCATTACGGCGTCTACGGCCAGGGCGCGCCGGACGATCTCGCTCCCACGCTCTTCCGCCTGCCGGCTTATCCCATCATCCTCGCGTCCTTCGAGTGGATATTTGCACGCATCTGGCCCTCCACGTGGATGACAACCGTTCTCATCGCGCAGGCAATCGCCGACATCGGCTCCGGACTGTTGCTCGCTGCCTTCGCGCAGCGGTATCTCTCGCCTCGCGCCGCTGAGATAGCTCTCGCGCTTGCCATGCTCTGCCCGTTCACCGCGGCTTTCGCCGGCATCGCGCTCACTGAGTGCTTCTCGGGCTTCGCGCTGGCGCTTGGCATTTACGCCGCAGGCCGCGCATTGGCCGCAATGGCAGACGGCAAGCGCGCGACCGGCAGCCTGCTGCTCGCCGGAGCCGCGTCAGCCTTCGCCGTTCTTCTGCGGCCCGATGGCTCGCTGCAATCCTTCGTGCTCGGCGCGGGAATCCTGTGGCATTCCACGCGCGTCTTCGTTCCCGCGCTCGGCTGGAATCGCGCCGCCAGCAAAGGCATCGCCGCGGCCCTGATCTACTGCTGCGCAGCCCTGCTGCCGATGGTTCCGTGGATTGCGCGCAACTGGATTACCTTCCACGTCTTTCAGCCGCTTGCGCCGCGCCATCTCAACGATCCCGGCGAACGCTTCAACAAAGGCTTCTACGATTGGCTCCGCACCTGGTCTACGGAGTTCGCGACCACCGGCGATGTCTTCTGGCACGTCGGCGCGGAGCAGATCGACGAGGACAGCATTCCCGCCCGCGCCTTCGACTCGCCCGCTCAACGCGCGCGCACTCTTGCGCTCATTGCCGAGTACAACGTGCATCACGATATTTCTGCCGCGCTTGACGAAAAATTTGAAACGCTCGCACAGGAGCGCATTCGCAATCATCCCGTGCAATGCTTCGTCGTCGTGCCCGCGTTACGCGTTGCCGACATGCTGCTGCGCCCGCGCACGCTGGAGTTCGATCTCGACGTCTATTGGTGGGAGTGGAGCGCACATCCCGGCCAAACCATTGCCGCCATCGCGCTCGGACTCATCAACCTCGCTTACGTTGTTCTCGCGGTAGTGGGCTTCCTTCGCGGCCGCGTGCCTTTTGCGTGGATGCTTGGCGGCTATCTGCTTCTGCGTTGCCTGCTGCTCGGCACCATGGAGAATCCCGAGCCGCGCTACACCATCCAGATGTTCCCAATCCTGATTGTTGCCGCCGCTGCGGCCTTTACAAAACGCCCCGGCGACGAAGCGCAAAACGCGCCGCCACGCCGCGGCGCTGTGCGACAATCCTCTTCAGGCCCACTTCGGTATGCGAGCTGACCGTTTTTTCTTGATCCTGGTTGCCTTTCTGGTTTTAGGAGGCGTGCTGGTCTGGCCGCAGGCCGAGCCGCTGGCGCTTGTGGGCGGAACTGTGGTCGATGTGACCAACTGGGGCCGTTCCGCGAATGATCTTAGCGACGCCGTCGTGATCGTGCAGTCCGGCAAGATCACCGATGTCGGTCCACGCTCCGCAATTCGCATTCCTAAAGACGCGCGCGTTATCGATTGCATCGGCAAGTACATTCTCCCCGGCCTCATCGATGGCTTTGCCGGCATGAGCAGTCAGGCCGAGGCCAACGCCAACCTCTACATGGGCGTTACCACCGTCGTCGTCAGCTCCGATGCTCAGCGCGGCCACGTATTCCAGCGCGCCAGCCCCTCGCCGCACGTCTATCTCATCGACTCTGTCGGCATCACGGACAACGCAAGCCTGCTCGCAGCGCAGCCTTTGTGGAAAGTTAAACTGCGCGAAGGCGCGCGCCCCGTCGAACTCAGCCCACAGGACACGCAACGCCAGATCGCCGACACTGCAAAGCTCGGCACGCGCGTCCTCTGGCTCGGCCCCGAGCTTACCGCGGCCAACACGCAGTGGATCATCTCCCACGCGCACCAGTTGGGCCTCGTCACCTACGGCGAGTTTGCCGCCACTCCTTATCGCGTCGGCATCGAGGCCGGCGCGGATGCGCTGCTCCACATGGGCCGCTATGAGCTGGGAGTAATACCCGACGAGTTGCAGCAGCCGTTGGTGGACGATCCAATCGGCACGGCCGCGACCACGGCGCTCGGCTACTCCGAGCGGCTCCCGCCCACCGACGCGCATGTGCGTTCGTATGCGAAATTCATCGCCGCTCACCACGCCGCGCTCATGCCGACCTTCAGCATGTACTACGAGCGCCTGCCCGGCCATCGCAATCTCTGGCTGGAGCCGGCGGCGGCCCTGCTCGATCCCGCGCAGATGACGAATCCGCCCGACCGCACAACCGGCGAGATGAATTATCCGCTCTCGCCCTGGACGCGCCACCTGCCGCCCATGGCGCAGCGGTGGATGGAAGAAAACCAGCGCAAGAATGCCGACCTGTCCGCCATGCGGCTCTGGCGCATCAGCGAGGCAATCTTTGCCTCCTACCCGCATTACCTGGCCGCGACCGGCGCTCCGGTCAACGGTGCATTCCCTGGCATCTCCGTGCACACCGAGCTTGAAATGTTCGTGCGCCTCGGCCTAACGCCGCGCGAGGCGCTTGCCGCCGCCACCAACAACTACGCACAGCAATTCAACTGGAACGAATTAGGTCTCGTCGCTCCCGGTCGCCGCGCCGACATTCTCGTAGTGGACGGCGACCCCACGGCAAACATTTGGAACGCCCGCCGCATCGTCACGCTCGTTCTCGATGGAAACATCCTCGACCGCGATTCACTGCTGAGCGTGAAGAAGTAGGCGGCAGGACGGAAATGACATTACTATTGGGGAGCACTCAACTACTATGCGCTCTGAGGCTTATGCAGAATCGGAGAGTCAGCGGGTGCTCTCTCAGGTCACAAAACCAGGAACCTGTGCCACCTATCTGACGACACAAAATCTGTTCTTGTGGAAATTAGTATCAATGTCAAAAAAATAACACTCACGTGGATATATCATATAATTATTCGTAATTTTTAACGCAAGGGGAATTATAATGCAAGATTCCTATCCCGATGAATTAAACCCCTTTGTCTTAACTATCCTTGCAACTTACAAAGTGTACGGCACAATGTCGGGAGTGCTGCTTTGAATCGTCCCCTAATCTGACTCAGCGTCTAACGCTTGGGCAAATTCTGGCCAGAATAGAGAAGGCACACGTAGCGTTTCCATCTTTGGAGTTAGTGTGCTTTTCGGGCGGAGAATGCTTTCTACTGGGAGATGATCTCGTTCGCGCTGTTGAATATGCAACATCATTAGGTCTTTTTACCCGTTGTGTATCAAACGGTTACTGGGCCATCAACATCGCTGGAGCAGAGGCGCGGCTCGACAGATTAAAAGAAGCTGGCTTATGCGAATTGAATTTGAGCACTGGAGACGAGCACCAGCAGTTCGTGCCATTTGAGCGGATCGTGAACGCCGCAATCGTCAGTGCTCAACGAAGGATAACTACATTAATCGTCAATGAGGGTTCGCAGGAAGCCGCCTTTCGTCTGAAGTCTTTAACTGATCACCCTCGACTTCAGAGTTTCATGGCCAATGACCCCGATAGTAGTAATTTGCATTTGATGGAAAATATCTGGATGTCATTTCATGCTGACCATGAGATCACACAGGAAGAAATAGCCTATGAGCGGCGGCAGGTGTGTAGTAATATCCTGAGCAACTTTGTGGCTACGCCGGACGGGCAGATGGTATCTTGCTGCGGGCTCACAATGGAGCATATTCCAGAAATGAAACTGGGCAATGGAGACACCTCGGATTTTTCAGAGCTGCACTATTCCCAACTTAATGACTTCGTTAAGGTCTGGCTCGCCGTAGAGGGGCCTAAAAAAATCTATGAATTTGCGGCTACTTACGATGCCGGGATCCGACCACCAAGACAATCCGCACATATCTGCGAAACCTGCGTACAGATGTACAAAGATGAGCGGCTCAAGCAGGTTTTGGCCGACCATTACCATGAGTGCGTCGGAGATGTACTTACCCGTTTTCATATCAATCGAGCAGTTGCAAGAGCTCGACCCAACAAACCCAACAGCCAAAGTGCATTGACGGGGTACGGCGCTTAAGGTGTTCCTGAGCGTAGCGGCCAACAATCCAACAAAAAGGAGAAATCATGGATAGGCGCAAATTTCTCAGTAGAACCGGAGTAGCGGGCCTGGTTACGATTTCAGGGCTGGGCGAAAAGAGGCTCTACGGTCAGCCGGCGAGTTCGGTCAAAGAAAGCTCAAACGCCGTGGAAAGTATCGCACCGCATCTGTATCGCCTCCATCTTGCCATTGAAGGAGCAGATATATCTCGAGCGGGTTCATTACCTGCGGTTATGCGACTTGCAAAAGGCATCATTGCAGATAGGATGGTTGCAGAGGCTTTTTCTCAGGATCCGAATAACTATCTTCGTCAGATTGGATTCGCAGAAAGTAACTTCGATACGAAGAGCATCGAATTCAAGATGATTCAAGCATTGGCAAATGAAGAGGGATGATTCAAGCATTGGCAAATGAAGAGGTTCGGCAAGCAGCTATGAGCGGTGACCATATAACCTTTCTGAATGCAATAAATCGCCTAGGTTATACAGGTGGCATGGAAGATGCTTCAGACTCCTCCGTTGATGTACCTGCTGCCAGTGAAAGTGCAAATGTGAACTTAAATGTAAATGTGTCTGTTACCGTTACTCTTGGTGTCGTTGCTATTGTAGTTGCAGCTGTTCTCGTTGTAGTAGCAGTTGCAGCTCAGCCGATTGATGAACCGGGTAGCGATGTTGCTCCTGCTGTAGCAAGGGCTCTTGGTGGTCCATCCTTTTCTGTGGATGTCATTCATTTTGAGGCTCGGAATCGGATCAAGAGCATCATTGCGGCCATCTCAGATGGCTCCGTCGTTCTTCCTGATGGGGTGACTACTGAAATGGCGATTCGAGGATTAAATCGCGCTCTCGACAAACACTTGCTCTAACTTAACTTAACTTAACTTAACTTAACTTAACTTAACGCTCACTCTCACATACTGTCCCGGCATCGGGCCGGGATAGTAGTAATATATTTATTACTAATTTATGTTTGTTCTAGCATTTGAGGTGCGTTTCCAATCCGCTACGAACTACGATTCTATATCGTAAGCGTTTAGCGATCCCACAGAGTTCAAATATGTACCGTAGTCTTAATCCAGCCGACGATTGTGTTTAAGACATCTGGCGAGATAGTTTCGCTTATTTTCGAATACTCATCGGGGGAGCCTGTTTGAGCTTTCTGGAAAAGGTGATTGAGTCCGTTGAATTCATGAATTTCGAAATTCAGACTCGGAGCTTCAGCAAGTGCCTTGCATATCTCAGGTAGGTTTTGTCGTGGCGGCACTTGACGATCCAGGCTGCCGTTCAAAACCAGTACGGGGCAATGGACCTTCTTGAGATCATCTGCCGGATTGTGTGACAAAAAAGAGCGGAACCATGGAGAATTCAGTCTCTGGAGTTGTAGGTCTAAATCCTCACTCGGAGATATTTTGGCGAGTTCTTCACGAAGTTTGGAAGGCTGAGCGTCCGATATTACGAGATCCAAAATGTCACTCTCTTTGGCGGCATTCATATCTGCTTCGTGTGCATTTTCCCCGGCAGCGATATTCAACATACGAACCTGTTCAACCAGTAGGTCGCGCCCACGAACACCTGATCCTGCCATCAGGACAATGAACTTTATATTTGGATTTCGAGCTGCAATCATTGCTGCAATATCTGCTCCTGCACTATGTCCTATGAGCCCGACAGTTTTTGATATTTCCGGCACAGTTGCTAAGTAGTTAATGCCAGCTTCAATGTCGGTAGCGAAATCGTTAATTGTTGCATTTGCGAACGTCCCAGTTGATTTTCCAACCCCTCTATCGTCGGTTCGTAATACAGCGATTCCGCGGCGCGTCAAGTAATCCGATAATACCCAAAACGGCTTGTGTCCCATTACCGATTCATCGCGATCATGTGGTCCAGACCCGGAGATAAGAACTACGGCGGGAAATGGGCCATGTCCGGTCGGAAGGGTTAGCGTTCCTGCAATCGTCATACCAGCCCTGGCATTCTCATAAGAGATTAATTCTTCGCGATATGGATACGGCTTGGTTGGGTTTTGCGGGCGGTTGTCATTAGCGCCCTCTTCGTGAAGAAGTCGATGCAGTATTAGAGAAAAGTCATTATCGCCCTGAGACTAAGTGCCATCAATTTGCGAAAAATCTTTGTTGAACTTACCATCATACTTAGCATGAATCGTGTTCGCTTCAAGTGTTAGATGTGCGTCGGTTACAGTCACTGAAGTGATCGGAATTCCCATCGCATTTTGATCCAAACTATCCATCGTTGCCTTCAATGACCCACCCTCTGCTTTAGTGATATGAAAGAGTAGGTGGAGTGAGGAACCCGCAGCTTGAAGAGTGCCTTGCCAATCGCCGGTGGCATCCTGTGCGCTGCCAATTTGAATAAGAGCGAAAGCGAGTGCAAGTGCTGATAGAACAAGTTTCATTACCGCAGCCTCCGTGACGTGCTATCCTTCGACTTCCAGAAAAGTATAGAGGACTCCACTGAAAAAATAGTAGAAGTACTCCTGATTGCTAGGCGCTCAAGTTCTTGGTTTTGCGACTTGGAAGAGCACTGCCCTCAATCCTCCGGTCCTTTTCTCTCCACCCAATCCGGCAACTCCCCATCCTGACGAGCAGCCACCCGGAACGATTCCACCCCCGCCGGGAACTTTTCCCGCCCGCTCCCGTACAATCAACTTATTGCTGTTCTCTGCCATGTCAAGCTCAAACTCCCAGAACGCGAGCCGCCCAAGGCGCCGCGACAAGGGCCTTGTACTTATCGCGGCCTACAAATTGCTCGTCGCCCTCATCTTCGCCATCGTGGGCGTCGGCGCAGTGCGGCTCATCGGCAGGGACGTGGACAATCTCCTGGCCGGCCTTGTCAGCGACCTGCATTTTCCCGAGTCGCGCTTTATCAACTTCCTCATTGATAAGGCTTCCATGATCGATGACCACATGCTGCGCCGCATCGGCGCGGGAGCCTTCGGCTATTCCGGCCTCAGCCTCCTTGAAGCCATCGGTCTCTATCTTGAAAAGGCCTGGGGCGAATATCTCACCCTGCTCATCACCGCGTCGTTCCTGCCCATCGAGATTCGCGAGCTTGTGCTCCGCTTCACCTGGCTGCGGATCGGCATCTTCGTCGTAAATCTCGGCGTGCTCGTCTACCTGCTGTTTACCGTGATGGAGCGGCGCAAGAAGGCCGAACTGGCAGAGGAATCGGCCGGCAATCCGGCTGCGTAGCGCCTCTTTTAAATACGTTTCGCTTTCCCTTCGCCTTATATTAGGCGCCGCCGTTCTGCCAAGTCTTATTTTCAGCCCGGAATTCAGACCGAACCAAACCGATAAACACAACATCTTGTGTTTCCCAATTTGAAATTGCACTAGCTGTTTGGCTTGGTTCGCCCCCTTGACTCCACATAGGAAGGGGAGCGATTTTCCCGTTGGCTCGGCTTCGCATCTGAGCTATTATCGCTTAAGTGGAGCGAAATGGAGTGTCGTGGAACAAGACACTCTATTCACAGGCAAATCATACGCCGATTGAACCTTATATGCCCAACTTTTCGGGCAATTTTAGATACCGGGGAGCCGGCAGGCCCGGACAAAAAACAAGAAGCAACCACGGGCAGCAAGAGGCAGAACGATGTTTCGCGGCAACCATCTGGCAAAGATCGACGAGAAGGGAAGGCTCAAGATGCCTTCTGCCTTCAAGCAGCTTGCCGATGCCGACCACGTAAAGGAGTTCTACGTGACCAGCGTGAAGGGCGATTACGGGGAAATCTGGCCGTTGCCGGCGTGGAAGCAGCGCGAAGACCGGCTGGCCGCGGTGAGCGAGTTCGAGGATTCTGCCCGCAAATATCTGGCCCGCACCAGCTACTGGGGCCAGGAGGTTGAGATGGACGCACAGGCCCGGCTGGTTCTGCCGCAGCGGCTGCGCAAGTCCGCCGTGCTCGACGAGGTGGAAGTAACGGTGATTGGCATGAGGGACCACATCGAGGTCCACAATCGCCAGAAGTTTGAAGCGGAGATGGAGGCGGAAGACTTTACCTCCGACGATCGGCGCAACATGGCCGAGATTCTCCGCCAGAAAGATTAGGGATTTCCCCCGAGGGGGAGCGCATGACGAATCCGAATGTACGCCATGTGCCGGTTCTTTTGACAGAGGTATTGCAGTATCTCC
>JAATFM010000135.1 GCA_015655195.1 Terriglobales bacterium
CCAGCGGTGGAGTAGCTTCCTGAAGCACTCCAATTTGACGGACGGTTTCCATGGCAGATGACGAAAACACGCGGCAGCCATTTTCCAATCGCCTCGAGGTCAGCAATTCCGCCGCTTCATAGAAACGAACCGGGGCGGGTGCTGACCTCAGCCGCCTTTGCTTCGGCACAGAATCACGCTCAACCTTCCAATCCGAGCATTTGCCCGCTTAATCTCCACAGGCGTTCGGCAGCGGCAAGGGAGACGGCACTAGAGATTTCTCACCAGCCTGCAATGGAAGTTTGAGCGTTTAAGCGAGATCGCAGGCCCAATCCCAGCTGGTTCTCAAGGCCTTCCGAAGGGCCGACACGGTTATAAGTTCTGCTCCTGGCCAAGTTCCTGATTCATAGCTAATCTTCGCAGCATCGAGGATAGTTTCCTTGTGCCAGTTCTACTTACTTGACCAACTTTTGTGCGAACGCCTCGATTGTCGTCGGCCCGTGGAACTTTTCGGTTCCTGGATTATCGAAGTGGATCCAACCTGAGTTGAAGCTCTTCACCATTTCGATGTAGAGGCCGGTCCGGTCGGCCGGCATGCCCATCGCTTCCAGAACGCTCTGCCAGGCTGCCTCGGGCAACTGCACGGCTTTGACCTCGCGGCCCAGCGCCCTGCCGAACGCGGCCGCCGTTTCGTGCAAATCCGTTCCACCCTCCGGCCCATTCACCTCGAGCACACGCTCGCCCATCCAACTTTCCTGCAGTACTTTGGCGCCCGCCAGACCAATGTCCTGCGTGGCCACCAAGGGAAATTTGCGTTCGAGCGGCGCATAGAAGAAGGGCATCTCCCCTGTAGCACGTATGTGGTCCAACGCTCCCAGCCAGTTCTCCATGAAACTGCCCGCGCGCAGATACGCCACGGGAATTGACAGCGCGCGCGTCGCCTGTTCTATCAGGTGCGTCGACGTGATCAGCCCTAGCCCACTCGGTTTCTCGGAACCGATAGACGAAAGAAACACGGCCTTGCCGGGCTTCGACTGCGCAAGCGCTTCGCGGATCGCCGCGATCGTGCGCTTCTGGTCTGGCAACCCAGGAGCCGGCGCAAAGTCCGGTGGAATCATAGCGAACACGCCCTCTGCTCCCGCGAACGCGTTTGCGAGTCCCGCCGTATCGTCATACGCCGACTGCACCAGCTCCACGCCTCGATCGGCCCAGGCCTTCGCCTTCTCCGGGTTGCGCACCACGCCACGCACTGTTTTGCCCGCCGCAAGCAGATTCTCTGCCACGGCCCCGCCCACTCTGCCTGTAATTCCCATTACTGTGAACATGCCTGTCTACCTCCTGTGCAAGTAGATACTTATATTTTTGGAAAGATGCAAGTTTTTGCTTGCATTGTCGCCTTTCTGCGAAAATCGTCCTGTGACCGTCTACGATCCCAACCGCAAGCGCAACGCGCGCGGCGAGCAGCGCCAGCAGAATCTCCTCCGCGCCGCCGCCGCGGTCTTTGGCCGCCTTGGCTACCATGAGACCACCACAAACGCGATTGCCATGGAAGCGGGCGTATCCCCTGCTACGCTATACCAGTTTTTCCCCAATAAGGAAGCCATCGCCAGCGCGCTCGCCTCGATGTACGCGCGAGAAATGGCTGAAGCGGAACGGGCAATCGACCCCGAAGGCGCCTTGAGCTTTGCAGAAGCCATCCATGCGCTGATCGATGTCTGCATAAGTTTTAATCGGACCCGGCCCGAGTTCCACACCCTGGTGGTTGACGCCCCGCTCTCAGCCGTCGCCCGCAAAGATAAGCAGGTTCTTGGGCAGTTTTTCGTCGACTTCATCACGGCGCGCCTCCGGCGCAATCTGCCCACGCTCTCGCGCTCCGAAGCGGCCCATCACGGACGGGTCGCCCTTATGATCTTCCGCGGAATCCTCGACGAGCTCACCATCGCTCCGCCTGGCGCCAGCCCGCGCCTGCAGCAGGCCATGCGCGACGCCATTCTCCGCTACCTGGAGCCGGTGCGCACGCAAAGGAAGGCGGCTACGCCCAGGAGAAGCCGTTCGCAGAAGAGGTAGAGCGGTTATACGCTGAAGCTAGCTTTACGGAAGCATGCTCTTCACCTGGGGTTGATCGAACAATGCGTGCGGCCTCGACTGTTCGACTGTTTTGACGTAGTTCTTCGATCGTATGTCATCAGGTGGAAGAGGAACGTGAAACTCACACTTCATCGATACCGCCAGTTAGAAGCAGATCGATGATGATAATACGACTAGTCTTGGCAGGCACTTGCGGACATTCATACAATAGAGGCGGAGCGCTTTCATGTCTCGTTCCAGCCGTCTGCTGCTTCTTTTGCAGAACCTCACCACTGGCCGACGGCCGGTTACGGCTGCCAGGCTTGCGGCGGAATTGAATGTTTCGGAACGGACCGTCTACCGGGATATTGCCGAGCTGGCATCTCTTGGGGTGCGGGTCGATGGCGAGCCCGGAGTTGGGTATCTTCTGAAGCCCGGCTTCTTTTTGCCTCCCCTGATGCTTACGGAAGATGAGGCCGAGGCCGTACTGCTGGGGTTGGATTACGTTGACCAGCGCGGTGACGAAGTCTTATTGCAAGCGGGTCTCAATGCCCGCGCGAAGATCCAGGCCGTGCTTCGCAGTGCGGCTGGCTCAAGAGCGTCTGTCCGCCTGTCGAGCCCAGGCCCTCCGGCGCCGCCGGCCTTTCCCGAGAACGCCGTCCCGCTCAGCAGGCTCAGGGCCGCGATACGGTCGCAGACGAAGCTCGGCCTTACTTATCGCGACGCACAGGGTGCCGAATCGATGAGAACGGCGTGGCCCATTCAGCTTGCCTTTCTTCACAATGCCCGCATTCTGATTGCATGGTGTGAGCTGCGGAAGGACTTTCGCACCTTCCGGACGGACCGCATTCTTTCCATCCGCGAACGGGAGCGATACCCGGAGCCGCGTGCCGCTCTGCTGAGGCGGTTTCGCGCCGAACACGGCGCAGTCGAGACATAAGACTCCTGACAGAAACCGACAGGGAGCGAGGCTAAGCTCCTTGTATGACGCAATCAATTACCGTGGAATTCTGGAACGATCTGATCTGCCCCATGTGTCCAGTTGGCAATGTGAAGCTGAAACAAACACTTGAGCAGTTTTCGCATAAAGATAAGGTTGAAATCATCTATCGCTCCTTCCGGCTGAGGCCGGGCGTCCCGCCGCACACGGTCAAGGAGTATCTTGAGCGGAACCATGGCAAGGGCACCGATGTTCCTTCGATCCTTGCCCAGGTTGAGCGTATGGGAGCGGACGCGGGCCTGGTCTACAAGATGGCAAAGACATTGGCCGGAGATACGATGGAAGCTCACCGGGTCATGCAGTTTGCGAGGTCGGAAGGCGTGCAAATGCAGATGGTTGAGCGCATTTACAAAGCGCATTTCGCGGAAGAGGAAAATATCTTCGATAAGGACACGTTGGTGCGGCTGGCTGGAGAGGTTGGGCTTGACCGTAATGCTGTCGCATCCATGCTGGCTGGGGATACGTTCAAGAAGGAAGTGGAAGCCGATGAGAAGGCTGTTCGGCAGATGGGCATTTCTGACGTGCCGTTCTTTCTCGTAAACGGAGAAATTGCCGCTCGCGGCATCCAAACGCCAGAGCACTTTCTGTCGATCTCGAATCGAGCATGGGAAGCTCAATAGTGGGCCGTGCCTGTCGATGGGACTAAAGACCTAGTGGGAGGCACTGAGAAAGATCGGCTTCACCATCTCTTCAATCTTGGCAGCCATCTCCTCGGCGGAAACGCGTCCCGGGGTTTGTAGCCAGCGGCGCGCAGCCCCGAATATGGCCCATGCAGCCGTGGTTCCCAGCAGAGCCTGATCAACATCGGGCGGCGCCGGATGATGGGCGGCGCCTTCCTGGAACACGACCTCTACCACTGGGATGATTGAGCCTTCGAGAGGCATCTTCGCTAGTTGGCTGGGGCAGCCTGTGGTTTCAGCCAGGTAATCGCAGACACCGAGCGCAATGGCGCGCAATGCCCCATCGCAATCGGTGAAAGAAAGGCCCCGGCGGGCGATCAGGTCGCGGAAGCGAGCTGCGGTCATCGCCTGCAGCAGGGCGTTCTTGTCCGGGTAGTGGAGATAAAAAGTAGCCCGGTTCAGCGTGGCCTCGTCCACGATCTCCTGAACCGAAATATCCTCGAACTCCTTCCTGTTCAATAAGCTACCCAGGGCTTCCATCAGCATGCGCCTGCTTCGCAGGATGCGCGGATCGACCGCTTCCGCTGTGGGCTCGGATTGAAGGGACTCAGGCATTCAAGCTTCAGAATACTCTCCCTCGTAATAGATGCTTAATCGACACTTGTCGATTTATTTTGAATCAACAAGTGTCGATTAGTAGTCATATGTCTATCAGGAGGTATCGCCATGTCTACACTTCTTCACATTGACTCCAGTCCCCTCTACGGCCGGTCCATCTCTCGCGAGTTGACCGGTGCGTTCGTTACCCAATGGAAGGTCGCACACCCGGAGGGAACGGTCGTTGACCGGGACCTCAATGCAACGCCAATCCCGCCAATCGATGGGGCGTGGGTGGGTGCCGTTTTCACGCCCGAGGAGGCGCAAACTCCAGAACAGAAGCAACTGCTTGCGCTTTCCGACAGCCTGATAGCCGAACTCCAGCAGGCCGACGAGTACGTGATCGGTGTACCGATGCACAACTTCAGCGTGCCCTCGGTGCTGAAGCTCTGGATTGATCAGGTCGCGCGTGTCGGCAAGACCTTTTCGTATGCAGATGGAACGCCCAAGGGCCTGATCGTCGGCAAGAAGGCAACGTTCCTCATCGCTACTGGCGGCATCTACGATGCGCAGACGCAGATGGCATCGCTCAATTTTGTAGAGCCGTATTTGCGGTCGCTCTTTGGATTCCTCGGCCTCACCGACGTGACCTTCCTGACCGCCGGCGGAACGATGGCGTTGAATCACGGGCAGGACCGGGATGCGTTTCTTGCGCCGCACCTTCAGGCTGTGCAAGCGCACGCGGTGGCGGCTCATGGAGGACAGGCATGAAGATAGCCTCCATCATCGCGCGCTACTTGTTAGGGATAATGTTTACGGTTTTTGGCCTGAACGGATTTCTCCACTTCATCCATCAACCACCACCGCCGAATCCATTGGCGCTCCAGTTCCTTGGCGCCGTCATTGCATCGCATTTTGCTGAGTACTTCTTCGCGATGCAACTGCTCGGCGGCCTGCTGCTGCTCTCCGGCTATTTTGTGCCGCTTGGACTCACAGTGCTGGCGGCAGAACTCTATAACATCATTGCGTTTCATCTGACGCTTGCACCAGGCATTGCCATTGGGCTGGTAGGCTGTGTGCTTTGGGTGCTGGTTTTCATTCAGTATCGCGAAAGCTTCAAGGGCATCCTCAGCTCGAAGCCTGCGCTTGTGCCGCACGCGGAAGTTTGATTGGCTTCGCAGCAAGGAGATGCGATGTCTCCTTGCTGCGAAATAGTTTTGATAGCGAGAAATGCTCTTTGCGGAAGTGATCTGTTCTGTACGAGGGCTCAATGAGCGCTTTGCCCTGTTTACGCCATTTCAGAATTGTCTCCACATAGACCAAGGGAACGCCAACCGCCATTATCGGTAGCAATCCGATCCGTTAAAGTTCGCTTTCATGAATGCGGCATGCAGTTCACAGATATTCTGGTATTCATAATGCGGATACGAAAAGCAACGGCGTCGGATGGGAAGCGGGTTTTGGATATTTGGCGCGGGGCAGTTGATGCAACGCACCACTTCTTATCTGCGACCGACAGGCAGGAGATTGAATCGGAGGTTGTCACCTTCCTGCCGCAAGCCCTTCTTTGGCTGGCTGTAGATGATAGGCTTCATGCTTCTCAGCGGTGGACATATGGAGGCTCTGCTTATCGATCTGGCCTGTGCCTTGGAAAGCTGTGCTCATGGGAATCGGGTGTTTCGGTGGATGGCGGACGAGATGATCGAATATGTTGAGCACACCAAGTGCGCGGAAATAGTCGGAGTATCTGTATCATGGCGCCGGCGCACACTCTGAAATAGACATGCAGCAAATTTCATGTCAAGCATCATCCATAAGTATGACTAAATTATCGAACTTTCAGCTGTCATTCCATTGGCCGAAGACACCCGTTGATCAATCTCACAATACTGAGTCCCGTTTGATCCACTTAGGAATCTGAGGAAAATCATGTCCACCAGTCTCTTCCCCAGGCTGTGTATGGCAGGTGCGTTCGGATTCGCGCTGGCAGCCATGTCGCTTTTCGCATCGGCCCAGGTCTCCAACCAGCCGGCCCAGGTGCAACCGCAAGCCAGAGGTTCCGCAACAGCAGGAACCTTCGCCCCTGTACTGGATTCGGAAAAGCGCCCAATCACAGCCGGCGGCTTCGTCAAAACCGGCCCCATCATCTTTCAGGACGCCTCGGAAAAGAGCGGCCTTACCACCTGGCATCACACGATGGGCACCTCGGAGAAGAACTACATTCTCGAAAGCAACGGCTCAGGCGTTGCCCTTCTGGATTACGACAATGATGGCTGGCTGGACATTTATCTCGTAAACGGTTCGACCTATGATGCCATGAGCGGGAAAGCCGAACCTCCACATGCCGCTCTCTTCCATAACAACCACGACGGCACATTTACTGACATTGCCGCTAAAGCCGGCGTGACCAACGATCGTTGGGGATTCGGCGTAGCAATCGGCGACTATGACAACGATGGGTGGCCCGACATCTATGTCGGAAACTTCGGCAAAAATCGTCTTTACCACAACAACCACGACGGCACATTCACCGACGTTGCGGAGCAGGCAGGCGTAATGCTTGGCAACTGGACCACCGGGGCCAGCTTTGGCGACTATGACGGCGACGGACGGCTCGACATCTTTGCCCCCGGCTACATTCACTGGGATCTGAACGATCCTCCCGGCGGCCGGAGCGCCTCCTGCACATTTCGCGGAGTCCATGTGCTCTGTGGTCCACGCGGTCTTCCCGGCGAGCCGGATCACCTCTTCCACAACAACGGGGACGGAACCTTCACGGATGTAAGCGAGAAGGCCGGCGTGAGCGATACCAAGTATCGTAACTATGGATTCTCCTCGACCTTTGTGGATGTCAACAATGACGGAAAGGTCGATCTGGTCGTTTCTGACGATTCAACTCCAAACTATCTGTATCTCAATAAAGGAAACGGCACTTTTGAAGATGCGAGCTTTTTCTCCGGTTTCGCGCTCAACGCGGATGCTCGCGAACAGGCTAACATGGGCCTCGCAGTTGGTGATTACCGCAACAACGGAATGGTCGATCTCTATACCACCACTTTTTCTGATGACTACAAAAGCCTCTTCCGCAACGACGGCGACGGAAACTTCTCGGAGATCACCCAGACCCTGGGCATCGCCCAAATCACTTACCCATTCCTCAGTTGGGGCAGCGAGTTTATCGATTACGACAACGATGGATGGAAAGACATTCTCGTCGTCAGCGGCCACACATTTCCCATAGTGGATAAGCACAATTGGGGAACCAGCTATGCGGAGCGCCCTCTGCTCTTCCATAACCTCAGCAAGGGCGAAAAATTTGAGCTTATGCCGGCAGTTGAAGGCACCGGCCTGGCCGATGTTATCCCCGCGCGCGGCGCGGCGTTCGGTGACCTGCTCAACGATGGAAAGACTGATGTGATCGTCAACTGCATGGACCACACACCGGTTCTGCTCCGCAATGTCAATGCCGATACCAACCACTGGGTGGAACTCAAACTCATCGGGGGGCCGAAGAGCCCGCGCGACGCTGTCGGAACTACCGTCTATCTCACCACCGGTAAGATGCGCCAGCGCGGCGACGTAATGAGCGGCGGCAGTTATCAGTCCTCGAACGATCAACGGCCGCATTTTGGCCTGGGACAGGCAACGTCTGTGGATGGCGTCGAAGTCCGCTGGCCCAGCGGCGCAGTGGAACATATCAGCCTCCCCGGCGTAGATCGCATCTTCACGATTGAAGAAGGCAAGGGCATTGTACCCAGCGTCTACGACGGCATTGCCGCCGAGCACGCCGCATCGCGCAATGCTCATCAAGCGGGAAATTGAAGAGCAGTACTCACAATTTGAACTGCACCGTTATTGGGCTGGAGAAGAACGGCGGAGAGTCCGCTGTGCTTCCAAAGATGGAGGTCAATTATGAGAGCCATACCTTCACGCAATGTTTGTGTCGCCGCCGCGTGCGCAGCCATCTTGTGTGTCTCCTTTGGCGCAACAGCCGCTGCCCAGTCAGTGTCGAGCCAGGCTAGCTCTGCACAGACGAGCCCCACACATACCCACTCCGAGCAGGTGATCTCCGCCAAGCAGGCCGAGCGCAAAGCATACTCAGACAAAATCAGCGAGGGATACAACTACCGCTTTGGCAAAGACAGACCCTTCATGCCCGGCAATGCGGGCACGGAAGATGGCGACTTTGTTCAGCCCGGCGCATTTCCGAGGCCCGAATACTGCGCACACTGCCATCAGGAGGCCTATCACCTCTGGCGTCAGGCTCTCAAGTCTAACGCCTTCCGCGAGCCCTTCTATCGCACCAGCATCAACATTCTCACCAAGGAGAAGGGAATCGAGTTCACGCGTCACTGCAATAGTTGCCATAATCCAGTCGGGATGGTGACCGGCGCGATGACACAGAACGGACTTGTCGACCGCGGCGAGCTTGACCACAATGGCCTCACCTGCATGACATGCCACTCGATTACGAGCGTCAAGTCCACCAGCGGCAATGGCGGCTACGTCATGGCTGTCCCTTCTCTCCTGCTCGATGAAAAAGGTAATCGCATTCCGGGTGAGGTTCCATACGCAGACATCTTCGCTCATCCTGAGCGGCATTCCGCGGCCGTCATGCGGCCTCTTCTGCACACAGCCGAGTTTTGCGCCGCATGTCACAAGACCAGCCTTCCAGTGGAGTTGAATGACTTCAAGTTTGTCCGGGCAGACACCGTCTTCGACGAATGGCAAAACTCAAAATTCTCCAAGCGGAACCCACTGACCTTTTATACGGCAGAATTTACAACCTGCCAGAACTGCCACATGAAGCGCGCGCCCAATACCCTCCCGGATGTCGGAACAAAGAATGGAACTTTCGCCTCGCATAGCTGGCTTGCCGGCAACACTGCCGTGCCCTTCTATTACGGCTACACGGAGCAGTTGGAAAAGACAGTCAAATTCCTCCAATCCGGAGACTTTCTCAATGTGGACATCTTTGGATTGAAAAAATCGACCGAAGATAAGCTCATCGCGCCGCTTGGCTCCGTGCCCTTCCGTGTTCAGCCGAACGACGTGCTTGATACCTATGTCGTGATTCAGAACAAGGGCATTGGGCACTCCCTGATTCCGGAGATTCGTGACCTCGCGCAAGCATGGGTCGAGTTCCTCGTCAAAGATCCCGCCGGTAGAACGCTTTACCACAGCGGCTTTCTTGATGCGCAGGGAATGCTCGACGCAACCGCGCACAGTTTCACCAGCCGTCCTGTTGATCAGACCCGGGAATTTGTCGATAACCACAAGGTTTTCACGATTCATGAAATCGCATATAACAACTCCATTGAGGCCGGCCGTTCCGTATTGATCCGCTATCAGTTCCGTGTCCCAGCGGACATCAAGGGCCAGATCACCATCACGGCGAAGGTGCAGTACCGCCACCTGCGGCAGAGTTACCTCAACAACGTGCTCGGCAAAGATCATCCCGCCTATCCGGTCATCGAGGTCGCTTCGCGTACTCGGACGCTCAACATCGGAGACAACCAGCCCGTCAAGCCTGAGCCGGGCGACAATCAGGATTGGATGCGCTGGAATAATGTCGGCATCGCTTATCTCGATGAGCTGCAATATGCGGACGCGGTCGGAGCCTTCGAACAGGTCGTCAAGCTGCGTCCGGACTACGCCGATGCTTACACAAATATCGCTCTTACCGAAATGCCATGGGAAAAATACAACTCCGCCTGGATCAATGTTCAGAAGGCCTTGTCATTAAGTCCGAAGAACGCCAGGGCGCTCTATTACGCCGCACTGGTGGAGAGGAGAATGGGCCATCCCGATGAGGCAATGGCGGACCTGGCGGAAGTAGTGAAGCAATTTCCGGAATCACGCGATGCGCGCCGCGAACTCGGCGTTTCCTTCTATCAGAAACATCAATATGACGACGCCATGAGCGCATTTGAGAAGCTGCAACAGATTGATCCCGACGATAACACTGCGCATTACTACCTATCCATCCTCTACCGCCGAATGAAACGCCAGAAAGAAGCAGAGGATCAACAAGCGTTGTTCGTCACCGAGAAGGTTAACTCCGAAGCCCGCACGTTATCGCTGGATTTTCTTCGCAGATACCCTGAGATAGCCGAAGAAAGTATCCTGTGGCACGTGCACGTCCTGGAACCGATGCCTCTGCCACACCTGGCAAGCGCCCCCGGCCAATAGGCATCCGAATGCAAGTTATGCAAGAGAATTTTGCCGTGTTATGGACATAGTAAATGCCTGGGAATGAGCCGGAAGGTTCGGACGAGTTGATGTTTCACGTCCACTTAATTCGGATATCGGACTCTCCGCTCAACCCGACCGTTCGGATACTGCTGGTTGCGGCTGCGGACGTTCAGGTCGTATATGAAGGAATAGGGGCGTGGTCCACGTACAGTAACTGGATAAGTCAGTTCTTACATGCTGACACCCGAAAACGGAAAATGAATTTGGCTGCGAAGAGATTGAGGCGAAGCAAATATGCAGCTCTTCATGCGCTGAATATCTCTCTTTGCGATCTTGAATCTCTTGGGTTTAATAGGGTGGATAGATTACGGTGATTCACCGGCTCACTGGCATCCCGTCCGGGCGTTAATCAGTATCTCGATGCCTGTCGAAGCGCATTTTGAGCACGCAGATTTTCTTCCGGAAGGCCAATGGTGATGCGTGCCCAGTTGGTGTATGGCGGGTGAGGACGGCCAATGTCGATACCGTGGGCGCGGAGCGCTTCGGCAAGCCGCGGCTGCGGCTGGCCGGCATCGAAGAAAACGAAGTTGGCGCGCGTGGCAGTGTGAGGCAGTTTTAGATCGCGTAGCACGGTGAGCCAGGTTTCGCGTTCCCGGGCCACGGCCTCGCGGGTATGAGCCACTTGCGCGGTGTCGGCCAATGCGGCGGCTGCGGCGGCGATGTTGAGGCGACCCAATGCCTCGGCGTCGCCGGCGCCCTGCTTGCGCAGTGCGGCGGCGATCGGCGCCGGAGTCAGCGCGTAACCGATAGGCAGTCCGGCGAGGCCATGAATCTTATCGAAGGTGCGGAAGACAATCACGTTTGCGCCCTCGCGCACCAGTGAGACGGCGGAGCGATTGGCGAAGTCCTCGGTGTATTCCAGATAGGCTTCGTCGACGATAACGACGGAGCGTTGAGAACTCTCGCGCAGGAATTGCTTGAATGCCTTGTCTTCGTTGACGGTTCCGGTGGGATTATGCGGATTGACGAGGTAAATGCCGCGGGTTCTAGCCGTGATCTTTTGGCTGAGGGCGGGAAGATCGTTCTGGTATTGCGCATCGAGCGGCACGGGGACGCCGACGCCTCCGAGGCGTGTCGCGGCATCAATCAGAGCAAGATAGCCGGGCGTGGAGTAAAGGAACTCGGAGCCGGCGCCACCTTCGTCGGCAAGATAAGTGCCGAGTAGACCGAGGATTTCTCCCAGCACGACCTGTTCCGTGGGTAGCTGCTCATAGGTTGCAATCTGCTCGGCTAGCTGCTGAGCATGAGCGGCATCGGCATAGCGATTGAGGTGGGTGAACTCCCTTTGGATTGCCTCGGCGACGCGCGGCGAGGGGCCATAGGGATTTTCGTTGAGAGAAAGACGGACGAGGGGCCCTGTGGTGGGTGTGGGATTCGCACCCACCGACTCAGGGAACGCAAGGAGCGGAGAGACGACACCGGCGCCCAGCGCGAGTCCGGAAGTTTTGAGTAGATTTCGACGGTTAAGATACATCGCTTTGGAAACGCAACCTTTCGGTGATTTGATTCCTTTTCAGATGGAAGAGACGCGGATGCGCGGTTCGTGAAAGGAATCGCGCATCCGTGAGATGTTCGGCATTGTTAGTAAGACACACGCAATCCGAGTTGCAGATAGCGGGGGAAGTTGGCATCGGAGGTGATCTTTCCGAAGTTCGAGCTGCCGAAGGATGTATTGGGGCCGTTGTACTCCGGCGTGTTGAATGCGTTGAAGCTCTCGGCGCGGAATTGGGCGTTGACGCGATCGTGAATCTTGACGTTCTTGTAGAGCGCCAGATCCCAATTCTCAAAGGCGGGTCCGCGCAGCGAAAGCGTGCGTGGTGCATTGCCAAAGCTCAGCGCAGACGAGGCTGTGAAGGCTGCCGGGTTGATGTAGCCCGAGAGGCGGTTGTAGAGGCTTCCCTTGGTTCCCAACGACACACCGGGAACCAGGTTTGGCCGCTGCACGCCATTGCCTACCACGGAGCTGTTGGGATTGCTGCTCTGTCTGATGGTGACGGGGAAGCCGGCCTGGAAGGTGGGAACGACGCTCAGTTGCCAATTGCCGACAATCAGGTCGCCGATGGTGGATCGGGTCGAGAAGCGCTGCCCGTGTCCTACTGGGAGATCGTAAGTGGCGCCCGCGGAAAAGCGGTAAGGCACGTTGTTGACCGCGTACCCGTATTCCGCGCGCAGGTTGTAGATATTCTGCGGCGCGCTTGCTGCCGGGCTCTGAACGCCGTTGGTAGTGGCAAAGGAGGCATCGCGGTTGCGCGACCAGGTAAAGGATGCGATAAGGTTCAGCCCCTTTCCGGCGCGGCGCTCGGCCTTGACGAGCAGCGCGTTGTAATCGGCGTAGCTTGAAGATGCGAGCAGGTTGACGGAGCTGAATTGCGGAAAGGGCAGCAGCAGTTGCGACTGGGCTACGGTTGGGTTGCCGATGACGCCTGTGCCGCCGTTGCCATAGTAGGGATTCGCCACTGGGGTGTTGAGCGTGGCGAGGCCGAGGCTGAAGTTCGAGGGGTTGAGTTGGTTGTAGTTGATCGGCGTGGTGCCGGTGGAGCCTGGAGAAAGGTTCGTGGAGCGGGAGCCGACATATTCGGCCTCAAGTGCGATGTGGCCTGGAAGTTGGCGTTCTACACCGACAGAGAATTGTTGCACGCGCGGGGCCTTGAAGTTCTGGTCATAGCTGGTTACGGAGCTGCCGATGCCGGTCAGCAGTCCGGCGGAGTTGCCGGCAGGCTTCTGAATTCCGCTGGGGAATGGATTGTCGAGCATATTGGCCGGAGTTTGATTGCCGTCGTTGCTGGCCACATAAGGCGTGTACTGCGTGTATCCGGGGGCGAGAGCCGCGCTGGGATCGTAGCGTATTGGGGCATACAGAATGCCGTATCCGCCGCGCAGTACCGTCTTGCCGTTGAGCGCATACGATGCACCGATGCGCGGGGCGAATTTCAGCCGGGAGAGATCGCCGATGTCGCGGGGGTTGCCGTTGACGCCGGCGAAGAGAATCCCGCCTGTGACAGGTGTGTTGCCATTGAGCTGGGCGGTTGCGGTGGTATTGAAGCCGACGGCCAGTTGGTTGTGGTCTTCTTTAAGGCCGGTTTCGGTTTCATAGCGCAGGCCGAGGTTCAGGGTCAGCCGGCGTGAAAGGCGAAAATCGTCCTGGGCAAAGACTGCGAAGTAATCCGCATAGGTTTGGAGGGGCGTGGTGGTTTCCACGTATCCGCTGGCAGGATAACCGAGGAGCAGATCGGCGAGATCGGAGCCGGTGCCGTCGTTGACTGCGCTGGGAAAGTCCTGCGTAAAGGCTCCACTGAAGGTATAAGTGCCGGGCGCATCGCTCACATCAATGAAGTTCAAACGCAGGCGACGATACTCGGTGCCGAAGGCAAGGTTGTGTTTTCCCAGGCTCTTGGTGAGGGTGGCGTTGAAGGTCTGCGATTTCCAGTTGTCGAGCTGGCTTGTGTTTTGCCCAAGCTGCGAAAAGTTACGCATGAAGATGGTGGGAAAAAAGTTAGCCTGCAACTGGCTGGTTAAGCTGGTGGGAAAGCCGAGCGTGGAGGGATCGAATCCCTGGCTGACCTCGGCGATCAGGTTGGGGAAACGGTTATTGCCATAGCGTACCGTGAGCACGGTGGTGGGATTCAGTATCCAAGTGCTGTTGAGCTGCGTCGCATCAACTTGGCGATGGTAAGTATAGGAGTAGCTGCCGGGAAGCGTTCCGAGCGGATTGCCCAGCGGCTGCAGGGCCTCGTAGAAGATGTAGGACCCGCTTACATTCCACCACGGACGAATCTGTTGGTCGAGCTTGACGGTAACTTCCTGCGCGTGATCGCGAACATTGTCGGTGCCGGTGAAGTTGATCTGACCAGTTGCCGAGGGGCCCTGAGGAAGCGGATAGTACGAGGCGATGTTCTTGCCCACGGTGCTGGCGTTGGTGATTTTATTGCCGGGAAAAGGCGTGCGGTGAATTACGCCCTGAGCATCGGTGTATGTCTGGGTGGGGTCATAGATGACATCAAGACTTCCGTCGGAGTTGTAACTTTGCGAGAAGTCGCCGGTGCGTTCGAGGGGCGTGGGAACAGCGAACTGTTCGGTGTAGGGAGAGGTCTGGATATAGCCCTCGGAAGCGATGAAGAAGAATGTCTTGTTGTGCCCGTCGTAAACGTTCGGGATAGACACAAACCCGCCCATCGATGCGCCCCAGTTGTAATACGGGCTATCGGGCCGCGGAATGCCCTGCTGTTTGGCAAAGAAATCATTTGCCAGCCAGTCGGTCTGCCGCGTCGCTCCAAAGACGGAACCATGCCAGGTATTCGAACCGGAGCGCAGCAGCGTGTTGAAGACAGCGCCGCCGGTGCGGCCCACTTGCGCGTCGTAGGTATTGGCCTGCACCTTCACGTCCTGAATCGCTTCGATGGTCGGAATGGCGATGGGGCGATTGTTGGTATCGGTGATGGGCAGGCCGTCGATCTCATATTGGTTGGAGCCGATCGGTCCGCCAGCCACAGAGGTCTGTGTAGTTCCATTCTGATCGGCGAAGCGGACGAACTGCGGACTGCCGGTGTTGACGAACAGCCCTGACTCTTTGACCGACATGTAAGGGTTGCGGCCGAGAATGGGCAGGTCCACGAGCTGTTGCTGACTCAGGTTGGTACTGATGGATGCCGTCGATGGATCGACAAGCGTCGCCTCGGAGCTGACCTCAACCACATTTTGCGCCGCACCTACGGACAGGGGAACATCGAGCGTGAGGAAGTCCTGCGGTGAGAGTTGTATATGCGTGCGATCGGTCGCGCTGAAGCCGGCAGCTTCGATATGGAGCGTGTAGGTGGAAGGGCGAAGCTCATTGAAGGCGTAGGCGCCGACGTTGTTAGTAATTGCGGTTCGGCTCTGGTGGGTGGCTTCGTCGGTCACAGTGACGGTTGCGCCGGTAATAACTGCGCCGCTTGCATCGGTCACGGTGCCGCGCAATCCGCTGCTGAAGGTTTGCGCAAACAACTGCGGAGAGGAACCAGCAATGAGGAGCAGGGTGGCAAGGATCCCTGGGAATTGCATGGATTGCGGTGAACGGCGTACGCTTCCGAAAAGAAATAGTTTGAAGGCAGATATGAGTTGGATCACGTGATCTCCTGAAGATTGCAATGGAAATGCCCATATCGAGAGCTCTTGCGGACGTGTAGCACCTTATAGCGGAAGTGCTATCGACAGTCCCTGCTCGTTGTTGGGCTGCTGGCGCAAATGCGCGCGATACAAAACCTCACCGAATGGGTGAGGAGTGCCTACTGAGGTGGGAAAGAGGTACCTGAGGGACTAACGACAACAACACAAACGCGCCATATCGCTCGACTCAACAGGAGATGCCTGTGAGGAGCAACAACAAGCTTGGCGGCACATATTCATGAGGCTATCCTAGGCGACCTTACAGGCCAAGTCAACCTGTGAGCCCCACAGCCAATGTGCTTCAGGGAGTTCTTCAGTGGTTCTTTATCGGCTAAACTCGCCTGCCAATCCGAAAAGAAAGTTGATTCCTCCGTCATACAGACCTGCGCGTCTGATAGGTGCATGGCTGAAGTCGAGTAGCTGCTACTTTCATCATCGGCAGTTGAATATCCCGCAATGGGACCGCACCAGATCGTGAAGCCACCCATCGCCAATGCCGATCTTTCCTTGCTAGACGGGGGAAAAATATGAGTTGGGACAAATGTCTTTAGCCCCCCTTTCATCACCGCACGGCGGATGAAAGGGGGGCTGTCATTCATTCCGGGATTTTTCTCTTTTTCATCGGAATAATCTGCAGCGCGCAGATTTAATCGATCTTGATTGCGCCTTCCGCCGCACCGTTGATGGAGTTTACCGCGCGTTGCTCCTTCTGCATCGAGTTGCCGAGCAGTCGGATGTCGGAGGACATTGCCCCGCTGACCTGCGTAAACACTTGGCAGTCCTGGGGCACGCGCATTCCAGTGACAAATGCCCGCCGCGTATTGTTTAGTTCGATCAATGGCGCGTTCCCCTGCGGGGCAGATAATTCCAGCCCGCCTAGAATGACGTCTTCGACATCGTCACAGACGATGGCAGGCCGGTAGTCCGGTTTGTCCGCAATATATTCCACGTTGCGCAGCCGCACGCGGTCGGCATGACGCACATAGAATCCGAATGCGGGTAGATGGCCCATCATCGATGACTCCGGATACCGGTTGGCCACTTCAGGAATATCCCGATGCGCCCACTCAGTCGTGCCTGCTTCCGCGTTGTGGAAGCGGCAGTTGCTCACGGTGATGTCCGTTGGGCGAAGACCGGGTACGCCGGTGATCGAGCTTGTGGAGATGGCGCCCACGGCATCCACACCTTCAATCAGGACGTTGCGGAGAAATGTGCCTTCCTTCGGCACTCGCTTTCCAAGCCGGACAAAGATGGGCGCGCGCACATTTTGCATACGGATGTTGGACACAACTACGCCGTCCACGCTTCCGCCATCCACAGCCTCGATATTGATGCCGCCAATCGGACGGGTATTAAAAGGACTGCTGTCATCGGTGTAAATGACGGAGTTGCTGAAGACGATGTTTTCAAATGCTCCGAATGTGGCGGTGCCCATTTTGAATCCATTGCTGGCGCTCGAAATCACGCAATTCGTCACAGTGATATTTTTTGTCGGCAGCAGGTCGCCGTAGGGATTCTCGCTCTTGAGGCAGATGGCATCGTCGCCCGTGATGATGTCGCAGTTTGAGATCATTACGTCGCGC
>JAATFM010000200.1 GCA_015655195.1 Terriglobales bacterium
GCTCTGGGCGCTTGTCATTCCGGCCAAGGGCAAGCCCTTCCTCGTCGTTCCCGCATTTGAAGAGGGCCGCGCCCGCGAGGTGCTGGACTCCGGCCCCTTCGGCAGCGACGCCGACATTCTCACCTGGCAGGAGGATGAAAGTCCCTTCGCGCTCGTCGGCAAGGGACTGCGCGACCGCGGCATTGCCACCGGAACCATCGGCATCGACGAAAACACAAAGTTCGTCTTCTCGGATTCGATCCGCGCCGCCAACCCGCATCTCGCCTTTGTCAGCGCCACGCCCATCACTGCCGGCTGCCGCATGATTAAGGAGCCGCACGAGCTTGAGTGCATGAAGCTCGCCTGTCGCGCCACGCTGCTTGTCTACCGCGCCGTCGCGCAGTCCGTGCATCCCGGCATGACGAACGCCAACGTGGAAAACCTGGTCTCACTCGCGTATCGGAAGGTCGGCTTTTCCGGCGACGCCTCGCTAAACATCGACGAGTTTACCGCGCTGCCGCACGGCTCGGACAGGCCGCAGACGCTGCGCGAGGGCTCGATCCTGATGCTCGACGACGGCTGCCTTGTCGAGGGCTATACCTCCGACATTACACGCACCTTCGTCCTCGGTAAGCCAACCGACAAGATGAAGCAGGTCTTCGACCTCGTCCACCGCGCGCAGACCGCGGCCGTCAAAACCGCGCGCCCCGGCATTCCCACCGGCGATGTCGATGCCGCCGCGCGCAAGGTCATCGCCGATGGCGGCTACGGCCCCGGCTTCACCTACTTCACGCACCGCGTGGGCCACGGCATCGGCATGGACATGCACGAGTGGCCCTACTTCGCGAAGAACAACATGTTCGGCTGGGATCTCGCGCCAAAGCTCCAGGCCAACATGACGCTCAGCGACGAGCCGGGCGTCTATATCAAGGGCGAGTTCGGCATCCGTCTCGAAGACGACCTGCACGTAACCGAAAACGGCGCCGAGTTGCTCACGCCGCAAAGTCCCTCACTCGAAGACCCCTTCGGCGGCATGGCAGAGTAGCTCTGCTTACTGCGCGTCCTTCACCATGTAAGCTCAGGTCAGATTTTCAGTCTGTTCTCGATTCTGTTTCCAGTCTGGAGGCGCTCGCATGAAACGAATCCTCATGGTTGCTGTTCTTTTGCTGGCTGTTTGTGTCGTCCCGTCTCATCTCGTCCGCGCGCAATCACCCAACGCCAATCCCAATCGAGATGAGGCGGCGATCCGCGCAACGATTACGGCGCAGGTTGAGGCGTGGAATCGCGCCGATGTGGATGCTTTCATGCAGGCGTACGAGGACTCGCCCGAGACGACCTTCATTGGCACAACTCTGCGCAAGGGATACAAGCCGATCCTGGAGCGCTACAAGGCCAACTACTCCACCCGCGAGCAGATGGGAACGCTGAGCTTTACGGAACTCGACATTCGCCTGCTGCCGGGCACATGCGGCAAATCCGAGATGGCGCTGGTAACGGGCCGCTTTCATCTGGAGCGCACAGCAAGGGGCGAGGCAAAGAAAGATGACGGCATCTTCTCGCTCGTATGGCGCAAAGGGCCGCTGGGATGGAAGATTATTCTCGATCACACAAGTTAACGGCCCGTCCGATGTAAACTTGACCCGCAGGATACTGAACCAGAACATTGAACCAGGACACTGAATTCCGATGAGCTGTCTCTTCTGCAAAATCGTCGAAGGCGAGATTCCTTCCTCGCCCGTTTACCTGGACGACGTGTGCTACGCCTTTGCGGACATTCACCCCCAGGCGCCAACTCACATCCTTCTTATCTCGCGCAGGCACGTCGCTTCGCTTGCTGAGACGGACGCCGAAGACGCAGGCCTGCTTGGTCGTTTGCTTGCCGCCGCCGCTAAAATTGCCCGCGACAAGGGCCTCGTCCACGGCTACCGCGTCGTCATCAACACGGGCGCGGACGGCGGCCAGACCGTCGGCCACCTTCACCTGCACATTCTCGGCGGCCGTCCGCTGGCGTGGCCTCCGGGCTAGCCGCTCGCTGCTGGCTCTGTCCGCTCTTCCTTATACTTATCCGCAAAACGCTTTATAGACTTATTCCGAAACGAAAGAGGCATCCCTCCCAATGCCCCATACCCAGATCAAATTCGGTACCGACGGCTGGCGTGGTGTTATCGCCGATGACTTTACCTTTGCCAACGTCCGCACTGCCGCGGAAGCCATCGCCGCTTACATTTGTGCCAAAGAAGACCCTGCGAAGGGCCTCTGCATCGGCTACGACACGCGTTTCGAGTCGCACGCCTTCGCACGGGCATGTGCCGAAGTCGTAGCTGCTACGGGAATCCCTGTGCAACTCGCCGATCGCATCACGCCGACTCCGGCGCTGAGCTTCGGCGTGCGCGGACGCAAGGCCGCCGGCGGCATTATGATTACTTCCTCGCACAACCCGGCACAGTGGAACGGCGTGAAGTACAAGGCGTGGTACGGCGGCTCCGGCAAGCCTTCCATCATTGCAGAGATCGAGTCCTTCCTCGGCCAGCCCGCTCCGAAAGCCTCGCAGCCGGCGCCGATTACAGAAGTCAACTTCCTTCCCGATTATCTGGCCGCCATCGAGAGCTTCGCCGATCTCGATCTCATCGCCAAATCCGGCATGAAATTCTGCATCGACTCCATGTACGGCGCCGGCGGCACGATCCTCTCCAACATCTTCACCCGCATCGGCGTCGATCACGTGCAGATTCGCGGCAATGTGGACCCGCTCTTTCCCGGCATCAACCCGGAGCCGATTGAGCCCCACATCCGCGCTCTTGGCGAGGCTGTAGTCCATCATCAATGCCATGCCGGTCTCTGCACCGACGGCGATGCCGACCGCATCGGAGCCACGGACGAACACGGCAACTTCGTCGATCCGCACAAGATTTTTTCCGTCCTGCTGAGCTGGGTGCTGCGGCGCAAAGGCTGGCCCGGCGCGGTAACGCGAGCCTTCAACACAACCAAAATGCTCGACCGCATCTGCAAAAAGTACGGCCGCGAGCTGATCGAGCACGGCATCGGCTTCAAGTACGTCTGCGATTACATGCTGGAGCGCGAGATCGTGATGGGCGGCGAGGAGTCCGGCGGCATCGGCTTCCAGCGCCACCTGCCCGAGCGCGACGGCCTGCTGAATGCGCTGCTCCTGGCCAATGTGATGGCGGAAGAAGGCAAGACACTGGGCCAGCTTGTCGCCGACCTGCAAGCCGAGTACGGCGAGCACCACTATGGCCGCATCGATCTGCACATTCCCGACGCGGTCAAGAACGCTGCCATTGCGCGTGCACATGCACTCAAGGCCGGCGACATGGGATTTGCAGGAATGAAGATTCTGCGGCAGGAGACTCTCGACGGGGTGAAGTTCTATCTCGACAATCCGGAGGCCGCGACCAAGCCCAACGCAGCCGAGACCTGGATTTTGCTGCGCGCCAGCGGCACCGAGCCGCTAATGCGGATTTATACCGAATCTACCTCGCCGGAGAACGTGAAGAAGCTGCTCGAATCCGCGCGGGAGTTTGCTCTGAAGGGCTGAAGCGGCAACTGGGGGAACGATGTTCATTCACATTTTTGGTTTTCGCTGGAAGCCGGAAGCGACCGAAGCCGACAAAGCTCGCGCGAAGGAAGCCATCCTCGCCTTTCGCGGCGCAATTCCCGGCCTGATCGACGTTCATGCCGGGCCGAACGTCTCGCCGCGCAACGCCGGCTATACCTTTGCCGGCCTGATGACCTTCACCGACAAGGCCGCCGCGGACGCATACACCACGCACCCGCAGCATCAGGCGCTGCTCGAATGGCTGGTTCCGCTCATCGATCCGGTTGAGCTGGATTTCGAGGCTTAATCTCTCCAAATTCCTGAACGCTGGGCGCTTTCGCTAGGGGCACTATTAATCCCAGTCGTTTTCCCATTGACAAAATTTGTTGTGTTAACGCAATATATTGTCGTGAAGGAAAACGAAAATCCGCTCCCCGGAGAAAGCGGGCTTTACAACCGCATCGCTGTTCTGCGGGCGGAGCGCGGCATCAGCCGACAGGATCTGGCCGACGCCGTGGGGGTGAACTACCAGACGATCGGCTTTCTGGAACGCGGCGACTACGGGCCGAGCCTCAAGCTGGCCTTCGCCATTGCCGCTTATTTCAAGCTCCCCCTGGAAGCCATTTTTTCAACGCAGCCCTTCAAGCCGCTCAGCGAGCAGGTTTACGGAGCTGCGGCCAAACAAGGCGAGCGAAGCAGCCCGCAACGAGAGGAGAACGGGAAATGATCTCCGATACGCGCTACCGATGGGGTTGGTCTGTCAGCCGGCAGAGCACGCGCCGACGGATTGTGATCGTCTACTGGCTGTTCACCGCTATTTTTTCCTACCTAGTCCTTGTGCAAGCTGTTCGCCACCACGGCAACTTCTTTGATGCCATGCTGTTCAACATACTCATCTTTTTGCCCGCTATGCTCGGCGGCGTCCGCGCCGGCGGCATGGTCAAACCTTTCCGTCGCACCTTCTGGGCTTCCATGTCGGATCACGAAGAGATGCTCTCGTTCTTCCACCGCAACCAGCCCATTGCCCAGAGCGACGAGCTCGATGAGCGGGAAACGCGCCTGCGCGACCGCATCCACTTTATCTCGTATACGGCGATGCGCTGGTTCGCGCTGGCTGTCTTCGCGCTCTATGCGCTTTTCGGATGGATCCGTCCCGAATGGCTCGGCGTGACTGGCCCCATGTTTCTCTTCCTGGTGGTCATCATGCTGTGGAGCTTGCCGCAATCGATCATCCTGTGGAACGAGCCGGACGTGGAGGAAGCGCAATGAGAGCCGAACTTGTACTGATGAATAAACGAATCGACATGGCTCCGCGTGCGCGGCGGCGTGCGCTGGTAGTGGCGATTTACGCAGTCTTCGCTGCGCTGATTCTCGCTTGCTGGCTTGCAAATCCGGGATGGGGCGATGGAGCTGTCTGGATTATCTGGGCTGCAATTTTCGCTTGCCGCCTTTTTCTAGGCGGCTATGCACCCGGCGGGCTGATTAAGCCGTTCAACAACAAACCACCCCGGCAGAGCGATGCACCGCCGCCCTATCTGCTGCTCAAGCTGCGCGCGTATCAGCCCGTGTCCACGGACAACTCCGAGTATCTCAACGACGAGCGCGAGCTGCACCAGCGCGACCATGCGCACTATCTTGCCTATCAGGTTCTTTCGTTTGGTGTGCTCATTCCAATGCTTGCCCGGTCGGTCCAGCACTTTATGCCGAAGCTCCTGGCATCCAGTGGGATGACTGCTTCGCAGTTCTACTACGGTCTTGGCCTGATTGCATTTCTACTCTTTATGACGCTGCCGCA
>JAATFM010000117.1 GCA_015655195.1 Terriglobales bacterium
CGCAGCACCGCCTCAAGATTCTGCAGCTTGCCCGACGCGCGGCAGACTTCGAGCAGTTCGTCGCCGGGCGCGCCCACGGCAATGCCCGCCGAATCGTACCCGCGGTACTCCAACCGCCGCAGGCCCTCCACAATCACCGGCACAACTTCCCGGGGGCCGACGTACCCGACAATTCCGCACATGAGCCGATTTTATGCCACGGCAGAGGGCAGCGGCATAAATGGGCAGTAGATCAGCTTCAAAGGATGCCATCCCACCCTGGCGACAAAAGCAAAGACGTTGCCGGGGCAGGACACCCGACATGGCGGGGTAGTTATTCTTCGATGCGATAGGTGAACTCTTCGATCACCGGGTTGGTCAGTACCTCGCGGGCAATCTTCTCGACCGCGGCCCGCGCTTCCTCGGACGTAACACCGCCGGCAAGATTCAGCACGAAATACTTGCCCTGGCGGACCCCTTCCACCGTCGCGTAGCCGATCTTCCGCAACGCGTTGTGAATGGTCTGCCCCTGCGGGTCAAGCACGGAACTCTTCAGCGTGACATAGACATGCGCCTTCATCATCCCTGATTATAGTAGGAGAGCCCGCGCTCGCCGGCGGGTGGTATAGACACCTGCCAATTTATCCCGGTATCCTGCGATTCTTCGTGGTCCGGCATCTAAGAAACTAGAACTGCCGTTCGCGAGCCGCGCTTGCCGGCCGCGTTGAGAAAGAAATAAGGAGAAAACACATTTATGCCGAACTATCTGGAGTTGCCAGCGGGCGACCGTTCCCCCGAGGTATTTCGCACCGTCATTGAAATCCCCAAGGATGGGACGCAGAAGTTTGAGTACGACAAGCAGCTCCACGTCTTCAAGCTGGACCGCAACCTGCACTCGCCCGTGCACTACCCCGGCGATTACGGCTTCATCCCCTCCACGCTCTCCGACGACGGCGACCCGCTCGACGTGCTCGTCCTCGTTCCCGGCCCCAGCTTTCCCGGCTGCGTGCAGGAGGTTCGCCCCATCGGCCTGATGGAAATGCTCGATCAGGGCGTGCTGGACGAAAAGGTTCTGGCCGTGGGCAAAAACAATCCTCGCTACTCCAATGTGTGGAACTACACCGACATCTATCCGCACATGTTGAAGGAGATCACGCACTTCTTCTCCATTTACAAGGATCTCGAAGGCAAACGCACCGAGATCAAGGGCTGGCATGACGCGGCATACGCGCGCAACCGTGTGCAACTGGCGATGCAGCAGTTCGAGGAGAGCAAGGCAAAGAAGACCGGGGCGAAAGAGAAGTAGCTTCAGTAGGCCGGGGCTTTCGCCCCGGCGCAATCCGCGCCGCATCGCATCAGGAAAGCCGCCACACAGGCGGCTTTCTTTTTTTGTGCGCTTACTCGGCCGTGGCCGCTGCGGGAACTTCGCGCCTTGCGCTACGCGGCGTGGCAAAGCGGTAAAGTAGCGGCCCCAGCAGCGCCACCATCAGGCTGAAAAGCAGCGCGGAGACCGGCTCGTTGCCCAGCTTTACCTCGTCGGTGCGCGAGGCATAGAGCGCGTAAGCGATCAGCGCCGTGGGCCCGACACCAAGAAGACACGCGCAGGCCAGGTTGCCGGCCTTGAAGGGCCGCGCAAGCTCCGGCTCCTTGAGCCGCAAGACCACCAAGGCCACAAATTCAAGCAGCAGGCTCGACCCGTACAGTACCAGGTCAATCGTGATGAGTTTTTCAAAAGGCAGCTTGAGCGCCAGCCCCCACGCCAGTCCGCAGAGAATCACCGAGACCCATGGCACGCCGCGCCGGTTGCGGCTGGCAACAAATCGCGGCAGCATCCGGTCCTCGGCCATCGCCATCGGCAGTCGCGAGTAGCTCATCACGAGCGCATTGAACATTCCCACGCCGGTAATCACGCCGCCCGTTGCCACGGCCCAACCCAGAATCGGCCCGCCGATCTGCTGCGCCGCCGTGATCCAGTCGCCGGTCTCGAAGTTGCTTACGGCAAGACCCGCCGCGGCCATTGCCGCCAGCGGCAGAATGTAGGTGGCCGCCACCAGCGCCGTGGAGCCGATCATTGCCCGCGGATAGGCCCGCTGAGGATTGTGAACCTCCTGCGCCACTGTCGAGGCGTTGTCCCAACCCATGTAATTCCACATTGCCACGAGCATCGCCGTCGAGAGAGCACCGCTGGAGGCAGGGCCGCTCCACTGCATCGCCGGATGCGCCGCAAAGCCATGCCAGAAGCCCAGCACAACAAAGACCGCGAATGGCGCCAGCAGCAGTGCGGACAGCCACACCGAACCGTGGCCCACCGCGGGCGCGCCCCACAGGTTCCAGAGGCAACACAGCGCCACAATCGCCAGCGACCAAGCCCAGCCGCGCCAGTCTTTAGTCAGCGCCGGGTCGAATTTGCCGAGGTACTCGACCGCGAAGGCCGGATAGATTGCCATGTCGAAGACGCTGGCCGAGAGCGAGAGCCAGCCCTCCTGGTAGCCCCAGAACGGCCCCAGCGCCCGCCGTACCCAGATGTAGAAGCCGCCGTCGGCGGGAATCGCAGAAGCCAGCTCGCCGATCATCAGCGCCGTGGGCAGGCTCCAGACTATCGGTAACAGAAGCAGGAGCAGAATCGCCCGCGCAAAGCCCGCGCCGCCCAGAATGTCCTCAATGGCGTAAGGCCCGCCCGACACCATGAAAAAGGTGGCCGCGACGAGCGGCAGAAGGTGCATTTTGCGGCGGGTCGGATGAGCCGCCGAACTAGCACTGGAGCGCATGGTTGTGAATCTAACAAGAATTCCCCGCTACTCAAAGAGAGAACCGCGCCCACGCCTGCTTTTTCTCGCATCCGCAACACATCTGCCTTACACCAGTACCTGCCGTACGCCCTGGCCCCTGCATAGCTGGCAGAAATGGCTCCCGCGTCCCTGGCAGGAAAGGCACACGGACTGGCCGGCGCCGGTGCACCGCACGCAGAGCCTGCCGGCGACTTCGCACTTTCCATTGCACTCGGCGCACTTGAGCTGCCCGCTCGAAGAACAACGGAGGCAGGGAGAACGTCCTGTGCCATCACAGCGATGACACTCCTGCGTGGTATACATGAGGATTCCTTATCTCAGCCTTTGGTTGGGAACAACTCTAGCACTGAAATCTGGAATCCTTGTTCAAAAACCTGGTCAAAAGATTGGGCTGTGAGTCAATTTGGAAGCCATTTGCGGTAGCCGGGATAAATCCCCGGCCTACCAGTCGTGCCCTGTTACAAAGCAAATTCAGGCCGAGACACTACCAAAATCCGAGGCCCGCACCCGGCCTGCGCGTCTTTCCGGTATAATCCCCTCAGACCCGGAGAGATGGCCGAGTGGCTGAAGGCGGCGGTTTGCTAAACCGTTGTAGGGTTGTAAAGCTCTACCGGGGGTTCGAATCCCCCTCTCTCCGCCAGCACCCCTTCCAAGAGCATCCAAGCAAATCCAATAAAGTCCACTAAACCCCTTGATAATCAAGGGGTTTTCTAGTTTTATTGTCTAATGGCGTCCAACAGAATCTACGGGAAGCCATGTTCCGCTGACGGTATTTCTGACGGTATGAGGTGATGAAGTTGACGGTGTTTTCCGATATTAGGGTTTAGGGGGCGCAATGGCACTGACAGATATAGAAATCAAGAGGTCAAAGCCGGGCGACCAGGACTACAAAATCGCCGATGGCGGCGGGCTGTTTCTGCTGGTATCGAAGGGTGGCGGAAAACTCTGGCGCTGGGATTACCGCTTTGATGGCAAGCGCAAGACGATGGCCCTGGGGAAGTACCCGGATGTCTCCCTCGCCATCGCGCGCGAGAAGCATTCCGAAGCCCGCAAGCTGCTGGCCACTGGAATTGATCCGATGGCTCAGCGTATGGCCGATAAGACGGCGGAGCAGGCCAAGGCTGAAAACTCCTTTCAGGCTGTCACGACACTTTGGCTGGCTCACTGGCGGGTGGGCAAGAGTCCGCGCCATGCCGAATACACAGAGAGACGGATAAAGGATGACATTCTGCCGGTCTTAGGCGCCCGGCCCGTCGCGGAGATTGAAGCTCCAGAAGTAGTCGCGATGATGAAAGCCATTGCCGATCGGGGTGCGTTGGACATTGCCAAACGTGCGCGCGAGACGACCGGACAAATTTTCCGTTATGCCGTGGCGCATGGATACGCGCGGCGTAACCCCGCTGCGGAAATCAAGCCCAGCGATATTCTGCCGGCACGCCGCAAAGAGAATTATGCCCGCATCGATGCAAAGGAACTGCCGAGGCTGCTCAAGGCAATCGAAATGTACCCAGGGGCACCAATTACCCGAATGGCCTTGAAGCTCATGGCGCTGACATTCCTTCGCACCAGCGAGCTGATCGGTGCCGAATGGTCGGAGTTTGATCTTGTGCAGAAGCGCTGGGATGTTCCCAAAGAGCGCATGAAGATGCGCGATCCGCACATTGTTCCATTAGCCGATCAGGCCATTGAAATCCTTGAGATGCTGAAGCCCCTCACCGGGGATGGCAAAATGGTTTTCCCTGGAGACAGAAACGCTATACATATGAGCAACAACACGATCCTTTCGGCGTTGGAACGCATGGGCTACAAAGGCGCCATGACGGGGCACGGCTTCCGCGGCTTAGCGTCTACGATTTTGCATGAGCAGGGATGGCCGCACGAGCATATCGAGTTGCAGCTTGCCCACGCGCC
>JAATFM010000109.1 GCA_015655195.1 Terriglobales bacterium
TTGCGCACCGGCAACATGCCGCGGAAGATCGACGCCATCTGCCCGTTCAGCACCGACTGCGCGGCGTCGCCACTCACATCGGGGCGAACGCGCGCCATCACGTTCACCCACCAGGCCTCCGCATCCGTCAGCGTCACCTTGCGGCCATGCGGATCGACAAGCGGCTGCATGGCAAGCGGCACAAAGACATCCGGCGACTGCTGCACATTCTTCGCGCCGGTAAAGCCCCTTGGGTTCACGCCGACAATCACAACCGGCGTGTCGTTGAGCTTGATCCACTGGCCGATCACCGCTGGCGAGCGGCCAAATTCACGCTCCCATAGTCCATCGCTGATAACGGCCACCGCTCCCTGCCCTTGTACGGCATCGTCGGATAGCTGAATCGCGCGGCCAAGCTGCGGCTGCACACCAAGCTGCGCATAGTAATTGCCGGAAACCATCTCCGCCTCTACGCGCTGCGCCTGGTCGTGAATCGTCGCGTTCATGGAGTCGTCCTTGAAGGCGAAGAGATCAACAAGCGAGCGGTTCTGCGCACGCAGTTGCTGGTAGAGCGGATACGAGAATGCAGTGCTGGTAACACGGCCGCCGGGCAGCGAATTATAGTCGCCCCATATATGGTGAACGGCGAGATGCTCCTTCGGACCGGACCATGTGAAGAGCCGCAGTTCCGCCGCGTTCGGCATATTCAACCGCTCATACAAAAGCTGCTTGGCAACGGAAAAGATAGCAGTATTCGCACCAATCGCCAGCGCCAGCGAAACGGCTCCAATCGCCGTAAAGCCAGGACTCTTGCGCAACAGCCGCGCCGCGTAACGCAGGTCCGCGCCAAGCTCGTCGAACCACCGCAACCCAAGCGAAGCTCGCATTCCTTCCTTGTGCTTCAATGCCGGCCCAAGCTCGACGCGTGCCTGCCGCGCAGCTTCTTCATGTGCGAGACCCGCGCGCATCAAATCCTGCGTCCGGCTTTCGAGATGATTCGCAAGCTCGGCTTCCATCTCAGCTTCGAGCCTGCGCCTATGCGTCATCGCTCCCAGCCACGACCGCGCAGAAGCAATCAGCAGACTCACACGCGATACACCCTTCATAGCTCACTCCCCCGAAGCACGCCGGGTGCCCCAGGTCCGGATTTTCGGACCTGGGATACCACGAACCCAACCCACTTCCGTCAGTTGCCCTGTTCCCTGCTTTATTCGTGCCGCAGCGCCTCCATCGGCTGCACGCTTGCCGCGCGCCTCGCCGGAACCCAGCTTGCGACGAGCGCCACGCCGAGCAGCAGCAGGACCGCGCCTGTCAGCGTCACCGGATCGTACGGCGTAATGCCGTATAGCATCGACTTGACCAGCCGCATCAGCGCCAGTGCGCCTGCAACCCCAGCGATCAGACCCGCCGCCGTAATCCACGTGCTCTCGCGCAGAATCATTCCGCGGACCTGCGCGCGCTGCGCTCCCAGCGCCAGCCGAATGCCAATCTCATTCGTGCGCCGCGCCACGGAGTACGCCATGAGCCCGTAGATGCCGATGCACGCCAATGCCAGCGCCAGAAAACCAAAGCCCGCCGTGAGCCACGCCAGCACGAACTCCATGCTCATGGTTTCTGCAATCTGCTGCCGCTGCGTTCGCACATTGAGCAGCGCGATAGCAGGATCAACCTTCAGCATGGCCTTGCGTAAGGCCGGCGTAATCGCTTCCGGCTTGACCTGCGTGCGAATGGCATACGTGCTGTAGGGTTGCGGGCGCTGCGCGTACAGCAGAAAGAATTGCGGCGGAGGCGTTTCGCGCAGGCTCTGATAGCTCGTATCGCCGCACACGCCAATCACCTGTATCCATTGCGTGTCCTTGCCTGGTGCGCCCAGCGTAAAACGCTTGCCAATCGGATTCTCATTCGGAAAGCGCTCGCGGGCCAGCGCCTGATTGATAACGCCAACCTTCAGCGAGGTCGCCGTATCCTGCGGGCCAAAGCCCCGCCCGGCCATGATGGGAATGCCCAGTGTCTCAAAGAAGCGGTCTCCGGCCATGACTCCCCGCTCGCTGTTCGCCTTGCTCGGGTCGGCGCTCTCGGCCTCTGTCACCATGCTGTATGTCGTCATCATGCCGGCAAGATAGGGCGTCGACATGGCCGCGCCGCTCCGCACACCGGGAACCGCCGCAATGGCCTCGTCGATCCTATGCTGCATGGCAAGCCGCTCGCCGTCCGACTCATCGCGATTCGGCAGGGCAAGGTCCACCAGCAGCAGATGGTCGGTCTTGAATCCGGGATCGATCGAGTTCAGCCCGATCAATGTGCGGGCAAAAAGTCCCGCCGCCACCACCAGCAATGTGGAAAGCGCCACCTGAAAGCCCACCAGCATCTTGCCGCTCAAGCCCTTGCGGCGCCGCGTTGCCGTCTGCGCGCTTTCTTTCAGGCTGCTGCTCACTTCGCTGCGCGCCGCGGACCACGCCGGAGCCAATCCAAACGCAAGCCCCGCAAGGATCGTCAGCAGCGCCACAAATGCAAATGCCGCCCAGTCAAATCGAATATCGATGCTCTGCCGCCCCATGGTTCCGGCCAGAAGAGCAGGCAAGCCGTTGCGCCCGATGTAGCCCAGCGCCAAGCCGCCCGCGCCGCCCAACGCGGCCAGCAGCAGGCTCTCCGTCAACAGCAGCCGCAGCAGCCGGTTACGCGCCGCGCCCAGCGCAAGACGCACGCTCATCTCGCGCTGCCTCTGCGCACCGCGCGCCAGCATCAGGTTCGCCACGTTCACGCAGGAGAGCAGCAGCACAAGACCAACCATTGCCTGCAGAACGGCCAGCGGAGCTTTCAGGAAGTACTCCTGGTGCAACCCGCGACTTCCATCCACCACTACAATCTGCGGAATCGTCTCATCAGCCGTCACCGTCAACAAGCCGCGTACCGCAGAGGCCAGCGCCACGTCGAGCGATGCACGCAGTGCCTCGGCAGAAACACCGGGCTTCGCGCGGCCCATCACTTCAAGCCACCAGTTGTCCGTCACACTCAGCAGCGACGGCTCCTTGCCGCCCATCGGAGCCACCAGCGGCTGCATCGAAAGCGGCGCAAAAATATCCGGCGACTGATCCACAGCCGCCGCGCCGGAAAAGCTACGCGGGTTCACGCCGACAATCGTCAGTGTCGCCCGCTCCACCTGAATCGTCTGCCCCAGCACCGTGGGCGAACCACCAAACTCGCGCTGCCACAGTCCGTAGCTGATAACGGCCACGGCGCCTGTGCCCGGCGCGCCGTCATCGGAAGGCTGAATTGTGCGCCCCACTTGCGGCCGCACGCCGAGCACGCCGTAATAATTTCCCGTCACAAGCTCCAGGTCGAGCCGCTGCGGATTGCCGCGAACCGTGCCGTTCTGCGTGAAATCCTTGAACGCGAAGAGATCGATCACCTGCCGGCTCCGTGCGGCCAACTCGCGAAAGACGGGATAGGAAATGCACTCCGATGTCATGCCCACCGAGTTCGCATTGAACGCGCTCCACCAACTGCCCACCGGAGGTTTGCCCTTGCTCGTCCATCCCAGCAGGCGCAACTGCCGCGGCTCTGCAACGCCAAGCCGGTCGTACAGGATTTCTTTTGCCACCGAAAAGATCGCCGTGTTCGCGCCAATCGCCAGCGCGAGCGAAAGCGCAGCCGTCAGCGTAAATCCGGGACTCTTGCGAAGCATCCGCGCCGCATAGCGCAGGTCAGCGCCAAACTCATCGAACCACCGCAGCCCGAGCGAAGCGCGCATCTCTTCCTTGTGCTTCAGCGCCGGACCCAGTTCCACGCGCGCTTGCCGCGCGGCTTCCGCCGGCGCCAGGCCCGAACGCATCAGGTCTTCCGTTCGGCTTTCGAGATGCAGCGCCAACTCGGCCTCCATCTCGGCTTCTAGCTTGCGCCGATGTGTCATCGCGCCCAGCCATGACTTCAGCTCTGCTGTCTTCCGCGTAAAAAAGCGCATCTCGTCCGCTCCGTTCTCGTTCCATCGCTACTTGCGTTACATCTCTTCGGGTGTCGCCCGCAGGATTACGTTGATAATTCCCGCCATGCGGCGCCACTTTTCCGTCTCCTCGTTCAACCTCGCACGCCCCGCCTTCGTCAGCCGGTAATACTTCGCGCGGCGATTGTTCTCGCTCTCGCCCCACTCACTCGCAATCGCGCCTTGATGTTCGAGGCGATAAAGCGCCGGATACAGCGATCCCTGCTGAATGACAAGCTCTTCCCCGGAAATCTGCTGAATCCGCAGTAGCACGCCATAGCCGTGCAGCGGCCCCAGCGAGACCGCTTTCAAGATCAGCAAGTCCAGCGTTCCCTGCAGCACGTCGTTCGTTTTGTCCTGTTTCGGCGGCGTCATCTTCTCGCTCGACTCTCTCCTTGACGTTCTAGGAAAGAAGCATACAAAGAGACTCCTAGACTGTCAAGGAGAAGAAGAATTGCATGGAGAATGCGGCAGACTCGTTCCTGTTACTTGCGGCCTGAATTACTTGCGGCCTCGGCGCGCGATCTGCACTTCCACGCCGCCCTGAAAGCTCCGCCCCTGCATCGGCACGCCGGCAATCTCCTGGTAGCCCGTATTACTCAGGTTTGCCATGCGCACATACGGATGAAGCCAGCCCTTCTCGCGCGCCATCTCCACGTCCCACACCGGATACAGGGTCTGATGATACCGTTCCGTGACCGCGACGCGCGTGCGCAGCAGATACGCGCCCTTCAGCGCGTCCGTCCACTCAAAGCTTGCATTATTCACCGGATAATTGAACACATACTCAGACTCCAGCCCATGCAGCGCCTTCTGCGCGCCGATCAGTCCGGTCCAAGCCAGTTGCAGCGTTTCGTTCTTCGTCGGCGTCCAGCGCAGTGATCCTTCCATGCCGCTAAAGCGCAGCCCGGTCAGATTCTCCGCCTGCCATGGATCGCCCTCATTGGCGCGCACGTAGTCAATCGCATCGTGCTGCCGCGAATAAAACGCCGTCAGCGAAGCCATGGTCTTTGCATTCGCATACCAATCCACGCCGCCATCGAAAGACCACCCCGACTCCGGCTTCAGATTCGCATTCCCGATCGTGGTTGGATCGCTGTAGTAAAGGTCCGTGTACGTCGGCAGCCGGAAGCCATGCCCCGCCGAAGCGCGCAGCTTGATGAACTGCGCAGCCGTCCAACTCACCGCCAGATTCGGACTCCACACAGTCTGTGCACCGCCGCTCAGAACCTCACCGCACAGCCCGGCTGAAAGATTCCACCGCTGGACCTGGTGAAAAATCGTGGCCGCATCCCCGCACTCAGGTAGCCCGCGCCCAGGTTTCGCGCATGACGGCCAAGGTTGTTGCTGTCAATCGCGTCGCCGTTCGCCTCAAGCCCATAAAAGAGCCTGCCGCCGCGCGCAATCGCATCGTTGCGCCGCAGCACTCCCTGCCAGCTTGAATCGATATGGTTGTTCTCGTAGTAAGAAGGATCGCTGGGTGATTGATAGCGGTCCAGAACAAACTCATCCGTATGCCGCCGATAACCGAACGCGGCTTCGGTCTTCTCACCCAGTTCCTGATGCGCGGCGGCAAACCATCCCTTCGTTCGCTCCCACGAGTCATACGGCCCATAAAATTGGCTCGCGCCGAATGACCGGTCGCTCGCGGCCAACAAAATATCCGTGACGCCGAGCGGACTCTTCCAACGCGACTCCTAGCTTGCCGACTCATTGCGATAATCGCGGTCGGCAATAAAGCCCGTCGAAAAATTCCGCGAGCCGGTCAACATCTCGCTCCAACGCCGCCCCACCGCGCCTATCAGTGCCGACTGCTCATTCTCCCCAAAGCTTCCCGCGCCGGCGCGCAGCCGCATACTGTCCTCATCCGGCTCCGCCGTCAAAAAATCCACCACGCCGCCCAGCGCATCTGCGCCATACAGCGTTGATCCCGCTCCATGCAGCACCTGAATTCCGCGCATCGCCTCCAGCGGAACCGGCAAATCCAGGTTGTGATGCGAAGTCTGCGCGTCATCAAAGCGCAGCCCGTTCAGCAGCACCAGCGTCTGCTCAAACGTGGCCCCGCGCATGACAATGTCCGCCTGCCCGCCGCCCGCGCCGCGCTGCTCAATGTAAACGGAAGGGTCCGTCCGCAGATAATCCGCCGGAGCCTCAAAGGCCAGCGGATGCTGCTGCGTGTCGAGAACCACCACGGCGCGCGGCGAATCGCCAAGGCTCACCGGCTCCGGCTGGCCCACGACAACTACCGTTTGTTGAATGGGAGGATTTGTGGGAGCGCTCTGCTGCGCGCAGGCAGCGGAAAAGGCAAACAAGGCAAGAGGAATACAAAACTGTGACCGCATGAGGGGGAAGTATGCAATGCAGCGAATAGGCGCTGCCCTGACTTCGTCTCTTTATCCTCTCACTCTTTGTCGAGTCACGCTTTGTTCAGTCTCAACTGCCCGCCTCATCGCCCGGCGGATTGGACCTCGCCCTGCGGCACACTCCGGCCAAGCTCTCTTCCGCGCGCACTGCGGTTCTTTCGCCACGCGGCCAGCCTCCGCAGCGCCAGCGAAAATCCCGTCCAAACCAGCATCAGCGCACTCAGCGAAGCCAGCACAGCCACCGACCGCCCTACCAGCCCGAATATCTCGCCCGTATGCAGAAACCGCACGTATGCCCGCCACTGGCGGCTGCGGGAACCTGCCGCGAAAGGCTCCCAGCGCACTACCTGGCCATCCTTCCGCGAAATCACAAGCTGCCCGCGCAACTGCGGCCTGCCGCCGTCGCCCGCGTCCAGCGTGAAGGTCACATTCGGGTCTTTCGCCGCCGGTAGCCGCAGCGTTAGAATCTTCCACTCGCCGTCGTGCGCCCGGGCCGCTTGAATCGCCGCATCGAGCGACACAAATTGGGCCGCATCAGTAGGTTTCTGCCGCCGCGCATCGCCTTCGGAGCGTTCCGGCGCACGCGGCGGCGGAAGTGTGCTTCCCGCAGCGCGGAACAGCAGAGCATTCGCCCACGGGTAGGCCATGATAATGCCGCTAACGACAATCGCAGCCAGCGGCAGCGCCATCCAGAAGCCAAAGACGTTATGCCAGCTCCACTCGCGCGCCCGGCCTTTCAGATTCCCACGGAAGAAAACCACGGGCCGCAGATGCTGCCACGTGAGCCTGCGCGGAACCCACAACACCAGCCCGCTGAGAATCAGAAACAGGAAGCCCAGCACCGCCGCATTCTTGACCGCACGCAGCGTCTCATGCCGAACGCCGCTCAGTGCTGCCTGCTGATGCAGCTCCCTCGTCGCCTGAAAGAAGCCTCGCAGCCCATTCGCACCCCGCCCGATCACCCTTCCGCTACAGCCATCCACCAGCGCCACAGCCCCATCGCGAAACGCAACCTCCGCCGGCCTGTGCGAATCGGAGTAAAGCGCGAACCCGGTAGGCTGCCCGCGCTCAAACGCCGCCGCATTGCCCAGTACGGCAGACGGAGCCACGCAGCTCTGTGTCTGCGGCGCGGCAATCCGCGCATCGCGCTCCGCCCAGGCAACGATCTGCGGCTGGAATGCCAGAATCGAGCCCGTAACTGCCAGAAA
>JAATFM010000248.1 GCA_015655195.1 Terriglobales bacterium
CACATCCGGGATGCAATAAAGCTCCGGGCCGCAGGCTTTACATCCTTCCGAAGTCACTATCCGCAAGACCCCGCATTTATGGATGCGTGCGATGAGTTGGGCATCCTGGCAATCGTGTCGAATCCAGGCTGGCAGTACGTTGGAGACGATGTCTTTAAAGAACGCGTCTACCAGAACGCGCGCGAAATGATCCGCCGTGATCGGAACCATCCCTGTGTAGCTCTATGGGAGGCTCAACTGAATGAGTCGGACAATTCATCGATTGCCGCGGAGTTGTATCGGATTACGCATGAGGAGTTCCCCACACAGGAATGCTACGCCGCAGGCGACCGCATCCGGAAACCGGTACCGGGATTTACCGGATGGGATGTGGAGTATTCCTACAATGATGGCTCCCGCCCTCTCTGGATTCGTGAGTGGGGAGACCATGTTGATAATTGGACGGATCAGCAGGGGAGCGCGCGAACGCCCAGAGCATGAGGTGAAACACCGATGCTTGTTCAAGCCACACGCCATCTGCAGGTGTTGGACGAGATTTTCTCGCGCGTGATTGGATCAGTGCCTTCCGGAACATCGCGCCCTTCCGGCGCCGACCTATGGGCCGGGATCGACGCATACCGCGGCTATCATCATCAACCGTTCTATGGTGCACCACTCGATCTATTCCGGCTGCCAAAGTTCGATTACTTCATGTTTCAGAGCCAGCGGCCGCCGGAGGTCTCGATAAAAAACGTGGAGTGCGGACCAATGGTGTACATCGCAAGCTTTGCTTCACTGCAGTCGCCCACTAGCGTCATGGTTTTCAGCAACTGTGAGCAGGTGCGTCTCTTCCAGAATGAGAAAATGGTTGCGATGCAATCTCCTGATCCGGGATATCATCTTCCGCATCCACCGTTTACCTTCAAACTGTCTCAGTTCAGCCTGGCGCAATCCATGCTCTTTGCCACTGGCGTGTCCGCACCGGGAACGCCGATCGGAACTGTACGCGCTGAGGGGCTGATCGGCGGCAAGATTGTCACAGTACACACACTGCATGCGCCTGGTGTTCCCACCCACATAGAGCTGCATCTTGACGATTGCGGCCTTGGGCTCACAGCCGACGGCTCCGACTGGGTTCGCGTTTACGCGCATATCTGCGACGCTCGCGGCACAACATACCCACATGCGGATGACGACGTGACCGTCACTGTCTCAGGCGCAGGCAAAGTGATCGGCGACGCAAGCGTCGGAGCCAACCCGATGCGAGCGGAAGCAGGTATAGCGACGTTTCTCATTCAGGCCACAGCGGTTCCGGGGCCTATCGTTGTAGAAGCTGCGGCATTTGGCCTGAAATCCGCAACACTGCAATTCAAATCACAACCAGTAAAGGCGCGTGTAACACTCTCCGGAACAGGAGTATTACGATGATGCGATGGAAATCTGTTTCTGCTTTGGTGATTCACCTATCGCTGTTGATTGCATACGCATCTCGATTGCCGGTCGTATATGCCTTGGCCGATACATTCGCTCCTGGAGAAATATGGAGAGACACCCAGGGCATACCGATCAATGCACATGGAGCCGGTTTTCTGTACGATCGGGGCACCTATTACTGGTTTGGCGAGTTCAAGGTGGCGGGTTCAGCGGGCAATAAAGCACACGTCGGCATCTCATGCTACACATCGAAAGATCTGTATCACTGGAAAGACCGCGGAATTGCATTAAAGGTCTCCGGCGATCCCGATAGCGATATTGCCGATGGCTCGATCATCGAGAGGCCAAAGGTTCTCTTCAATACTCAAACTCACATGTATGTGATGTGGTTTCATCTTGAGTTGAAGGGGCAGGGCTACAAAGCAGCGCGCGTGGGCATCGCCGTGAGTAAGAAACCTGCAGGCCCATATACCTTTCTGCGCAGCTTTCGTCCTAATGGAGAGATGTCGCGGGATATGACGCTTTTCCAGGATGACGATGGTTCCGCCTATCTCGTCACCTCATCGGAAGACAACCGGACCATGCACGTATCGCGTTTGAGCGATGACTTTTTGTCTACGACAAACGAGTTCCACAGAATCTTCGTCGATCAGGTATTGGAAGCGCCGGCCATCTTCAAATATAAAGGCAAGTATTATTTCGTAGGATCGCACTGCACTGGATGGGCGCCGAATCCAGCCGTGTCGGCTGTTTCTGATTCGATCTTCGGTCCGTGGAAAATGCTGGGAAATCCAGCCCGTGGCCCTAAGGCAGACATCACCTTCGGATCGCAAAGCACATATGTACTGCCAGTGTATGGCAAGAAGGGTGCATTCCTCTTTATCGCTGATCGCTGGAACCCCGGCAATGCAATCGATGGACGCTATATCTGGCTCCCGATCCATTTAGAAAGCGAAGGGTTCACAATCCCTTGGCAGACGCGTTGGGATCTTAGCGCTTTTCCGAACTTCAATTAGAGAACGGCCACAAGCCCCTCGGGCATTTATGTCGGCGCACATGCGCGAAACAGAAGGAGAAAATCAGTTTGTATAGAGTCATTCCTCGTTTTGTCTGGCCTATTTGCGCATGTGTTCTGGCGTTGATCCTTGCCCAGACATCTGTCGCCCAGATCCAAGTGCCTCTCTCTCCGCAACAGACCAGCTTCACCACACCGCAGATTGAGGCGCAAGTATCGGACCTGCTCAAACAAATGACGCTTGCTGAGAAGATTGGTCAACTGGTGCAGTATAGTGGCGGCAATGCCACCGGCCCAGGCCCGAAGCAAGGACGCTATCTTGAAATGGCCGCACGCGGTGAGATCGGTTCCCTCCTGAACGTTGTGGGTACGGCAGAGACCAACAGCTATCAGCACATTGCGATGGAGAAAAGCCGGCTGCATATCCCGATTCTTTTCGGGTATGACGTAATTCACGGGTACAGAACCTCGTTCCCAGTGCCTTTGGGGCTTGCTGCGAGCTTCTCGCCGGAATTGATCCAGACCGTCGCAGGCACCGCGTCCGATGAAGCTGCGGAGGATGGCATCCGTTGGGTTTTCTCACCGATGGTCGACATCTCCCGCGATGCGCGCTGGGGGCGCGTGACAGAGAGTGCTGGCGAGGACACCTACCTTGACGCTGCGCTTACGCGCGCATGGGTAAAAGGCATTCAGCATCAGCGTGCGGATGGGACAAGGACAGCGGCGTGTGTGAAGCATTTTGCCGCCTATGGCGCTCCGATTGCGGGCCGGGACTATAACGCAGTGGATATGTCTCCCCGTCTTCTATACGAAGATTATCTTCCGCCGTATCGGGCCGGCGTGGAGGCAGGAGCTTTCACGCTCATGAGTTCGTTCAACTCGCTCAATGGTGTGCCGATGACGGCAAATCGTGCTTTGCTTACCGATATTCTGCGCAACCAGTGGGGCTTCCGCGGCTTCGTAGTCAGCGACTGGGGCGCCGTGCATGAACTGCTTGGCCACGCGGTTGTGCTCGACGCCGCTGGAGCCGCGGCCAGCGCGCTCCATGCGGGCGTAGATATGGACATGGAAGGCGATGTGTACCGAACAGAGCTAGCCGGGCTGGCGCAAAACGGGCGCGTGCCCGTTTCTGAAATCGATGAAGCGGTACGGCGCGTGCTTCGCGTAAAGTTTGCCTTGGGCCTGTTCGACCATCCCTATACAGAAGAGCAGCCGGCCTGGCAGGCGACGGAAAAGAAGCGCCAACTGGCACGCGAGGTTGCGGCACAGACTCTGGTGTTGTTGAAGAATGATGCCACAAGCGGTCATGCCGTGCTTCCTGTGTCCTCCGCGCAGGGCACGGTTGCGCTGATTGGCCCGTTCGCCGATTCGCAGACGGAGATGCTGGGCTCATGGAGCCTTCCGGCTAATTCCAAAGATGCGGTGACGCTGCGATCTGCGATGGTTGAACGACTAGGCGACAGACTGAAATACGCAAAGGGCACCGACATTCTTTCCAATTCGACCGCGGGGTTTGAAGAAGCCAAGCGAGCAGCGAGCGACGCCGATCTGGTGATTATGGCGCTCGGCGAGTCCGGACCACAGATGACGGGTGAATCAACATCGCGCGCGCACCTAGGACTGCCGGGAAATCAGGAAGAGCTTCTTAAGCATATAGTCGCGCTGGGTAAGCCTGTTGTGTTGGTTCTCTTCAGCGGGCGTCCGCTGGCTATTCCGTGGGCCGCGCACCATGTTACCGCTATCCTGGAAAGCTGGTATCCGGGGATGGAAGCGGGCCATGCCATCGCAGACATTCTCTTCGGGGACCGCGATCCCGTGGCGCATCTTCCGGTATCGATGCCGTATGCTGTCGGCCAGGAACCTCTCTTTTACGCGCAGCCGCCAACAGGCAGACCCGCGACCCAGGCTCTGACCGGTCCGATCGAACCTGGGGTTAGCCGCTTCAACTCCCGCTACATTGATGAAGCTACCATTCCGCTCTATCCCTTCGGATGGGGGCTTACCTATACAAGCTTCCACTTCGATATGCCGAAATTGAGCCGCAGTCAGATTGCGTTCTCTGAGCTTGGCAACTCCCGCACAGATGGAGATGACGAAGAGGTTATCGGCGTTGATGTTGCGGTGACTAATACCGGACTGCGGCAAGGAACCGCTCTTGCCCAGCTCTACCTTCGCAATGAAGGCGCAAGCGTTGAGCAGCCTGTTCGAGTGCTGCGCGGTTTTCAGCATGTTCTACTGCATCCACAGGAAACGAAAGTTATCCACTTCGCACTAACTCGGCAGGACTTGAGCTTTTACAACCAGCAGATGCAGCCAGTGATTGAGCCAACCCGCTATACCGTGTATGTGGGACAGGATTCGACAACGACCAATGGCAGCCGCTTTCAAGTACTGCCGTAAGAAGATCGTTCCTGGCTGGCGCGAAGAATGAAAAGGCAACCTTAGTTGTGTACCCATGACACCTAAGCGCTATTAGATGAGACCACAGGATGCCCGCAGATGATGAACCCAGCTCACGCAGAAAAATACTCTTTGCCTGCAGTTGATGTCGCGTCAGTGCCAAGCATGACGAAGAATGCTGTTTTGTGCAGCACTTATTGTTGCGCCATTCTCATGGCGCTTATCTGTCTCTCAACTGCGTCGGCAATCGCTCACGCTACGCCACGCATGAATGCATTATTTGCGGATCACATGGTGCTTCAACGCGATCTTCCGGTCCGCATAGCTGGCACTGCAAATCCAGGCGAACAGATTACGATTCGCCTTGCAGGGCAGACTGCCGGGACAGTGGCTTCCGCGGATGGACGCTGGAGCGTGCAGTTGCAGCCAATGGCTGCCGGCGGTCCATTCGATATGACCGTCCAGGGAGAGGGCGAGATTGTTTTGCACGACGTGCTCATTGGCGAGGTGTGGCTTGCCTCGGGACAGTCCAACATGGAATACACGCTTGTTCGTTCTGCCGGCGCGGACGAGGAGCTTGCACACTCTGACCGTCCCTTGATCCGCCTGTTCAAGGTTTCCCATCGTTCCGCGCTTGAGGCCGCCCAGACCGTGCAAGGATCGTGGACGGAATGCACGCCGGAAACCGCGCGGGAATTTTCGGCCGTCGCCTACTACTTTGCGCGCGAGCTAAGTCAAAAACTCAAGGTCCCGGTTGGCATTGTGCAGGCATCCTGGTCGGGTTCCACTGCGGAGGAGTGGACAAGTTGGGACAGCATGAAACGCGCGCCGGAACTGCAACCTATTATCGATCGTTGGCAGCAGGCGCCCGATGCAGTGCATGATTTCGCCCATGCCGGTGGCAGGTTCGACTTGCAGTTCGACTCATTTGAACTATTGCGTGCTGACAATGGCGCTCCCGTTCCATTTTCCAGTTTCGACAATCGCCTTACCGATACATTCGGCCAGGGCTTCTGGTCCACGTCCGGTCCGGGCCACCGCGCCCTCGTCTCTCCGGGTAACGATGGCACGGGTTATTCCTTGCGCTTCTATGGAACGATGGACCTCGGGGCGTCTCCGTCCTTGCGCGCATCGATACCGGGCACAGATAGCCTAACCTCACCCGACTATGATCTGCACACGTTCTCCGGCATCCGGTTTCAAGTGCGCGGGAATGGCTGCTTTCACACGCATCTGGAAGAACCCATTGTGAAAGACGGAGACGTGTACGCATCGGAGCGCGTTTGCGCCGGTGATACGTGGAAGCCGGTGACTCTGCTCTTCAGCACTTATAAGCAGGCAACCTGGGGCGTCCCTGAGCCGTTGGCTTTAGAGCAGACACGGGCTTTTGTCATCGATGCAGAAGCAGTGGAACAGCGCGCGGGAGAGCGTCCACCCGCTGGACTGTATAACGGCATGATTGTCCCGCTTGCTTCTTATATGATTCGCGGCGCCCTGTGGTACCAGGGGGAAGGCAATAGCGGGCGCGCATATCAATATCGGACACTGCTCGCCACATTGATTGAGGACTGGCGAGCACTTTGGCGCGAAGGAGATTATCCATTTCTGATTGTCCAGTTGCCGAACCTTGGCGCGCCTACGCTCAATGCAGAAGAGAGTGGCTGGGCCGAGCTTCGAGAGGCACAATCGATTGTCAGCAGACAGACGTCAAATGCCGGTCTTGCCGTTACGATTGATCTTGGCGAAGCTCACAACCTGCATCCTCCGCGCAAGGCCGAGATCGGACAACGGCTAGCCATGTTGGCACTCGGCAAGGTGTACCACCTTCCGTTGGAGTATTCCGGACCCACGTTTGTCGAGGCTCGCATGGAAGACCGCGCGATGCGTCTCAAGTTTGTCCACGCTGATGGGCTTGCCGCACGCGACGGGGGCGCTGTACTAGGCTTCGCGGTTGCTGGACCGGACCGTAAGTTTTTCCCCGCAACAGCGATCATCAGCGGCAATAACATCACGGTCTCCAGTCCATCCGTTCTCCATCCCGCTGCTGTACGTTACGCGTGGGCCGGAAATCCGCAATGCAATCTGATCAATGGCGCGCGGCTGCCGGCAGAACCTTTTCGTACGGACAATTGGTCCAACACCACCGATAGCCGCAGGTGAAAACTGCACGCATTGCGCAAAGGAATCTCATCTTACGCGTCAGCGACTCCGCTGTGACGTGCCCCCGTTCTCGGGTGTATCTCGCAAGCCAGATTGAGGCTTCGTGTATTGACTTGGAATATCACCCCAAGTGAAATCCGCAACGCTGAAGGGACGAGAAGCACCATTCTTAGGCTGGGGAAGATCGAGATCAAACCGAACTTCGATATACCATGCTTTGGAAACGCTCTCCGCAGGGACACTGAATAGCAGATCCCATTTGAAGGAATTCTCACCTGGTCCGTGTTCTCTGTCACATAGCCCAGCGGAGGTTTTCCTTGAGACTCATCACCACTGACGATATGCATAGGTGTCCGGACCACATTGAAATCAACACCAACTTCTGGATCGCCTATCCCTTTAGGTGCCGGCAAGCACATTATCGGCCCCTGAATCGGACCGCGAACCGGCCCAGATTTGCTGTCCGCGGCCCTCAAAAGACGCAAAAACCGCGGAACAGGCCAAGTCTGCTCACGGATGCAACGAGGCACCGATAAGCGTAAACCCTGGTGTTCATGCGGATTTCAGTGAGTTTCCAAGGATTTATGGGATGGCGGGAATCGCCGCAGGCTGAATCTCACATCCTAACCGCTAGACGATAGCACCACACTGTGCGGGGCCTGATACGAATTCAGGACGAACATCGTCCGGCCACTCACTTACTTTAATAAAATCGCGCTTTAAGCTAATGCTGCGAGACGCAAACCGATGCTCGTTTAAATGCCCAGCCGGCGCACTTCCTCGTTGTAATACTTGCGGTAGAGAATCTCCCACTCCTGCGTGCCTTCCTGAATGATCTTGCGCTGGGAGGTGATCTTGGTGCGGGCGGCCTGGTCGATCCTGGCCTCTTCGTTCAGCAGCGTTTCGAGCGCCTTACGCGCCTCCTGCCGAATCGTGTTGCGGTCTTCAAGAAAGCCGACCTCGTCGATTTCCGCGAGTGTGTCGGCCACGGTGTGAGCCATCTTGTTGAGCTTGTCGCGGCTGATTCTCATAGCACCGCCTTATACTTGCGCGCCAGCTCGTTCTTCACCTTCTTGAACATCTCGGCATACTGCGCGCCTGACTTGCGCATCTCATCGGAATAGGCTTCGAGAATTACTCGAACCTCCTCGTTGATGCGGTCCTCAAGGGCGATTTCTTCAATCAGAGCAGCGGTAACACGCTCCTCGGCGGCCGTCAAGTTGCTGGTGGTGATGAACTTGGCCTCGATGAGATGTTTGACCGTGCGGCGGCCCAAATAACCAATATAGTCGCGGGAAAAGATCATCGGCGTAAGGCACAGCATAGCGCATTGGGGGCGGGGATGTACACCTCCTTGCATTCTCCCCACCCTTACGACAGCGATAAGTCGCAAGGACGGGGCACGGGAGTTCGTGCCGATGATGCTGTCTTTACATCTCCGCCCAGCGGCGCAGCAGGTTGTGATAAACACCGGTAAGCTGCACACCAATCGGGTGCCCCGGCGACTCCTTCGCCAGCCGCTGAATGCCTGTGTCGAGATCGTAGAGCAGCGAACGGTCGCTGTCCTGGCGGATCATGCTCTGAATCCAGAAGAACGACGAGACGCGGGCGCCACGAGTAACCGGCGTGACGCGGTGCAGGCTGGTAGCCGGATAGAGCACCATGTGCCCCGCGGGCAGCTTGACGCTGTGCACGCCATAGGTGTCTTCGACAAGCAACTCGCCGCCGTCATACTCGTCCGGCGCGGTGAGAAAGAGCGTGGCCGAAACATCGGTCCGGATGCGCTGCCCTGTTGTGGCGTGCGTGCGAATAGCCGTATCGACGTGCGTGCCGAAGTGGCCGCCACCCGTATAACGGTTAAACATAGGCGGAAAAACGCGTAGCGGCAGCGCAGCCGACATGAAGAGCGGCGAGCGGGCCAGCGCTGCCAGCACCATCTCGCCAACTTTGACCGAGGCGGGCTGGCCTTCGGGAAGCTGCAAGTTTTCTTTGACGGTCTGCGCCTGATAGCCGGCCGTGACTTTGCCATCGACCCAGTTGGCGGCGTCGAGAATGGTGCGCGCCTGCGCAACCTCTTCTGCCGTGAAAATATCGGGGATAGTAATCAGCATGACGGGATGCAAACTCCTATGCGATTGTATGCGGCAGACGGCACATAGAATGCCGTCTGCCGCAGTCAAGCGCTATTTGAAGCGGAAGTTGAGGCCGAACATCGCGCTGGCTCCGGGACCCGGGACCAGGTGGCTGGGGTGCGGCAGATCAATGTAGAAGCGGTTGAGCAGATTGTTCACGTTGACCTGGAACTCCAGGTGCTCGCTGATGGGCCGCTTCAGCATCGCGTTAAAGACCCAGTAGCCGGGAACCTGCTTCATCGCCACGCTTGTCACCACGTAGCCCGCACCGTTCGGGTTCGGAGCGTAGCCCGTCGGCACATACGGCACGGTAGAACTTGCCGTGCGCGCTCCAACGTAGTTGCCACCGAGCCCGCCATTGAGTTGCCACGGCAGCCTGTGCGTGACGAAGAGGTTGAAAGTCTGCTTCGGCACATTCGCCAGCTGATAGCCCACCGCTGCCGGGAAGAACTTCGACGAAATCACATCGCTGTCCAGATAGGCGTAGCCCGCGACGAGGTCCATGCCCTGCGGCAGCCGTCCCACCACGCTGAACTGCACGCCCTTCACAAGCTGATTGCCCGCGGCCACGATATTGTTCGAGTTGGTCGGGTCGGTCTCGTGTGCGTTGTCCTTTTCCGTGCGGAACCATGCACCTTCCATCATCAGCCGCTCTTTCATAAAGCTCCACTTAGCGCCGGCCTCGTAGGACTCGTTCTCCTCCGGCGCGGTGTTGCTGTTCACCAGGCCGATGCTCAGGCTCAGCGATTCGGCATCGGGATTCCAGCTCGTGCCGTAATCGAAATACACACTGCCATGCGTGGATGGCTTATAAACCAGTGCGGCGCGATAGCTCGGCTGCTCGTCGAGCCGGCTGATCGGCGGCGTAGTGGCCGTAACCGTTCCACCCGTCGGCGGTGCCGTGGGCTGGTACAGGTTGTAGTCCGTGTCAAAGCGGTCCCAGCGAATGCCGCCGCTGAGCTCAAAGAGCCGGCCCAGCTTCATCGTGTCGATGAAGTAGAGGCCCACACTCTTCGACTTGGTATGCGCGATCGATGAGACGTAGCCCGTACCGGAGAACGGCTGGTCCGCATTCGGGTCAAGCAGCGTTGCCGTCGGCACGGTATTGATCTTGTTGATGGTGTAGCTGTAGCGGATGGGATTGGAAATCTCCTGCCCGCCCTCGACGCCCGCCGACAGGTCATTGCGAATGTCCTTGACCTTGAAGCGCGCGCTGGCTTCGAGCTGATCCCACAGAATGCCTTCCACGCTCTTGACCTGGATCTGGTTGCGATTCACCTGGGTGATCTCGCTTGCCGGCGTCTGCTCTGTGTAGTCGCAGGTCAACGCGGAATCCCAGGCCATCGTGGGCAGCGCGGAAACAACCGTGCCAACCGGCACGCTGGCAGAGGCGTTCGAGCATATCTGCGGCTCGGTGATCTGTGCGGAGCGGGGATAGTTTGCCGCACGGGCGATGTTGTGAATGTTGAAGGCGGGCGAGAAATTGTGCTGCACGCGCAGCGTCATAATGTCGTCGTTGGTCTTGAGGTAGTTCTCATCCGGAAAGCCGAAGTAGCTGCTCCGCTTCGCCGGTGCCACGCCTGCAAAGAACCACGGCAGGCCGTAATCGGGCGTGTCGTCCTCGGTGAGATGCACGTAGCTCAGCGTGGCAGGCGTCTTGCTGCCAAGACCGATCGAAACCGAAGGCGCAATGCCGAAGCGGCGAATCTCCGCATCGTCGCGCCCGGCCACTCCGCCCTCATCCGCCATGATGTTGGCGCGGAATGCCGTGCCGCCCAGCACGTCTTCGAGCGGGCTGTTCAGGTCGGCGGTAATGCGGCGCGTCTCGTCCGTGCCAAACTGCGTCTGCACGTTGACGAATCTCTCCACAGCCGGAACCTTGCTCTCCTGGTTCACAACGCCGCCCGTAGAGCCGCGGCCGAACTGGATGCCGGCGGGGCCTTCAAGCGCCTCCACCTGCTCGTAATCGAAAGCGTCGCGGTAGTAGCTGCCGAAGTCGCGAATGCCGTCGAGGAAGATATCGTTGCGGGCGGTAAAGCCGCGGATGGTAAGGTTGTCACCCTGTGCGCCGGCCTCGCCCGCGGCCAGGCTGATGCCCGGCACGTTGCGCAGTGTATCGCGCAGCGTGGAAACGCCCTCGTCCTGCACAACGAACTGCGGCACGACGGCAACGCTCTGCGGAACATCGATGAGCGGCTCGGTGAACTTATCCAGCGAGATGGAGTTTGCCGCCGCAGCGGTAACGGAAACGGTGTCGCGGGCCTGCACGCCAACCACAGCGGTAGTCGCATCGTCCATGCGGTAATTCAGGCCGGTGCCGTCCAGCAGCAGCCGCAACGCGTCTTCTTCGCGGTAGAGGCCCACAACGCCATGCGAGTTGAAGCCGGCCAGCGTGCCCCCGGGCAGAACGTATTTGATCTTGATGCCGGTAACTTTGCCCCAGGCATCGAGCGACTGTTCGAGCGGGCCGGCGGGAATGTCGAAGCGTTTGAGCGGCAGTGTAGCCGCCGGCGCGCCGCCCACATTGGAGCTCGGCGCCGGGTTCGGTTTTACCGCTGCCAGCGCGTGCCGCGAGGCTCCCATCGCCGCATAAGCCGCCAGTGTTCCCATCGCAATCCAGCTATGCGTCATGCCTCGCTTACGGCCACGCAGAATGTTTCCTGTTCCCTGCCTCTTCTTCCGGTTCTTCTTCATCGTCCTTTTCCAACCTCCGGTTTATGGCAATCCAAATAGCCTCTTCGCATGAAGCATCGGGGCGCGAAGAAGCGAGAAAATGCTCTTGAAATACGCGTGGAACTGGCATGGGAAGATCGAGATCGGGAAGAGAACTGCTGTTGAGCCGCGCAGGACGACCCTATAATGCAGACAGTCTGCAAGCCCGATTGGGCCGCGCAGCTCCAGGGTCTTTGCGGTCTCCGCCAAGAGATAACCCGCAGGGCCCTGGCCCTCTACTTCCTCCAGAAATTCTTTGCCGGAACGGGGATGCCGTTCGCTCCTCACTCAATATACGACAAAAATAGTCCTATAGGACATAATTGGTCGCATATTTACCCGCGATGCAAGAAAAGTGACAATTCGATTCTGGATGGTGAGACGGAAGGGGCGGAAACTTCACTATCACCTGAAGACAAAAAACGGCCCCCGTTTTCGGCGGGGGCCAAGTTGCCTTGGTTCTCTCTTGCGAGAGCTTTTTTGGCGGCCGTTGGCTGGGGTGAGCCTAAGGCGCGGTAATAGCCTCGGGGGCGTGGCTGAAGCGGTTTTAGGGCCGCTCCGCGCCAGTCGAGGACGCAGCACCCTGGGGTGGAACGGCGTCCCGGGCCGCCAAACTGTTTTCCATCAACCGGACGCGCACCATGCTGACGCGGACAGGCTCGTCCGAATCCTGCGACTGGGCATTGCCCAGTGCCACGGAGTGCAACCGGTAGACGGGAATATCGTGTGCCACCAGATAGCGGCTGATCGCTTCGGCGAACTTCTGTGAGTTCTGAATGCCGGCGGCGCCGCGCACTGGCGAGTGAGCTTCAATGTCGAGAATGTAACCCTTGCGTCCATTCAAGCTCTGAATCACTTCATCAAGCTTGGCCTTGGCGTCCGCCGAGAGCACCGGAGTGCCGGAGCGGAAGCGGACTTCGGTCTCGCTGACGGGCTTGTACTGATCGAGTCCGTTTACGGTGCCGTTAAGCTGGTCCACATGGCTGGAAGCGCCCTGCGCCGCGGTGGAAGCGTTCTGAGCCTGGGTATTGGCTGCCGTCGCAGTCTGGTTGGCCGAGTCAGCCGTGGACTGCGCCTGGTGAATGCCGGCCTGAGCGCGAGAATCCACGTCCTTGATGTCGGCTGCATTCTTTGAATTCAACTGGTCGAGCTCGGTGAGCCGGTCATTGATCGGATCGGTCTGCTTCTTTACCCACTTCTTGCGGGCGAAGGGGTTCAGATGGCCCCAGAAGCCTTCCTTCGAGGCATTGCTGAGACGCTGCTCGTTGACGTCCGTGGGCTGCTGGCCGGGAGCGGTCTGTGTGACCGGAGCGGTGGAGTCCGTGGGCGTCTGCGACTGGGTCGGGGTCTGGGCGCCTGCCGGCAAGGCAAGCGCCCATGCAAGTGCAGCCGCGCTTAGAACGCCGCGCACCGTGTTTCTATCGATATATGTAGGTATAACTGCGGAATTTTTTTGTGTAATCATTGTTTTTCCTCACCTTGGCAAACATCAAGTGTGTACGGTTTCGCCTGTATAAGAGCAAGACACGTGCCAAACCGGAGAACCGGGCAGGGACTCAGTGAATTTATTTATTTTTCAGTGACTTACAAAACAGAACCGAAGCGGATTGGCTGCAATCGGGAAAGAACTGCTGTCCCGCATCGTGTAATTTTTACGTACCTAAGGTAACTTCTACCGGGTAACTTTTGGTTGGAGCAGGCAAAAACAGGCGACAAAAACGGCACGCCACCCTAATTGCCTTCCCCGCTGATCCTGAAGGGACCTGGGAGAGCACGACCCCTTCCCAGCCGCTATCATCCAGAACCACGCTGAACATAGTCAGAGGAAATCTGCGGTTGCCTTTCCTTTGTCCCTCGCTCCGCCGTCTTATTTGCCTTCCACGTGCAGAATGCGAATCTGCGGGTAGGCGCCGTCCCAGTCCGGAGTGACAGGGTCGAAGATCAGCCGGAAGTCGCGCTCGTCGCCGGGCTTGAGCGGCGCACCGGAGACCGGCTGCAGATCGACTGCCGGCTCGCGAGTGCGGATAAGTTTGAGCGGCATAGTCTCATTCTGCGCGACCTCGTGCGCAGCATCGCGGAAGAGAACCTGCACCGTGACGGCAGTGACGGTCTCCGCGCCCTTGTTGGCAATATGGCCGTCGACGTAAGTAACTTTGCCGCCGGCAAGGTTGGCCGACTCGCTAAGGACGAGATGCGTAATGGGCAGATTGGCGGCGTAGGGATCGGCAGCAGCGTTGATCGGCGTCACGGTCGGCTTCGAGCGCCCATGCTCCACAGCAAGGACGGCAACGACGGCAATGACGAGAACGACGCCCGTGGCAATGATCAGCGGGAGCCAGTTGCGCTCGCGGGGGTCAGCGGCGCGGATGAGTTGGGGTCCAGTGCTCACGCCGAGATTTTACTCCTTCCGTTACCAAAGGGAGGAGCGCGAAAGTGGACTAACGAGATTTTCACAGATGAATCGAACCCGCGGGACGATAGTGCAGGTAATGGAACAGTTGCCGGTAAAGGAACCGGCAGCCTGTTGTACCAGAATGTTCCTCGCTGGCTCCGCAACTGGTTTCATTCTGGTGTGTCTAAATCGGCAAGCGGGAATTTTGCATCCAATTCTGTAGAACGCAGGAAACGAGAAAGATTTTTCCAGCACCATTGTAAGGAAACCAACATTTTGAGGCAGTGACTTTTCGCCCCCGCGGCGAAGAAAGGCAGGATTTCCCGATGCAGCCCTCCCCCATCCTTGCATCGTGTTCCGGCGCGGCAGCGCGGCTCTTGCGCGGCCGCCGTGCCGAAGACCTGGTCTACCAGGCAACGACAGCAGCGGCCATGCTGGCCACTCTGGTAAGCATCTGGCTCTTTTAGCTAACGCATCTCCCCCAGACTCTACTCATCCCTCTCCCATCAGCGGGCACGCCTCAGTAGAGGCGTGCCCGTTTTGCCTTTTGGGCAGCGGCCAGTTCTAATCCCCGAAGCGGGCGCGCTTGACCGTCTGGCGGAAGTCGCTGCCGGTCATCGGCACGCGGACGCACATCTCGGCGAGCCGCGACCGCATTCGGTCGCCGATGCGGTCGCCGAGAGTGGGCTCGCGTGCAGCGCGCTGCGCGTCGGAGAGTTCGCCCGAGCCCGCCGGCAGGTCAGGATAGTTCGTGGTGATAATCGTCGAGAGCTTCTCGTTGTAACGGGTGTTGAGAATCAGAGCCACAATGTCCCAGGACCACTCGTTGGGCTTCTGCGCGCCGAGGTCGTCGAGGATGAGAACTTCGGCGGAATAAACAGGCCGGAGCACTTCCATCTCCGTGGTGGCAACCTGCGGGTTGTAGCTGTGCTGGATGTTTTTGAGCAGCTCACGGTAATCGCAGAAGAGGCCGCGCACGCCGCGCTCGCGGGACAGCCGATGCAGGATGCCGGTAGCGAGATGCGTCTTGCCAACGCCGATGGAGCCAACAAAGAGAATGCCGCGACCGGCGGTTTCAACCGGGTAGGAGTCGGCGAATCTACGGGCGGTCATCAGGGCCGTGCCAAGTGTGGGGTCAGCGCCGCGATAGCTCGAATCGAAGCTGTCGAGAGTGCAATGGCGGTAACGCTCGGGGATGTGCGCGGCGGCAAGGCGGCGCTCCTCGCGCTCCTGCTCCTGGCACTGGCAGTCGCGCGAGACCCAGCGGCCGTCCTGGCCCACGACGCGAACCAATCCGGCTCCTCCGCAGATGTTGCATGTGCTGCTCATGGCTTCTTCCAGCCTACCGCTTTTTCCAGCCTGATGCAGAGGAAGCCGGTCGCGCGGGATGTGGGTCGCGGAGGGTATATTGTGGGCATTCCATGATTCTCGGAGATTCGCTGTGCAAAAATTGGTTCCGAAATTTGTACGAAAAGCTTTCTTCTTCGCCGCAATGACTGCGGCTATTCTTTTCCCCGGCTTTTATGCCCGCGCCCAGAGCGCACCCGTCGTGCAGCCTGCCGCGCAAACGGCGGACAGCCACAGCAAGCAGCCGCCCGCTGACTTCGCCGCTCTGGGGCGCTTTCGGGAGGACAACATAAAGCTTGGCGCGCCGGCTCCCGGCGAAAATCGCGTGGTTTTCATGGGCGACTCGATCACCCAGGGCTGGCATCTGGACCAGTCCTTCCCCGGCAAGCCATACATCAACCGCGGCATCAGCGGGCAAACCACGCCGCAGATGCTGGTGCGCTTCCGACAGGATGTGATCGACCTGCACCCGAAAGTAGTGATAATTCTAGCCGGGACCAACGACATTGCCGGCAACACTGGGCCGATGACAGCCGAGCAAACCGAGGGAAACATCCAGTCCATGGCGGAGCTTGCCGCGGCGAACGAAATTCGCGTGGCGCTCTGCTCGATTCCTCCGTCGGACAAGTTCCCGTGGCGGCCTGAGGTGGGCGATCCCTCGCAGAAGATCATTGCCATCAACGCGTGGATCAAGTCCTACGCGGAGAGCAAAGGCTATCCGTATGTCGATTACCACTCCGCGATGAAGGACGCGCAGAACGGCCTCCCCACCAGCCTAAGCAAAGATGGGGTCCACCCGCTACCCGCCGGCTACGCCATCATGGCACCGCTGGCCAAGGCGGGAATCCGGCAGGCGCTGACGAAGTAGACATCTGGATGTCAATCCCCCACCCTGAGCGCGCACAAACGCGCACCGAGGGGGGGTATACACTACCGGGTTCCCGGCGAGGCTGCGGCAGGAGCCGGTGTCGGGGCCGGTGCGGGAGCCGGCACAGGAGCGGGCGTGCCTGCCGGCGCGTTCTTCGACAAGCCGCGGATGTAAGCGACAAGGCCGCGAACCTCGTCGTCCTTGACGCGGGAGGCATCTTCCGGCGGCATCTTGTCCGTGCCCTTGCGGATAGCGTCGAAAAGACCCTGATCCTTCTTGTCGGCCAGCGACTTGGGATCGGTCCAGTCCAGCAGGATGAGGTTCATGCTGGCGGAGGTGTCGGTCTTGCCGTTACCGTTGTCGCCGTGGCAGATGGCGCAGTCCATCTTGTAAATCTGCTTGACGCGTGGCGTGACGGCTGCCCCCTGGGCAGCCGCCGCAGGAACGACGGAGAGAGAGAACAGAGCACATAGGACAACCAAAAACGGGCGCATGGTAATCCTCCTTGCAGTTGCATCTGTCGCAGGTTTGGCAGCGTGCAATCTGGTTTTGTTTTTCGGTCTGGATTCTAGGCCCCGCAGATGCCGCTGGCAAGGGATTCCGTCATTGCCGATTGATAAAATTCAGCCTATAATCATTATGGAAGATTATCTGGAAACAGTAATCAGGTTTGCAGGAAAGGTTTGTACAAAAGCGATGCCCAAGGAAAAGATTCATCCCGAATACGCAGCAGTGCGCGTGCTTTGCGCCTGCGGAAACAACTTTGAGACCCGTTCGACCCACAAGGGCGACATTCACGTGGAAATCTGCTCGGTCTGCCACCCGTTCTTTACCGGCAAGCAGCGTCTTGTCGATACGGCCGGCCGTGTAGAGCGCTTCCGCCGCAAGTACGCCAAGGCCGAGCCCGCCAAGTAAGCTGCTGAAACGGCAGGATTTGAGCCAGACAGGCCCCCGCCGTGGTGGGGGCCAACGTTTGCAGCAATATAAGCGTCAATGGACACGACGGTCTTGGAGATTTATCGCTCTCGCGGAAAGCAACTGAGCGATGCTATTCGGCTATGCGTCCTCGATATGAAGGCATATCGCACTTCTGACTGTCCATAGCGCAATCTCCTGCCAGGATGCGCTATCAGAGCCGGTCGCAAATGTCGTGCGCGATTGCCAGGGTGGAAAGGCTCGTAGTCGGAACAGCCTTCAGGTGCTCTATCATCGCGTGCTTCACAGCGTTCGAAGCGATCAGTTCTCCCAAATGCTCAAGCAACATGGACGCGCATAGGATGATTCCGAGCGGACTGATGGTGCCCTTGCCTTCCTGGGAGTATTGGGGACTGTGATCGATGGGCAGGAACATGGGTGTCGATGTTCCAAAATTGCCGGTCGGCACGAGACTGGAAACAAGTCCCGCGGCCTCGTCGGAAATAATATCGCCAAAGAGGTTCGTGGTGAGCAGGACATCGTAGCTGCCCGGGTCTTTAATGAGGTTGCCTGCAGCAGTATCGACGGACTCGTCGCATAGTTCAATATCGGGATAATCGGCCGCGATGTGCTGGACCGATTCAAGGAACAGACCGCAGCCCATCTTGAGAACATTCGCCTTATGCAGGGCGGTGATCTTTTTGCGTTTGTTTTTTCGGGCGTATTCGAAAGCGAACTTCGCGATTCTCTCGCAGGCTTGCCGGCTGATGACGCGCAGGGACAAGACTTGGTCCTCGCTGGGCATGAATTCTCCATAGCCCTTGTACAAGTTTCGATCGGCGATGAAACCTTCCGTGGCTTCACGGATGCAAACCATGTCGATGTCGGGCCGGAGCGACCATACGCCGGGAAATGAGCGAACAGGGCGCACATCGGCAAACAGATTGAGTTCCTTGCGCAGGAAGCCGATGGGGCTGGGAGAAGGAATTCCTTTGACGCACACCGCGCCGAGCAGAGCGGCGACGCTGGATTGAATGCCTGCCAAAGTTTCGGGAGGACATGCCGCTCCGCATTGCTCGTAAGCCTTTTTTCCATACGGATAAGTGTGGAATTGAAGTTGGAAGCCGTGGGACTTTGCCGCAGCCGTCTGTAAAACGAGGGATGCGGACTCAATCAACTCTGCGCTGACGCCATCACCCGAAAGGAGCGCAATCTTATATTCGTTCACCAAAGACTCACCTATAGCCGTACTGCTTTCCTGCCTGCCGCGCCGCCGTCACACCGAAAGACGAGGCTCACGGCAACAGTGCCCCTGCTGCCGTATCCTAATGAGTCATCTCGAACCGCTGCTCTCGCGATCCACCCGCAGAACTAAGCGTTGGACGATCCCGACGCGGATCGGACGCAAGTTCCTCGACCCGGCGTGCGACCATGAGTTTTTTCTCCTGCAGCAGATTGTCGATGTGGATGCGCATGGCTTCAAACGCTCGCTCCCCATCGCGCTGTTGGATGGCACGAAGAATTTCTTCGTGCTCCTTGACGGCCGTGCTGGTACTGCGCTGCCTTCCGAGAAACGAGATGGCCTGCATCAAAGCGATCTGATTGCTGATGCTCTTGCGCGCCTGAAGCATGGTTGGATTACGCGCCATGTAGGCCACGTATTCATGAAAACGCCGATCCTGCTCAAGGAATATGGCATTATCCGCGTTGCTAAAAGCTTCCTGCTGCTGCAAAAGAGACTGTTCGAGAACAGCAATTTCTTTGCTTTCGCCGCGTTCTGCGGCCCAACGGGCGAGGGGCGGCTCGACGATAAGCCGGGCTTCATAGAGAGCAACAACGTTGCCGTCAGGAATCTTCGCCACGTAACTGCCGAGCCGGCCTCTCGATTCGACCAGATGCTCACTGGCAAGCTTGTTCAAGGCTTCTCGTACGGGGGTCTTGCTTACGCTAAGTTCCGCCGCGATCTCGTGTTCGAGGATTCTTTCTCCAGGAAGAAGATTGCCATTGAATATCTGCCTGACCACATGCTCGTAAACCAGATCGCTACGGGTCGATTTCATCTGTACTCCTCCTGCTTTCGATGCTGCTCCGGGGCAAAGATCTTCCGCCTCGTTTTTCGGCCGTATCTCAAGCGAAGGAACAGCCAAAGTCAAGAACAAGAGCTAGCGTCACGGCCGGCCGGGAAAATAACCCATTCCTCTTTCATCAGATGGCATCCCGGAATACCGGAGAGCGGACTCGTACCCGTAATGTCGGATGTTTCCTCCGTCACTTGAGCATTTTTTCGTAATTATACTTGTTGTCCACCTCAAGCATGGACATGCCGGCCCGGATGTCGGCGACCATCTGCTCCTCCTTGGCATAGAATTGCTCGGCCTTTTCGAGAACCTCCGCAATCCTTTCCTGGGGGATGACAACGACACCACTGCGGTCGCCCATGACCGTGTCGCCGGGGCGCACTTGCACCCCGCCAAACTGGATCATGATGTTGGTGGCCTCTTCCATGATCCTGCCTCGGGCAGTGGCAACGACGGTGCCGCGGGCATAAACAGGAAAGCCCGCTTCGATGCTGTCATCCAGATCGCGGACTGCGCCATCGACCACGACTGCGCTCAGGCCCTTCATTTTCGCCCCGTTGGTGAGGATACCACCCCAGCAGGAAGTGTCGAGCCGACCGCCATTATCGATAATGACGATGTCGCCCGCTTCCGCTTGCTCAATGGCTTTCACGCCGAGATGGTTCTTGCTCTTGGTTAAACCCGCCGCCGCGATTTTTACGGTAACGGCCTTGCCTGCCACTTTACCGGCGCTCTCCCACATGGGCCGGATTCCGTACGTGGCCCCTTTGAGATTGAGCGCGTCGAGTGCATCCGCAATATTTGTGGTGGATAACTTCATCAGACGGCTGCGATATTCAGCGTATGAAGTGTCTGCCATAGCCATCTCCTTCCTTTAACTTCCCTGCTTGTGAAGAGTGCCGCCCAATGCGGGACTCTCAGCGAAACTCCGATTGCCCTGTTAACGCGCCGCGGCTCCGTGCAAGGCCGATTCTGACAACTCGCGCGCTTCGTCGTTGCTCAGGATGCGAAGAGTACCGGCATCTGCATCGACCTCGACCCAGTCGCCGTCGTGAATGAAATCGATGGGGTCGGGCTCGACCTGATCCAGCATGGGAATCTCGGCAATGATGCAGCCGATGGCGGTCACCTGTTCGACGGTGCGATTGACGATCGCGCAAGGTCCCACCCCGTTCTCGACTGATTCAAAGATGAGATAGGAACCGCCGGTCGATCCCTTGCCGATGGGAAAGACCAGAACTTTCCCCGCGATGTTTTTGCCCTCCAGACAATGGCCCACTTCCGTGACCCATCCGGTTTTGACATCAACGCCGCCAAGGAAACAGATAGGTTCCGGGCTAACCAACGCCTGGCCCCGCGCTTTACCCCCTACGATTTTGCGACCTTTGAAGTGGTCAACCTTCATGACGTTCTCCTAGTGAAACGGTTCTTGCGGCGCCGTCAATCGCAATCTGAATACACATTTCCAGACTGCCGTAGTACGTAGGCATTCCCCATTGGCCGGGCGCGTAGTGAGCAAGCTTTGCGGAATTGGTAGCCAGAGCGTGCATGTTCCTGGCCTTTGCCAGATAGCCCATGGGCGAGAGGATCGGGCAGGTGTCGGTCACAATGCGTCCACCGGCGGCAAGAATCGTCTGTTCAAACCCGCACCGCTCGGCATAAGCCTTAACCGGCTGCGCTGCTGTAATCCAAAGCTCCATTCCGTCATGAATCTTCTTGCCATCGAGCTGTTTCGCAATCGACTCGATCTCCTGGATGGAAGCGTGGGGACACCCGATGACGACTATCGAAACCGGTTGGTTCTGATGCTTATTGAGCAGGCCCTCGCTCTCGCGCAGTCCGCTGCGCTCAAAGGTGAGGACTTCGACAGGCTGGTGTCCACCGAAGGCAGTTTCGAAGTCGGCGGCTTCCGGAGTAACTCCTACGATGTGATAGAGAGCGACGGACCCGGAAGATGCCAGGGCAGCGCTCAGCATCTTGAGTTGATCGGTAGTAACGTCTTTGGGAATGCCCGTGAAGACGGGGATTTTGCTGTCAGTTCGCCTGCCCACCCAATAGCCCAGGCTGCCGTAATCGACAGTGCCGGACAAAGCCGTCGCTACCTTGACGTGGATTTGGCCGTAGCGATTTTCCTGGCGGTGAAAGCCATAGTTCGGCACCACTCCCGTCAACGCCGCAGCCAGAGCCGATGGGCCGCCCTCGCGATTGGTGCGTGCGCCAAACACAGAGTTGACAAAAGCAATGGCCGACGACTCGCCCCAGGCAATGTGTTCCCCCAGGCGAGGAACGCTGCCGATGAGATAAGGCGTACATGTGTGGCAGGCCAGGGCGCCGAGCTTTTCATAGGCGCGGGTCAGCCGTTGCTGCAGATCGTGGGTTTCGCGGGAATAGCCAATCTCGCTCCAGGACCCCATGTCGATTGCGCCCGTATTTAAGGTAGTAAAAACCTTGAAGTGCCCGCCCTGCGCCGCCATCTTTTCCACCAGGCGTGTGCCAGCCTCGCCCGCAACGACAACAGAGGAACCGGGCATATGTACTTTGCTGACTGGAATCATGCGATCGGCGTCGTAGATTTCGCCCAATCGAACGAGGATCTGCATCGCCTTCTGGGCGGGATACCCTTCCTCGCCATCCAACATTTTCTTTTCCTGATCGGTCAATATCATGAACTGCTCTCCTCACTTTCATCCGCTCCGGATTTGCTTTCGAGTGACAGCAACCGCGGAATGAGATAGCTGAATTCGGTTTTCAACGGGTAGAACCTTCGCCGCAACAAGCACCCGATGTCTCACTCACGGCAGGACTCCCCAACACACGCCGCTCCGGCGGACTTTACAGGCTCCGCGATCTTTGCCGGATGGGCGCGGTAGTAGGCAATGGCGCCATTGGCGGCGAGAATCTTCTGCAACAGTTCGGGCATGGGCGCCGCTTGAAACTCCTTGCCCGAAGTGTGGTCAATGATTCGGCCATGTTCAAGGTCAATCTCTACATCGTCGCCCTCATCAATCTGCTGGGAGATGCCGCGCATGGACAGAACCGGCAGCGCATTATTGATGGCGTTGCGATAAAAGCAGCGGTTAAAAGAATCCGCAAGGACCGCGCCGATGCCGGCGAACTTGAGCGTCATCGCCGCCTGCTCTCGCGCCGAGCCGGTTCCGAAGTTGGTTTCGGCTACCAGGATGTCACCCGGCTTGGCCTTGCTCAGAAAGTCGGGATCGATGTCTTCCATGGCATGTTTTGCGACTTCGGCAGGTTCGAAGTAAACCAGATAACGCGCCGGATAGATGGCATCCGTATCGACATTTTTCCCGTATTTCCAAACTCTTCCGCGGATCATTTAGTTCTCCTCGATCGATCTCGGGTCTGCGATTTCACCCGCGAGTGCCGATGCCGCAACGACGGCCGGTGACGCGAGATAGATCTGCCCCTGTCGGCTGCCCATGCGTCCTATAAAGTTACGATTGGAGGACGAGATGCACACCTCGTCCTTGGCAATCAGTCCAAGATGACCGCCAATGCAGACGCCGCAACCCGGATTGGTAACCAATGCGCCTGCATCAAGGAAGATCTGAATAAGCCCTTCGGCGATGGCCTGCTTATAGGTCTTCTGCGAAGCCGGCGTGACAATCATGCGCGCTCCGGAATGAACCGAGCGGCCTTTTATGATGCGTGCGGCAACGCGCAGGTCTTCGATGCGCCCGTTGGTGCATGATCCGAGAAATGCCTGGTGAATGCGGGTGCCGACAACCTCGGAGATTTGCTTGCCGTTGGAGGGGCTATGCGGCGCAGCCACCATCGGCGGAATGAGGGAAACGTCGATAAAAGCGACATGCGCATATTTGGCATTGGCATCCGGCCTGACAGGGTCGGGAACATTTTGGCGGTACTGCCTCAGACGCGAGAGCGTCTCCGCATCAGGTATGAACAAGCAGGTCTTCACGCCCATCTCAAGGGCCATATTGGCAATACAGGCGCGATCGTCGAAGGTCAGCCGCTCGGTGGCTGGCCCGGCGATTTCGATTGCCTTGTAGATGAGCTCATCTTCCCCGAACTCTCTGAGAAGGTAGAGCGCAATATCCTTGGCGCTCACGTAGGGACTAAGTTCACCTGTTAGCTCAACCTTGACCGTCTCCGGCACCTGGAACCAAAGCTGTCCGGTTCCGAGAGCGATGGCCGTATCGGTAACCCCGAGTCCAGTTCCGAGAGCGCCACAAGCGCCGTAGGTGGTTGCGTGCGAATCGGGGGCCACGATGATCTGTCCGGGCAGACAATGCCCCTGCTCGATCATGATCTGGTGGCTGATGCCTCCGCGGCCGGGTTCGTAGTAGTATTCCACTCCCATGCTTTGTGCCCACTCGCGCGTGAGCTTCAGATTTTCCGCCGCCTGCACCGTGGGAGCGGGCACGTAGTGGTCAGGAACAATCACGCAACGGACATGATCGGCTATTTTTCCAGTTCCAAGTTCGCGAAAAGGACGCTGTATACCGGGCGTCCCGATGTCGTGAAGCATCACGACATCGACACGGGCTTCCACGATCTGCCCGGGAATGACACGGTCAAGTGAGGCGTTACGGGCTAGTATTTTCTCGACAATCGTCATTCCCATGGCAAATCTTCTCCACTTCCGGTTTGCAGGTTCTTGAAGCGAACCTAGTTACTCAGTCATTAGCGCTTGCACAGGCATCACAGCTTGCTTCCTGCTCGCCGCCGATGTGCGCAGGAAGCGGGAAGTAATTCTCTTCTTCCATGTCAAAGAAGTCTTTCGGCGCAAGCTCCGGATGCGCGGAGAACATGGCGCGGAAATGCTCTTCGTC
>JAATFM010000295.1 GCA_015655195.1 Terriglobales bacterium
ACTCCCGCGTGGCCCTGGTTCCGCAGCTTCCTTGAAGGCCATGCCGCCTCCGTTGAGCTCGCAAAATTCGCCGAGCCGGAGTTCCTCGCTCTGCTCGCCACGTCCGCCGTAATCGTTTTGCTCGGTCTCGGTCTCGGCTGGTTGATCTACGGCAGCAAGTCGCCCGCATCGGAAGCTCCCGACGCTCTCGAAAGAGCAGTGCCGCCCGTGTGGGCCGCGCTCCGCAACCGCCTCTACATCGACGAACTTTACGGCGTAACCTTCATCGCCTTCTACAAGTGGTGGGCGCGCGTGGCCGACTGGTTCGACCGCCGCGTCTGGGGCGGCATTGTCTCTCTCATTACGCTGTCCTTCGGGCTACTGGCCCGCTTTGACCGCTTCTTTGACAACCAGTGGGTAAACGGCGGCTTCGACAAGGGCTGCGAGGAGCTGTATCAAGGCGGCGGTCTGCTGGCGCGCGTGCAGACGGGCCGCGTACAGACCTACCTGCGGTTGCTGGCCGTTGCCGTCGTGGTGCTGGCCGCGATTCTCATCTGGAGCAGCCGCCCATGAACGGAATCTGGATGAAAGACTTTCCTCTCTTAACGCTGCTGACTCTGCTGCCCGTGGCTGGCGCCGCGATTGCTCTCTTTGCCGGTAAATCCGCGCGTCTCGTCGCCATTCTCGCCGCCGTGGCAAGCCTCGCAGTTGCGCTTGTAGTCTGGGCGCATCTGCCCGCCGACGGCAGCATGGGCTTTATCGAGCAGCACGCCTGGGCGCCGTCGCTTGGCATCGAATATCGCCTCGGCGTGGACGGCCTCGGTACGCTGATGCTCGTGCTCTCCGCCATCGTCGCGCTCATGTCGATTGACGCGGCGCACCACGTGCACCGCCAGCCCAATCTCTACTTCGCATTGGTACTGCTGCTCGAAGCCTGCCTCTTCGGTTCCTTCACCACGCAGAATTTCTTCCACTGGTTTCTCTTCTGGGAGCTGAGCCTCATCCCGGCCTTCTTCCTCATCAAGTTGTGGGGCGGAGCGAAGCGCGGACCGGCTGCCACGCAGTTCTTCGTCTACACCATGGCTGGCTCCGTCCCATTGCTGCTCGCCTTTCTCGGCGTCTTTCTCCCCACCGGCAGCATGGACTTCAACCATCTCTCGCTGATGGCCTCCACCGGCGAGCTGGAACAGGTCGTCGTCGCGCACCTCGGCCCTATCATGCCGTGGCTCGCGGTCGGCGTTCTCGCTGGGTTCGCGGTCAAAACGCCGCTCATGCCCTTCCACACCTGGCTGCCTGCGGCGTACAGCGAGGCACCTTCGCCCGTCACCATGCTGCTCACCGGCGCCATGTCGAAGATGGGAGTCTATGGCATCCTTCGCATCGCGCTGCCGCTCTTCGGCCACGAGTATTCCCAGTTGCGAACGCCGCTGCTGGTGCTCGCCGTCGTCACGGTCGTGATGGGCGCATGGGCCGCCGCCGCGCAAAAGGATCTCAAGCGTGTTTTTGCCTACTCGTCGGTCAATCACCTCGGCTACTGCCTGCTCGGCATCTTTGCCCTCGCGGTTCCGGCCACAGGCGCAGCCACGCAGGCTAGCCAGGCCGCCGCGCTCAACGGCGTCATCCTGCAAATGTTCAACCACGGCATCACTGCCGCCGCACTCTTCTGGTTCGTTGCTCTGTTACAGGAGCGCAGCGGAGGCATTCGCGGCATCGACGACTTCGGCGGCCTTCGCAAGCCCGCGCCGGTCTTTGCCGGCCTCATGGGAATCGCGCTGTTCTCGTCGCTCGGCCTGCCCGGCCTCAACGGCTTCGTCGGCGAGTTCCTCATCTTCCGCGGTGTCTTTCCGCTGGCCTGGGTTTCGGCCACGGTCAGCGTGCTCGGCCTGCTTGTCAGCGCGGCGGTAATCCTCACCGTAATTCAGAAAGTCTTTACCGGCCCCGTGCCGGAGCGTTGGACGGGATTTACCGATTTACATACGGGCGAGCGAATCGCGCTCGCGCCGGTCATAGCGCTCATGCTGCTCATCGGCCTCCTGCCGCAGCTTATTGTGGATGGCATTAACCCGACGGTGGTGAACCTGCTGGCTCACTGGAGATTTTAAGAAGCGATGCTTGCCTGGACCATCTATTTATCCTTTGCCGGCGCAGCAGCCCAAGCGTTGCTGCCCAAGGGCAAACCCGCGCTTGCTCGAGCCCTGGCGCTCCTCGTCGCGCTCGCCGGCCTTGTCATCGCCGTCGCCGGCTTCATCCGCGAGGCAGGGCAGGGGCGCGTCGTGCTCGTCGATCTGCCATGGGTTCCCGCCATGGGCATTCACTTCATGCTCGCCGCCGACGGCATCAGCCGCGTGCTCGTTCTGCTTACCGGCCTCGCCGCCGTTGCCGGCGTGCTCTTCAGTTGGAACATCGAGCTGCGCACCAACGAGTTCTTCGCCTTCTTCCTCGCTCTCATCGGCGGCGTCTACGGCGTCTTCCTCAGCTTCGATCTCTTCCTGCTCTTCGCTTTTTACGAAATCGCCATCGTGCCCAAGTACTTCCTCATCGCCATCTGGGGCTCGACGCGCAAAGAGTACGCAGCCATGAAGCTGGCGCTCTACTCGTTCGTCGGCTCGGCAATGGTGCTGATCGGAATGCTCGCCGCCTACGCCACGGCTGGCAGTCATTCCACGGGCCTCGTCGATCTCGCCCGAGCCGGGCTGCCCGCGCACTTCCAGATGTGGGCTTTCCCGCTGGTCTTCGTCGGCTTTGCCATTCTCGCCGGCATGTGGCCATTCCACACCTGGGCGCCCACCGGCCACGTAGCCGCGCCCACGGCCGCATCCATGCTGCTAGCCGGCGTAGTAATGAAGCTTGGCGCTTACGGCTGCCTGCGCGTCGCAATGGGCCTCTTTCCGCACGGCATGGACCCGTGGGGCTGGTCGCTGATCGGCATCGGCTCCTGGCGCGATGTATTCGCCGTCCTCGCGGTCATCGGCATCATCTACGGTGCGCTCGTGGCGCTCGTGCAAACGGACTTCAAGTTCGTCATCGGCTATTCGAGCGTCAGCCACATGGGTTTTGTGCTCCTCGGCCTCATGACGCTCAACCAGATCGGCGTCACCGGCGCGGTGCTGCAAATGTTCTCGCACGGCGTTCTCGCCGGGTTGCTCTTCGGCATCGTAGGCCGCATCGTTTACGAGCGCACCCACACACGGCAGCTCGCGGAGCTTGAAACCATGCACCTCTCGAAGCGCCTGCCCTTTGCCGCATGGGCGTTTACCATCGCCGGCATCGCCTCGATGGGCCTGCCCGGCTTCTCCGGTTTCGTCGCAGAGTTACAGGTGCTCGTCGGCTCGTGGAAGGCCAATCCGTTCTGGACGGCAGCGGCCGGCATCGGCATCGTCGTCGGTGTGGCATACACTTGGCGCGCCTTGCAGAAAGCCTTCTTCAGCGACACACCGCCCGCGCCGCACCTGCACGATCACGGGCACGAACTGGCCGCAATCACTTGGCCTGAGGTAACGGGCACCGCGCTGCTCGGGCTTGCCAGCCTTGTCGTCGGCCTCTACCCACGCCTGCTGCTCGATACGATTGAGCCGGCAGTCAAGGCGCTGCTCGCGGGAGGGATGCAATGAACTACACAGACCTCTTCCGCGTAACGCTCCCCGAAACCGCGCTCGAAGTCGCAGCGCTTGTGGTTCTGATCGTCGATTTCGCCTTCCTACGCAAAGCTACAATGAAGGCGCGTGCAGCGATTGCGGCCATTCTAGGCGTTGTAGGCTGTGGCGCGGCAATGTGGGCGATCGGCATTCAGACCGGCTCCGGGTTCTCAGTCGGCGACTTGCTCGTGCTTGCGAATGGCGGCGTCTCCGCCGTGGCGCAGATGGGCGTGCTGGTTCTCACCGCAGTCACGATTCTGCTGCTTATCGATTCGGACTTTACGCGTAATCCCGGCGAATTTGTAGCCGTTGTTCTGATGGCTGCATCCGGAGGCATCGTAATCTCCGCCGCGCGCGACCTGCTTGTTATCTTCGTCGGCCTTGAACTGCTAAGCATTGCGCTCTACATTCTCACGGCCTTCGCCAAATCCTCCGCAAAGAGCGCCGAGGCATCGCTCAAGTACTACCTCTTCGGCGGAATGTCCGCAGCGTTTCTGCTCTTCGGCTTCAGCTATCTGTATGGGCTTGCAGGCTCGACCGATCTGCATCAGATCGTGCTGGCCGCAATTACCTCCTACGGTTCCGGTAGCCCGCTGTTTTACGCGGCTCTGGTACTGATTGCCGCGGGGCTCGGCTTCAAGGTGGCGGCTGTGCCATTCCACCTGTGGGCTCCGGACACTTATGAAGGCGCGCCGGCCCCGGCGGCGGCATTCATCGCGTCGGTCTCGAAGGTTGCCAGCTTTGCGCTGCTGATTGCGCTGGGAACGGCGATTCTGCATCCGTTTGGCAATGTGCGGCATGTCGTATTTTTCGTGGGCCACATTGGACCTCCGCCGAAGTGGCTCGGCCTGGCAGGGCCGTGGTCGATTCTGCTTGCCGTGCTGGCGGTTGCATCGATGCTCGTTGGCAACCTGGCCGCGCTGGCGCAAACCAGCGTCCGCCGCCTGCTGGCTTACTCGGCGATAGCGCACGCGGGGTACATGCTGGTCGCTTTGGCGTATTCCTCCTATGGACCAAAGAGCGCGCAGGCGATTCTTTACTACATCCTGACCTACGGCCTGACAACAGTTGGTGCGTTCGGAGCAGTCGGTGCAGTGGAGCAAGCCACAGGCAGCGACAAGCTCGACGCCTTCCTCGGCCTGCACAAGCGCAACCCACTGCTGGCCGGAGTGCTGCTCGTGCTCTTCCTCTCGCTCGCCGGCATCCCGCCGCTCGTCGGCTTCTGGGCCAAGTTCAATCTCTTTGCCGCGGTGCTCGGTGTCAATGCAGGCGCAGTTCCGTTTGTGTTGGTAGCGCTGGCCGTGGCAATGTCCGCCGTCTCCCTCTACTACTATCTGCAAGTGCTGAAGCGCGCCTACGTAATGCCGGCCGTGGACGAGACGCCGATTAGTGTTGCCCCGATCACACTGCTCGTCCTGCTCGCGATTGCTGCGGCAGTGGTTCTCGCTGGATGCTTCCCGGCAGTGCTGCAAAGCTGGATCGCCGGCTTCTAGCTATCCCACCCTTGCGACAGGAAAAAGTCGCAAGGGTGGGGCACGGGCTTCCGAGATCAGGAAAAATGAAACTGCCATGTCCCCGGAGGATTTTCCGTTCCGAGGGCGCGCAGTTCAACTAAATCAGAACTTCACCAGAATCGCTCCCGTCATGCGGTTCTCGGTCTTGCGCAGGTCGGGCGTCCATCCGGGCACGAGGGAACCCGGTGCTCCCGTGTTACCGCCCGGCGGTGTAATGCCTCCGGGACCGGTAAAGTAAGGCACATCCGCGGCGCGGTGATTGTATTCCAGCCTCCACGTGATGTACTGGCTCGGCATGTAGTCCACGGTTGCCGACGCATCCCAGGCCTTGAACTTGTCGCCGGGATTCTCCGTGAAATAGGGCGTGCCGGAAGTTGCCGTTGCGCCGTTGATCGGCAGCAACAGCACCAGGTAGCGTCCGGGGTTGTTGATCGCGCCGCCGCCCAGTGTCATGGCGAAGAGGTCGCGGTCGAACCACAGCCGGTTGTAAATCATGTAGCCAAGAAAGCTCTGCTTGGGGCCTTTTGCGGAGTTGCCCGCGCAGCTTACGCTGGTGCCTGCGGCTACATTACCGCCGTGCTCGCATCCCGCGTCGAAGGTGAGCGAGAAGGCGCCTTTATCGAGACCGCGCGCCTGGCGGTCGAAATATTTGTACTGGACGCTGTCATCCGTGTGGTAGCGCACGCGGCCCGGAACGCCTAGCACATCTTCGCCGAGCGCGTATTGATTGCCGAGAATGGAGAGCTTGCCGTTTGGCCGCCAAAGTATCTGGCCGCCGACGCCGGGACGGTTATTGAATCGCCCATAGGACTGCCAGCCGTTCACGAACCACGGCTCAATCTTTAGCTTGTCCGAGAGAAAAATCTGTGTGCGCACGCCGGTAAAGAACCACGGCGTGTTGGACGAAACATACGAAGGCTGATAGGCCCAGTTGTCGAAGTTGTAGTAGCTGAAGAGGCCCACATAAGACATGAAGATGCCCGCATCGACATTGATGCCATGCAGCGCGTTCCAGTGGTAGCCGCCGTAGGCTTCGGAGAGATAGCGATACGCGTTGGCCAGGTCCCAGTTGCCGCGCGAGTAGCTGGCGTCGTTGCGCGCCGTAGTAGTGGAATACATGCCGTACTGCGTCATAAAGCGGGCGCGCACGTTGTCGTAGTGAAAATCGCCCCCCACGCCGAGCTGCGTCAATTGCACCTCGTTGGCGCGAAAAACTTCGCTTGAGCCGCCGATGGTATCGTCCTGCGGGTGGCGGAAGTCGTAGGTGTAATCGATGTCCGCGCGAATCTCCGGCGTAAAGAAGGGCGAGTCGAAGGCCGCGTCCTTTGTGCGCGGATTGCCATTGAGCCAGGTGAAATCGGCAAAGGCAAACGGAGCGCTCTTCTCGGTGGACGCGGCGGACGCGACGGTGGTTGTTGCCGTCGCAGGCGAGGCAATGGAAGCGGTTGCTGTTGCCGCCGGGGCCGTGGAAGCGGGAACAGCCGCATCCTCCCGCGGCGCGGCTGCCGGTTGCGCTGCAGGCGCCGCACCGACTGCGTGCTGCGCCCTCAGTTGCGCTTCCAGCTCTTCAATGCGATGCTTCATCGCTTCAAGCTCCCTGAGAAGCGCCGCGTTGGTGTCGGAGCCGTCAGTCTTGTTCTGCGGATCGGAGGCAGTCTGCGAATCTCCTGGCTGGCAATGGAAAACGAAGAGGAAAGCAAGTAGAGAGATCGGAAGGAACTGCTTGCGCAGCATGGCAAAACGCCGGAACATTGGAATCCCTTTCAGCCGCCTCATCCTGGATAGGGAAGCGGTACAGGCCGGGGATCGGCATCGCGCCAAATCCTACCGGGCCGCAAATCAGGCTAAGCCCGAGATCGCAAAGCGGCTGAAAGAGAGTCGTGAGGATTTCGTAAGAATTTCTGGTCAGGCATAAAGAAACGGGCCATAAAAAACGGGCGCAGTGTTGGCCGCGCCCGTTTCCAGTTCTTCCGTAACTGATTTTAAGGGTTCAAGTTAGCTTCGGATGAGATCCTTGGCTTTTTGGAAAAGCACATCGCGGCTGATGTCGCTGATGGCGTCCGTGAGCGGAATCTGCTTGGGGCAGACCTCGACGCAATTCTGCGCGAAGCCACACTCCTGCACGCCGCCGTCGCCGGCCAGCGCCCGCAGACGCTCCTCGGCTAGGACCCTGCCGGTGGGGTGGTTGTTGAAGAGCTTCACCTGCGCAATCGTCGCCGCGCCCACAAAGCCCGTTGCTTCATTGAACTGCGGGCAGACCTCCATGCAGCAGGTGCACGAGATGCAGTTCGAGAGCGGGTAGCTGACCTCCTGCTGTGCCGGAAAAACGCGCGGTCCGGGGCCAAGATCGTAAGTGCCGTCAATGGGAACCCATGCCTGCACCGCCTTAAGATTCTCGAAGAGAACACTGCGGTCCACCTGAAGGTCGCGGACAAGCGGGAACTTCGAGAGCGGCTCGACCTTGATCGGCTGTTCGAGATTGTCAACGAGCGCAGAGCAAGCCATCCGCGCCTTGCCGTTAATCCGCATCGCGCAGGAGCCGCAAATTTCTTCCAGGCAATTCGAGTCGTAGCTGATCGGCGTCGTCTCGCGACCATCAACTGTAACTGGATTGGCGGCAATCTCCATCATGGCGGAGATAACGTTCATGCCGGGACGCCATTCGAGCTCGAATTTCTCCCACACAGCGGGCGAGTCGGGACTGGCCTGACGCTTGATTTCGAGTGTTACGGTTTTGGTTGCCATTCGTCAGTCTCCCTCGATTACTTTGCGGCGTCGTAGCGGCGCGGGCGCGGCGTGATGAACTGCGTGTCGACCTCTTCAAACTCGAAGCTCGGACCTTCCACCTCGCCTGTGAAGCGAGCCTTCGTCGTCTTCAGAAACTTCTCGTCGTTGCGGTCCGGAAAATCCGGCTTGTAGTGCGCGCCGCGCGACTCGTCGCGCAGAAACGCGCCCTGCACCACGACGCGCGAAAGCTCCAGCATGTTTTTAAGCTGCCGCGCAAATGCGAAGCTCGTATTGGCCCACTGGCTCTTGTCGCTCAGGTTCACGCTCTTGTAGCGGTCCATCAGTTCCATAATCTTCTGGTCGGCCTGTTGCAAGCCCTTGTTGTAGCGGATGACGGTTGCGTGCTCGGTCATCGTCTGGCCCAATTCGCGCCACAGCTTGAAGGGATTCTCCGTGCCCTGATTGCTGATGAGAGCCTTGTTGATCTCGGCCTGGCGGGCAAGCTCCGCCGCCGCGCCACCGTCGCCTTCCACGGCATCCACGCTCTTCGCATACTTCATCACAATCGGCCCGGTGATAAAGCCGCCGTGAATGCAGCTCATCAGCGAGTTCGCGCCCAGCCGGTTGGCTCCGTGGTACTGGTACTCGCACTCGCCCACGGCAAAGAGGCCGGGGATGTTCGTCATCTGGTTGAAGTCCACCCACAGGCCGCCCATCGTGTAGTGCATTCCGGGGAAGATCTTCATCGGCACTTCATGCGGATCGTCGCCGACGAACTTCTCATAGATTTCCAGAATGCCGCCGAGCTTGCGGTCCAGCGTCTCGCGGTCAATATGCGACAGGTCGAGGTAGACCATCGGCTGGCCGTCGATGCCCAGGCCGTACTCGTAAACCGCCTTGAAAATGGCGCGCGTCGCTACATCGCGTGGCACCAGATTACCGTACTTCGGATACCACTCTTCCAGAAAGTACCAGCGCTCGGACTCGGGAATCTGGCTGAAGACGCGCTTGTCGCCCGCCTTGCGCGGAACCCACACACGCCCACCCTCGCCACGCGCCGACTCCGACATCAGCCGCAGCTTGTCCTCACCGGGAATCGCCGTTGGGTGTACCTGGATGAACTCGCCGTTCGCGTAATACGCGCCCTGCTGAAAGACCGCCGACTGTGCCGACCCCGTGCAGACAACAGAGTTGGTGCTCTTGCCGAAGAGCGCGCCCACGCCGCCCGTTGCCAGAATCACCGCGTCGGCAGGGAAGGCGCGCAATTCCATTGTGCGCAGGTTCATCGCCGTAATCCCACGCGCCACGCCCTTCGAGTCAATAATCGCGGAGAGAAACTCCCAGCCCTCGTACTTCTTCACCTTGCCTTCGGACTCAAAGCGCCGCACCTGCTCGTCCAGCGCGTAGAGAAGCTGCTGGCCGGTCGTCGCGCCGGCAAAGGCCGTACGGTGATAGAGCGTTCCGCCAAAGCGGCGGAAGTCGAGCAGGCCCTCCGGCGTGCGGTTAAAAGGCACTCCCATACGGTCGAGCAGGTCGATCACCGCCGGCGCATTCTCGCACATCGCCTTCACCGGCGTCTGGTTAGCCAGAAAGTCGCCGCCATAGATCGAATCGTCAAAGTGCTGCCAGGTAGTGTCGCCCTCGCCCTTGAGGTTCTTCGCGGCATTAATACCGCCCTGCGCGCAGACGGAGTGCGAGCGCTTGACCGGGACGATGGAGAAGAGGTCCACGCTGCCGCCGGCCTCGGCAATTTTGATGACGGACGAAAGTCCAGCGAGTCCGCCGCCAACCACGATGATTCTGGGTGATGCCATGAATGATTTTCCTTTTTAGAAATCAGCGGTCAGCGACCGGGTTCCACCAGCGTTGTGACCTGCACATTTTCCGGCGCGTTCTTGTACTGTGGGCTCACAAAAGCCCAGATGCCGGCCAGTCCCATGATGGCGAGCGCAAGACCAAACGCGGCACAGAGGTAGCCGAAGCGCTTGCGCGACTTCACGCCGGGCGTAATGCCCCACTTGGCCGCAAAGAGCCATATACCGTAGGCAAAATGCCAGCAGATGGCAATCATGGCAATCACATAAAACGCGAGGATCACCGGGTTCGAGAGCTCAGCCTGCACCTTATGGAAGGATGCCCCCGGATTCTCCGGCAGGCTCACGCCCAGAAAGCGCTGTGTAGCCACGTGGTAGCCGATGTAGAGAAAGGCGACCAGCCCGGTCCAGCGCTGGGCGAGATACATCCAGTTTCCGGCCCACGGGTAGTAAACGATATTCGATTTGCCGCGGAACCAGATGTAAAGCCCGTAAATCGCGTGGTAGGCGATCGGCAGAAAGATGAAAGTCCATTCCAGCACGCGCACCAGCGGCAGCGAGTTCAGGAACTTGACCTGTGCGGCGTAGGCGGCCGGGCCTTTCAGCGCCTCGAAGTTCGAGAGCAGATGCTCGACGAGAAATGCGCCAATCGGAATGATGCCGAGGAGCGAGTGGAGCTTGCGCCACAGAAAGGACGAGCCTTTAGCGGCGCGTAGCGGCTGAACTCCGGTGCTGAGTTTTGGCGCGGCGGGATGGTTGGCGGTTGCCATTGAAATGTTTGGCTCCTGAAGGCTGGCGGGGGCAGGCAGCGCTGGGAATAGCGCAGTCAGCATACCGGATTGAAATACAGGATTGTGCCGTAAAGTACCCAGGCATTATTGGGAACGGGGGCTGGGCGAGTCAAGCACAGAAAAATCTTAGTCTTGCAATGTGGGCCGGGGACTGTGACGGGCATCACGTCTGCGACCGGACAAAATGATTCCTTTACGAATACCATACAAATTCTTTATGAATTAGAAGGATGGTTCAGCGGACGCCGAAGGGCGCTCCGGCCTGGACGCGGGATTCTCCGGAATGGGAGTGTTTGCGGGATGTCACTGAAAACTGGGCTGGTTGCAATGCACGTTCTGGAGGTCATGTTCTTCGTCGGCCTCGCGGGATGCACGCTCACCGTGATCCTGAGTTGGATCTCCGTAATGTATGGAAGCTTCAAAGACAAGGAATGAGGGGCTGAACCGCCTATGCCGGGCGCCCTACCCTCGCCACGTCTTTGTTTTTGTGGCTAGGGTGGGACAGCATGAACCTACACCGTCTCAAGCCCATGCCAACTCAGAAGCGCCGGGTGCTCCAGTCCCTGGTGTTGGGACCTGGGATCGTACGATGTTCCAAGGGGGATTCTTCAGTCCCCAAGCTGCCCCAGTAGCGCCTTCAACGCCCTGCCACGATGGCTCAGGCCCAGCTTGGTTTCTAGGTCGATCTCGGCCATCGTCTTATCAAGCTCCCTGAGATAAAAGAGCGGATCGTAACCGAAACCGCCAGTTCCACGCGGCGCTTCCAAAATCGCGCCCTCCACTGCTCCCTCTGCCGTGTGCAAAATCTCGCCGTTCCGCGCCGCCATCAGAACACACCGATACCGCGCCGTCCGTTTCTCTGCCGGCACGTCCGCGAGCTTTTGTAGCAGCACAATGTTGTTCCACACGTCGGTGTTGTCGAGCGGCGCGTCGGGCGAGTCCGTGAGGCCGGTGTCCGCGGCAAAGCGCGCCGAACGCACGCCAGGCGCACCGCCCAGCGCATCCACCTCCAGCCCCGAATCGTCCGCCAGCACAATCTCTTCCGGCGCAAAGCGCGAATAATAGACGGCTTTCAACGCCGCGTTCTCGGCAAAGGTTGCGCCGGTCTCTTCCGGCGCAGAAATTGTGGCAAGAACCGTCAGCGGCTCAATCTCGATCTGGAAGGACTGGGCAGCGGTGTTGAAATCGCGGAGCTTTCCCTGGCTGGTAGTGGCCGCATAAAGGCGCAGTGGCATGGAGCCAGTGTAACGAACTGCCGGAACAGGCCGCACGGCACCGGACTCGCCGGCTGTGGAGCGGCTCCTGGAAGCAACCTCCTGAAAGGGGGATAGCACGAGTCCCTCCCAGCCGTTCGCTGGCGTGCTAACTTGCTATCGCGCTCTGCGCGGCTAACTCGTTAAAAAGCTCAAATCTAACTTCCGGGTTACAAGCCCTACGGCAACGGCAGTTCCGCGTCGAACCCACAGGCGATCAGGTCGGCGCGAAGCTGGTCCGCTGTCGAAAATTGAATGGCTTTCATGCCGAGCGCCTGCGCTGCGGCGATGTTCTCATCCTTGTCATCGATGAAGAGCGCCTGCGGAGCCGGAACGGCGAGCTGTTCGAGCGTGTGAAGGTAAATCGCCGGATCGGGCTTGGCAACGCGTAGCTGGTAGCTCCACACGTGTACGTCGAAGTTGGCAATCCAACCATGCGTGCCGAGCAGGGTTTTATGCGTGGAGTCGCCCATGTTGGAGAGAATCGCGGTCAGGAGCCCGCGCTCCTTGAGCCGCGCTTGCCATGCCACCATCGGCTCGTTCACCGTGGACCACAATTTTCCATCGAGCCGGTCGAGCCGGCGGATTTCCTCATCCGGCAAGGCAAGATCGCCGTCGCGGGCAATCTTCCGCCAGTATTCGAGGCCGGTGAGTCTGCCTTCGTCGAAGGCGTGCCGGTCGGCCCAATAGAGCTGCTCGAAACGCTCGGTGGAAAGGCCGGTGAGCCGGACCATTTCGGCCAGAAGATCAGGGTCGCGTGGGCCGGTCAGAACCATTCCATAGTCAAAGACAACTGCGCGCAGGCTCAATCGAAGCTCCTTAAAGGAATCGGGTCCGCATCCGTGTATGGTGAAAAGGATGCCTGCGATTATTGTGCCCGATGAGGCATTGCATGGGCGTTACGGAGATGGCGCAGTTTGAAAGGTACGGCTGGGTGTCCCACCCTCGCGACGTATTTTATTTTTTGTCGCGAGGGTAGGATAGCTTCCCGGCAAACGGACCCACTACCCAGGCGTTACGGGACGATTGCATGAGGTTTTCTCAGAGAACGAATTGGAATACGGCGGAGAGCGATCTAGCCGCGGCGCACCGGGAGCGCTTGGCCGCCGGGCTGCCGGTCGCGGACCTGACGGCGTCGAATCCCACGCGCTGCGGTTTCGATTACGGCGCGGATTTTCTTGCGCCGCTCGGAGACAAGCGCGCTCTCGACTACGACCCGCAGCCGCTCGGGCTGCGCGAGGCGCGGGAGGCGGTCTGCGCCTACTACGCGGACCACGGTGCGGCTCTGGCGCCGGAACAGGTCGCGCTCACCACCAGCACCAGCGAGGCTTACAGCTACCTCTTCCGCCTGCTCTGCGACCCCGGCAACGAGATCGTGGTTCCGCAGCCCGGCTACCCGCTCTTCGACTTCCTCGCCGTGCTGGACGATGTGCGGCTCAGGCCCGCTTCGCTCGTCTACGACCACGGCTGGCAGATTGATCCAGAGGGCTTTCGGCAAGCAATTGGCCTACCCGGCGAGTCAAAAGCGCGGGCGATTGTGCTCGTGCACCCGAACAATCCCACGGGGCACTTTACCAAGCCGTGGGAGGCCGCGGAGCTGGCAAAACTCTGCCGCGAGTTCGAGCTGTCGCTCATAGTGGACGAGGTTTTTCTCGATTATGCTCTGCCATTGGGTTCCGGGACAAAGCCGGCCAGCTTTGCGGAGGGTCTCGAAGACGTGCCGGTCTTTGTAGTCAGCGGCCTGAGTAAAATTGCCGGTCTGCCCCAGATGAAAGCCGCCTGGATTGCTGCAACGGGCCCTGAATGGCCGGCTGCAATGGCCCGGCTCGAAGTCATTGCCGATACCTTTCTTTCCATGAATGCCCCAGTCCAGCGTGCGATTCCCGCATGGCTCGGGCAGCGGCAGGGGATTCAGGGGCAGATTCAGGCTCGCGTGCAGGCAAATCTGGCCGAACTCGACCGCCAACTCGCCGCCGAGCCGGTAGTCCGGCGGTTGGCCGTCGAGGGCGGCTGGTACGCCGTTCTCCGGATTGCAGCCCTCCAGCCCGACGAGCAGACCGTTCGGGCATTGCTCGTCGAAGGCGTATGGGTCCATCCCGGCTACTTTTTTGGAATGCCGGAATCCGGCTGGCTGGTGGTAAGTCTACTTGGCCCGGAAGACGAATTCCAACAGGGAGTACGAAAGTTACTTAACTACTTAAGCAAGACTCAAAACGGTTAAAAAATCGAACAAGTGCTTCAACTGCGACTTCAGATAGTTACCGCAATTTATTGAAAATAAATCGATTGATATTTTCTTGTTCAGCGGCCAAAGTGTTGCAGAAAAGGGTTCGTCTCCCGCTCGTCGCCGATGGTCGTTGCACTGCCGTGGCCGGGAATGACGCGGGTTTCTTCCGGCAGAGCCAGCAGTCGGGTCTGAATCGAATCGATGATTTGACGCCCATTGCCTCCGGGCAAGTCGGTTCGTCCAATGGAGCCGGCAAAGAGCGTGTCGCCGGCAAAGACCATCCCGAGCGGAGCAAAGTGCAGGCAGACGGAGCCCTGGGTGTGGCCGGGAGTGTGAATTACCTGCGCAGGAAATCTGTCGAGGCCCACTTTCATCCCGTCAGCCAGGTTGGCGTCTGGCGCCGCGATCTCCGGAGTTTCGACGCCGAGCCAGTTAGCCTGCTCACCCATCATTTTGAGCAGCGGAAGGTCATTTTCATTCAGCAGGATAGGAGCGCCGGTGAGCCGCTTGAGCTTGAGTGCGCCGCCCACGTGGTCGATGTGCGCGTGCGTGATGAGAATTTGCTTCAGCTTGAGGCCGAGTTCGCCGAGGCGGCGGTGAATGCGGCCGATCTCATCGCCGGGATCGATGACAATGGCTTCGCCGGCCTCCTCATCGCCGAGAATAGTGCAGTTGCATTGCAGCGGGCCGACGGGGAAGGTTTCGAGAATCATTCCACAATTCTAGAAGGACAAGGGGCGAAGAACGAGGGGCGAAAAAACAAGGGCCGCGCTCAGCGCGGCCCTTGTGATTCCCTGAAACTGATCCCTGTTCCTACTTCGTCTTCGCCGGAACCGTAGTCTGCGTGCCATCCAGCACCGAGTGCGGATGCTGCGTGCGGACGTAGAGAATCGTGAGGCTCAGCGAGGTAAGCATGAAGATGATGGCCGCCCAGGAGGTGAGCCGTGTAAAGATGTTCGCCGCGGCACGGGGGCCGAAGGCTGTCTGCGAACCCTGACCGCCAAAAGCGCCGGCGAGATCGGCCGAGCGGCCCTGCTGGAGCAGGACGACGCCGATAAGGAAGAGGCAGACAATCACATGGATTGCGATGACGAAGTAGAGAAGAATCTGCATTTTGCCGGGCTGCTTTCCTGGCCTTTTCAGAGGCCGGCGCGCTGAGACCGTTCGCGGCTCACGCTACTGAAATTTTTGGTGCGGAGGAGGGGACTTGAACCCCTATGCCTTGCGGCGCAAGCACCTCAAGCTTGTGCGTCTGCCAATTTCGCCACCTCCGCAGGTGACTTCAAAAGTATAACAAAGAGACGCGAGTTAGTGTGAACCCGGTGAGCCGGACGCAGTATCTCAATTTGAATTGCTTTGTAACTCGGTTAGTGTCCAATCTCCAAAGTACGCACCATCAATGCGTTGTCATCCTGACCATAGCGGGTTCCCCGGCGACAGGTCTTCGTCGCTGGGGTGGAGAAGGAGGGAAGGATCTGCTTTTATCTTCCGCAAAGGATGCCAGGAACTTCAGAGACAGGACACCAGTTTTCCCGGCGTGGCTGCCGCTTAGGCCACGACGCCTACATGACGGATGGCCAGAAGTGTCAGATCGTCCGCGTATGGGCTCGAATCGGTGAACGCACTAACGTCATTCAGACAGGCGGAGATTAGCTCGGTTGGCGAGAGAGCGGCCTGCCCGCGCACCAGGTGCGCGAGACGATCAACGCCGTATTCGTCGTCCTGATTGCGGGCCGGGTTGCTGGCTTCCGATAGTCCGTCGGTATAAAGGAACAGTGTGTCACCAGCCTCCAGTTGCAGACGAGTAACCGCGAACTCGGTCTCCTGAAACATGCCAAGAGGGAAGCCGGTGGAGTCAACGCGGTGAACCTTGTCGCGCCCCGCAACAAGGACCGGCAGATGGCCCGCGTTGTGGATTTCGACTTCGCCGGTTTGTTTGGCCTGTCCGCAGGCCAGCGTTGCGTAGAGGCCGGTAAGCACACTCTGGCAGAAAACGCGATTGACGTGCGCAATGATCTGGCTGAGGGGGAGGCCAATACCAATGAGGCTGCGGAACAAGGCATGGAGTTGTGCCATCAGCATGGAAGCGGCTACGCCCTTGCCGGAAACATCGCCGAGGATGAAAAAGAGCTGGCCATCGGAGACGATCAGATCGCAGTAATCTCCGCTCACCGGGCCGAGCGGAGCGTAATGGTAGCTGGTTTGCCAACTGGCGGTGGACAGGCCGCATTGAGGCAGGAGGTTGCGCTGAAGTTGAGAAGCGAGGTCCAAATCGCGCTGGAGAGAGGCGCGCCCGGTGGCCGTGAGATGGTCAAGGCAGTAGCGCACCAGCGGATTGGAGAGCAGGCGATCCGTTTCGATGCAGTCGTGGCACTCCTCGCAGAGGCCATACGTTCCCTTTGCCATGCGTTCGAGTGCCGAATCGACCTCCCGCAAAAGGCCGGCCAACCCGATATTGGATGGCGCAAGCGCCAGCGCGGCTTCCAGGCGGCATTTGCGCTGCTCAAGCTGCGAATGCAGAAAATCTACTTCCACTGAGGCCATTGGAACCTCCCTGCCGCTCGCTGATAGCCGATTCGGTTAAAACGCGTCGGCCGCGCCGCAACATTGGAGAAGGCAGCGAGCCATCCGTTATCCATCAGGATGCCATGCCGCAGACCCTGAATGCGAATAAAAAGCAAAGAAAATGCACTTGCTTTTCGGCACAGACTCACGCCGTGGTAACGGTCGCAGCCTGCGCTGTTGGAGCCTGCGCGCCGGTCTTGAGCAGCCAGTAGTGGAAACCGTCCACGATGGCATTCAGCGCGGCCTGATTCATGTCGCTGGAGACGCCCGCGGTGATCCACGGGTCGATATTGGCCTGCCCCGCGAGCCCGTCAGCGGTAAAGCTCACGGTGACGCGCACCCGTGCGGCGGAGTCGTGCGCCGAGACATCGATCGCGGTGACAGAAAAGCGCCCCAGCCGCATCTTTTGCAGCGCCGGATAGTGCTTATCAAGCTCGCGGCGCATGGCGCGGGTCAGCGCGTCCACGGGGCCTTCGCCCTCAGCGCGGGCGGTCACAATCGCGTCGCCGATGCCGAGCGACATGAAAGCCTGCACGAAGCGCTTGCCTGCCTCATCCGACTCGTCAAAGACGCGCCAGGTACGAACGGTGAAGAGGTCAGGCAGCGTTCCAAGAACCTTCATGCAGGCCAGCCGGAAGGAGACTTCGCTGGCCGTAAAGCCGCCGCCGTCGATCATCGCGGTATTGGTGTCGATAAGCTGCTGCGCCTGTGCACCATTGAGCGGCGCGCCAAGCTGCTCCGAAAGAAGAAGAATATTCGCCTTACCGGACTGCGCGTTCACGCCGATGGCCGGCGTTGCTCCAACACGCGCCGGATCGCACCATAGATAAGCGCCGGGGTGCTTGCGCTCGCTCGATCCGTGCATTCCGGCCCATGTGCCAAAGGCTCCGCGGCCCACAATCGGCGCGCCGTGCGGAATGTCGAGCGAGAAGGCATCAAAGCCGGCGTGGGCGAGCGATGTGAGGCTGGCAAGCGAGGCCGCCGAAACAAACTCCGCCTCGCCGCGAAGCTGCATTCCGCCAATGACGGTGGTGAGATTCACGTTGCCGCAACGCTCGCCGGTTCCAAGCAGAGTGCCCTGAATCTGTGCGGCCCCGGCCAGAATCGCGGCCCGTGCATTGGCAACGCCGAGTCCGCGGTCGGTGTGCCCGTGGAAGCCAAATTTTGTCTCCGGATGCCGCACTGCCAGCGAAGCAATGACCGCCGAGACCTCTTCCGGGCTGGAGCCGCCGTTGGTGTCGCAAACAACAATGCGGGAAACCTTCTGCTCCGCGCATAAATCGACGAGATCATGCAGGTGCGAAAGAGTCTTTGCGGCGAAATCGGCAGAGGACGGCACACCAAATTCTTCCCGCCCGCACGCTGCATCCATCGCGTGTTCGAGATCGACAAGAAGTTCGAGGCCGTTGTCCTGCAAATACGCGATAGTCTCGCGCACCATCAGAAGGTTTTCCTCGGGCGTGGTTTCAAGCGAGCGCTCCACGTCGAGCAGCCGCGATTTCACCACGATGACAGCGGCTGGCACGCGCTCCTTGTGCGCGAGCATGAACTGCACATCGGGCCACTGGGCCACCTTCACGCCGCGCCCGCGCGTGCGGCCAAAGAGAGCCAGATTCATCGCACGGGTATCAGCGTCATGCAGCGCGCCGGTCAGTTGCGTGACAAAATGATTCGCCCCGGCAAAGCCGATCTCGGCATAGTGAACCCCAAAACCGCCCATGCGTTCCAGCAGGTGAACTGCCGAAGGAACGGAGATTTCAAGGTTCGGCTGCTGAAGGCCGTCGCGGAGACTGGTGTCGAAAATCTCAACTTGTCGGGTTGCAAGTGCGGTCATGGCGTTTTGCTTTCGTTCCTTGCGTGGGGTTGTTGGAGCAGTGAGGTGCTTCACGAAATCAGCCGGGCCATCCAGCGCGCCAACTCCCGCTGGTCGTCTGTTCCGGCGGCGTGCGCAGCCTGAATGTTGCGGCGCTCCTCGGCGGCGCGGTTCTGGCTGAGCTTGAATTTGCCTTCGATGCGGGCGATGGAGATGCGAAAGCCCATGATTCCCGCGAGCATGGTGTGTTGATAGCCTGCCGGCAGGCCATGCCATTGGTTGAGGTACTGCGGGTCGTGTTCGGCAATCAGTTCTTCGAGGAGCCGGTTCTTGCCGTCCTGGTCTTCGATAACTTCAAGCACACCATAGGCATGGATGGCGATGTAGTTCCAGCTCGACACAGAGAGCTCCTCTGTATAGAGCGCCGGCGAAATGTAACTGTGCGGTCCGGGAAAGACGACCAGCGTCTCGTGCCCAGCCAGCCCGGCCCAGTGCTTGTTGGCGCGCGCAAAATGCCCTTCGATGAGCCCGTGCTCCCCTTCGTCCTTTACTACGAGAGGCAGATGCGTCGCCGTCGTTGCGCCCTCGGGTTCTGCTCCACCGGGCCCGATGAGGATGGCAAAGGAATACAACTGCATCGCCTCAAGAAGAACAGCACGGTCATCGACACGGTTGAATTTTGGGCTGTACATAGCGCTCCATCGTGCTTGTTATCGGTTGCGTCGTTGCACAAATGAGAAAAGCCACCAGCCGCGTTGCGGATGGTGGCCTGGAATTTTTCCGTACTGCTCAACCCCTAATCGTCAGGCTCAATTTCCCGCAAGCGCGCTGTAGCCGCTAATTCGAATAGCAGGAATCATAATGCGCGAAATGGAGAAGATGCGGTGCATGACGTTGATTACGAGTAAAGCAAAGTTGGTGAGGGGAGTCAAGTGATGGGCGTTTGCGGGGAACCAAGGCCGACGGCGGCCTGCGCCCGCTTTTGTTTTGCAATGCTGTAGAGATGATATTGAAAGTAAACGAACGAAAACAAGAGGGTCATAAGCCCATTGAGGGCAAGGCCAACGGGTTCGCGTTCGTTGTAGTGCTTTTCGAGATCGCCTTTGATCAGCCAGATGGTGGCGATGGCGAGGACTATGGAAGCAAGGCCAAGCGCAACGATGAGGGCAATGATGATTTGTGGTGGTTGAGACCAGGCACTCAGTCCGGCGAAGCTGAGCTCAACAACTACGTAGATGTCGCACCAGAGTGGGCTTTTGGCTTCTGGGCTGACGGAGTGAATCCAGCGGCAGAGGTAGAAGGCCCAAGCATCAGCGACAAGGCTGCTGAGTAGCTGCTCATATGCCAAAGGAGCATACGCGGCTATAAGCCAACTGGAGGCCCACCAGGCGAGAAGAAGCACGATCCAATGCAGGCGCGGTGGCGCAGGACAGGCGAGGTCAAAGCCGCCAGGGCGTTCCGGAGTGAGGTTGAGGGTTTGGGACATGCGGCCTCAATCATAGGTTCTGGGAATGACTCAGAAGATAGCACACAGCGTGGCGAATCTATCGAGTTCGATAAGTTGTTGTCCGGGCGGCGGAGCCGAAACTTCGGCGTGCTCCAGCACCCAAGTGTCTTTGTGCACGAGAAACACCGCGTGCAGACCGGCCGCAAGCGCAGGGTTGATGTCGCTCTTTGGGCTGTTGCCGATCATCCAGCTCGATTCGGGCGCAAGCTTGTGCCGCTCCGTGACGGCCTTGTAAGTGGCAGGGTCTTTCTCCGCCACAATTTCAACGGCGTGGAAGTGCGGCGCGAGACCGGAGCGCTCAAGCTTGCCGGTCTGCTCGGCATGGTCGCCCTTCGTCATAAGAATCAGCCGATGGCGTCCGCCAAGCGAGGCAAGCGTCTCCGCAACGCCGGGCAGCAGTTCGATGGGGTGCTCGTGCACGATGCTCGCGAAGCTGTGAATCCGCTCGACATGGGCGTCTGTGGCGGCCTGCTCCGAGAGCTGTTCGTAGCAGGCCACGAGCGAGCGGCGGAAGCTGGTAAGACCGTAGCCGTGATTGCGAATCGTCTCATGCTCGCAGGCATTGAGGTGCGCGCGAACCTCGGCCGGTGTGTGGTGCTTATGGTCGAGCCATGCAATGAACGAAGCAATGGCGTGCTCGAAATAGACGTTGTTCTCCCAGAGCGTATCGTCAGCGTCAATGAGAAGAGTCTGGCCGGCCGGGAATCGAGGCGGAAACTGGGGCATGAAAATAATGGTAAGGGATAGGAGGAAGGACGAGCGAACAGGTTCATGCCAGCCCCACCTCCTTGATTTTTATTGTGCCCATTGGACGGGCAGGGAGCGCAGAGTGTTGGCCGTGCAGATTACTTTGCCGCGGGCAAGGTGTAGTCCAGCGCATAGGAGTGCTTGCCGCCCGCGGCGATAGTGATGGTGAGCGTTCCGGCAATGCCGGCCAACTCGCCTGTTCCAGAGCCGGGAACGACTTCGACGCGCAGCTCGAAACTTCCAGCGTGCATAGTGCCCCAATGCTGCATCGCGAAGGTGCCTTTGCGGCCGTCGAGGGTGCCGGTGACTTCTTCGAGTGCCACGTAACCAGCTTCGCCGGAAGCAGGGTTGCCGTAAGAGAGCATTTCGCCTTTTACCGTGGCATCAAGCGCGCCATGGTACTGCTTGACAACCGAGAAGCGTGCCATGCCGGTGCCGGAGGTGACTTCGTCGGCGGAGAGGGGAACCATCTTTACATCGAAAGGGCCTTCAGCGTGGTGCGACACGGGAGTCTCCTTTTGTTGAAGCGGTTGCAACTGGAACGGTTGCGCGGAGTGCGCCTCTGCGGCGCAGAGAAGAATTGCGGCGGAAAGCAGGGAAGCGCGAAGCATGATGGCTTTCAAGGTAGCACAGATGCGGGAAGCAGGGCAGGGAACAGAAATCAGAAAAAGCAGGCCGCGCATTGCGCGGCCTGCTTTTATCCTGCTAACCACTGACAACCGTTTACTGCCCGCTGTGCTGCAAGGCGAGCCACTGCTTCAGGTTGTTTTCCTGCAAGGAGCGCAGTTCGATGCAGCCGTTGATGCGCTCGATGGCATGCTTCACACCCTGATCCGCGGAAGCAACCTTGTGCGTGGCGAACCACTGCTGCACATCGTCGCGCTCCGCAGCCGAGCAGAAGGAACTGGTCGAGCCGACGAGGATGTTGCCCAGCTCCGGCGAGAGCAGCGCGTGGATCGCATCCCAGTGGTCCTTGATGTACTGCCAGGCCATGGGCCGGTCCTTGTCGGTCTGCATCACGATGGCGAACTGAATCGCCGCGTCCTGGCTGCGAACCTTCGGCGTGAGTGCGTAGTCAAGCGCGCGGCGAGCCAGAGCGGAATCCTCGAAGCTTGCCATCAGCCGCAGTGCGCCCTCCTGCAAGCCCGGATTGGTGGTGGTCTCATAAACCTGCTGGAGTTTGTCGAAGAGTGCCGAGTCGCCGTGAATGGCAGCGATGCCAAGGGCCGTCTGACCAAGGTTGGGATCGACGGAGGAGGGATCGGCGAGAAATTTCCCTGCAATCTCGCGAGCCTGCTGGAGCACCGCCGGGTCCTTGGCCGCAGCCAGCGTGCCGAAGAGCGTAGTGCGCATCTCGATGGCCGAAGGCGTGTCGTTGAGCGAGGGCGCGGGCAGCTTGGCATAGGCGGGCGCAAAGCTGGAGCGAATCCACGCGGCAAGCGCGTCGCGCTCGGCATCCGTAGAAGCGATACGGGCATGGATGGTGCCGACGCTGCCGAGCGCGGCATCGAGTACCGTGGCGCTCTCGTCATTCTTCACCGCGCCCACAAGGTTGAGGTAATCGCCGACGGTGGCAGTGTTGGCGCGTACCTGTGCCCACTCGTCGCCGATGAGGCTGATGCGCTCGGTGGGCTTGAGCGCGGTCTCGACATTGGAGACAATGGCCGCATACTGCTCCGGCGTGTAGGTGCTGCGGTAGTAGCCCGCGCCGCCCGCGTTGGCAAAGACGAAGGCATTCTTCGGCAGCGTGAGATGCGTGCTCTCCGGCGTAAGAATGTCGCACGATGCGCCGCTCTCATCGGCCTTGAAGCAAACGGGCAGAGTCCACTTCTGCGCGGGATCAGGCTTGATGCCGGGGCTCAGGAAGAAGCGGTGCTGCGAGACATCGATGCGGCCATCGGCGGCCTTGCCGAAGGTCAGAATCGGCACGCCGGTCTGCGCCACGAGGCTTCCCATGATCTTGTCGATGGGCTTGCCGCTGGTTGTGGTCTGTGCGCCCCAGAAGTCCTCGGCAGTGGCGTTCGAGTATTCGTGTGCCGCGAGATAGTTGTGCACGCCCCTGCGGAATGTCTCCTCGCCCAGGTAGTGCTCCACCATCGAAAGCACCGCGCCGGCCTTGCCATAGCTGATGCCGTCAAACATCTGCTCGATCTCTTCGCGGGTGTCGGCCTTGGCGCGGATGGCGCGCGTAGTCGGCTGCGCGTCCAGATTCAACACGCCGTCAAGCTGCGCGGCATCGTCCTGGTCAATGTGCCACTCGGGGTGCATCACGGCAACGGGCTTGGTTTCCATCCACGTTGCAAAGCCCTCGTTGAGCCAGATGTTGTCCCACCACTGCATCGTCACAAGGTCGCCGAACCACTGGTGCGCCATCTCATGCGCAATGACCTCTGAGACATTTTTCTTCGCCTCAATCGTCGCAGTCTTCTCGTCGATCAGCAGGTCGGTTTCGCGATAGGTAATGGCGCCGAAGTTCTCCATTGCGCCGGCCTCGAAGTCGGGAATAGCGATGAGGTCGAGCTTCTTGAGTGGGAAGTGAATGCCGAAATAGTTGTCGTAGTAGTGCAGAACCCATTCGGCCACGCCGAGCCCATAGTTGGTGAGCGCAACCTTGTCCGGTGTGCCGCAGACGCGAATCGCAACGCCGTCCGACTCGCCGCTCGTGCATTGAAAGTCACCAACAAGGAAGGCGACAAGATAGGTGGACATCTTCACCGTGCGGTCGAACTTGATCGTGTGCTTGTTGGCATCGGGACCAGGCGTGTCGCTGGCAATCGGCGCGTTCGAGATGGCGGTATCGTTTTTGTCGATGACGAGCGTGATGTCGAAGGTGGCCTTGAAGGCGGGCTCGTCGAAGCTCGGATAAGCGCGGCGCGCGTCGGTAGACTCGAACTGCGTCACTGCGTAGCTGCGTTTGTCGGTCTTCGAGAGATAGAAGCCACGCAGCTTGTCGTTCAGGATGCCGGTGTAATGAACCGTCAGCGTGGCCGGCCCGGCGGGCAGGGTCTCTGGAAAGGTAAAGGTGCTCTCTTCCTTCTCGGCATCCGAGGTGACAGCAGCGGTCAACTCTTTGCCGGCGGCCTCCACGGTGACAGACTGAAATGCAATCTCAGCCGAGTTAAGCGTGATCGTCTTCGACGGCTCCTTGAGGTCAACGTCGATGGTTTCGAGGCCGGTGAAGGTGGCTGCCTTGATGTCCGGCGCCAGAGTCAGCGCGTAATGCGAAGGGATGACAGTCTTCGGCAGGCGCTCGGCGCGGGCGGCGGGTGAAAGCATTGCGAGCAGCGATGCAGAGACGGCAACGACGCGAAAAGTAAGAGCGGAACAGCGGAGATTCATGCAGACCTCAAAGATATGGTTTTGTTTGCGGGCACGAAATGGAACAGTCTCAAAGCGGAATGACGGAGGCGACGTGCGAAAAGTTCATTCAATGGGCCGCACCGTGGGCGTCTTTTTCGACAGCAGAGAATCGAGCAGCAGCAGGCATGCGCCAAGGACGACCGCCGAGTCGGCCACATTGAAATCCGGCCAGTGGTAGTGGATGATGTGGACCTCGATGAAGTCCGTGACGAGGCCGGTCAGAATGCGGTCATGCAGATTGCCGAGCGCGCCGCCGAGAATCAGCGCCAGCGCGATGGTTGTGAGCGTAATGCGGCTGCCCATGCGGATCAGCGCGATGAGAACACCGATGGATGCGAGCATGGTAAAGCCAACCAGACTCCAGCGCACGATGCTCGGCGAGGCCGAATCCGCGAAGAGCGAGAAGGCCGCTCCGTCGTTGGTCCAATGCGTAATGCGGAGGAAACCGGGAATGACCGGAATCGCTCCGCCGATGGGAATGCGCGCCGCGACCAGCCATTTGGTAAGCCGGTCTGCGGCATAGGCAAGCGCAGTAATGAGAAGCAGCCAGGGAAGGCGGCGCGGTGCGGAAAAGCTCAAGCGGCAGGCTCCGTTTCTTTGGGCTCCTGTCCCGGCTGCGGTGGTGCAATCTTCATCTCGTGCAGTGCCGACTGGCAGCGCGTGCAGACATTTTCCCAGATGCCATAGTTCGAAACCTCCGGCATGAAGTTCCAGCAGCGCGCGCACTTGTGGCC
>JAATFM010000062.1 GCA_015655195.1 Terriglobales bacterium
CCCCGTTCAGGCAGATGCAGCAAAGATCGAAGACGTTCAGAAGCTCTACGAACAGATTCGCGCCGATCACGGGCGGGTAGACATTGTGTTTGCCAACGCGGGAATCGCGGGATACGGAGTCTTTGGAAAAATCGCGGAAGATCATTATGAGCGCATCTTTGGTACGAACGTGAAGGGTGTCATCTTCAGCGTCCAGACGGCCCTGCCATTGATGCCGGATGGAGGAAGCATCATACTGAATGGTTCAGTAGTTGGTAGCAAGGGACTTCCGGCCAACAGTGTCTACGCGGCAACCAAGGCCGCAGTACGCTCCTTTGCGCGCACCTGGACTACCGATTTGAAGCAACGGAAGATTCGGGTCAACGTTGTCAGTCCCGGCCCGGTCCAGACAGAAGGTATGGAAGGACTGCTGGGAAGCGGAGAGATTGGGGAGGCACGCCGTGGACAAATCTCCGTCGGCGTACCGCTCGGTCGTATGGGAAAGCCGGAAGAGATTGCTAAAGCCGTGGTGTTCTTGGCGAGCGACGACGCCAGCTTTGTGACGGGCGCAGAGTTCTTCGTGGATGGCGGGTTCGCGCAAGTCTAGCATTAGCATTTCAGCGGCTCGTTCTAATGAAGGCAACATTTGGAAATGTTAGGCGCCCGGCCACGGCCCGGCGCCTAACAACATGTAGGAAGCATGGCAGGTCGGCTCGACGGCAAGATAGCTCGGGTAACGGGCGGAAGTTCCGGTATTGGACTGGCGACCGCGAAGCGTTTTGTCGCGAAAGGCGCGACAGTCTACATTACCGGTCGGAGGCAGGAAAGACTCGATGCGGCGATTGCTTCGATCAGCGTCGACGTTACCGCAGTTCGCGCAGATTCAGGAGTTATTGCCGACCTGGAGAAGCTTTATGCCACGATTCGCACGGAGAGCGGGAAGCTCGATGTGTTGTTTGCGAATGCTGGGATTGCTGCCTTCGTTCCCTTGGCGTCGATCATCGAGGAGCACTACGATAGCATCCTCAATACGAACTTGAAGGGCATTATCTCCACAGTGAAGCAGGCATTACCGCTGCTTTCCGAGGGCGCTTCGATCATTCTCACGTCTTCTGTGGCGGGCTACAAGGGACTACAAGCATTCAGCGTATACGGCGCAACCAAGGCGGCTGTCCGGCAGTTGGCACAGACCTGGATACTCGACCTGAAGGAACAAAAGATCCGCGTCAACGTCCTCAGTCCGGGAATGGTAGACAGCCTAGACACCGATGACTTGATTCCCACTCCAGCTATGGCCGCGGTCAAGGAACAATATGCTTCAGGGGGTCCTCTAGGCCGGATTGCGACGATGGAAGATGTCGCCTCGGCAGCCATCTTTCTCGCCTCGAAAGATGCCTCCTTCATCAACGGCATCAATCTGCCGGTAGACGGCGGGAGCAGCCAGCTTTAACAATATCTCCCGTGGCGCTAAATGCGCCATGGGTCTGACGCTCTAAGTCTCTATGTGGGGTTGCATGATTCAAGCGCACGAATCACCGCAAGTGCTTTCGCCAACGTGGTCGCTCCAACCTCTTGTTCGAATCCCTGCTGCATTTTGTCAAACGCCGCAATCACGCGAAGCGCACACTTCTTCCCCGGTGGTTTCAGCGTCAGCAGATATCCCCGAGCGTCGGATGGATCGATCTTCCGTTGTACGAGGCCTTTCGCTTCCAGTGAAGATATGGCATGGCTGACGTTGCCGCGCGTTGTCGCGAAGGTTTCGGCAAGATCAGACGGTCTGATTGGACGTGGCGCTTCAAAGAAGATGGCCGCGAGTGTCAGACCTTCCATGAAACCGAGGCCGTCGACAGCGAAGGCTTCGGCCGCTACTTGGTCGAAGTAGCGTGCCGCACGTTTCACCGTGAACATGGGGCTCGCGCGAAGGAAGGCTCCAATACGCATAAGCTTATAGATATAGTTTACTCAATCAATTATTTAGAACAAGATAAAAGTATCGTTGCACCACGCCCCGAATTCCTCCATGATCGTTCGGAGGTTTTCTTCGTGATCGATTACACCTTTACCGGCGTTCTATCTCTGTATCGTCTCCCTCTCTTCGAACTCCTTTACCAAGCCCATTCCGTTCATCGCGAAAACAAACAGGGCATGGATGTTCAACAGTGCGCCTTGCTTTCAATCAAGACGGGAGGATGTCCGGAGGACTGCGGGTATTGCTCCCAATCGGCTCGTCATAAGGCTGGCGTGCAGCGCGAGCCGCTCCTCTCCGTTGCCGAGGTCCGTGTAGCGGCCCAGAAAGCGCGCGAGGCTGGGGCACACCGATTCTGCATGGGCGCAGCTTGGCGCAATGCTCCTGATGGTGAGCCATTCGAGCAGGTGCTGACGATGATTCGCGAGGTCAAGTCACTAGGTCTCGAGGCTTGCGTCACGCTCGGCATGCTTACAGACGCTCAGGCAGTTCGGCTGAAGGAGGCAGGCCTAGACGCCTACAACCACAATCTCGACACCAGCCGCACACACTATGCAAATATCGTGACCACGCACAATTATGATGACCGCCTGCGCACGATCAAGGCCGCACGGAAAGCTGGCATCACGGTCTGCTGCGGCGGCATTCTTGGGCTCGGCGAGACCGACGAGGACCGATGCGCGCTTCTCAGCGAACTGGCACAGATGGATCCGCAGCCGGAGTCCATTCCGATCAATCTGCTGGTGCCGATTCCCGGAACGCCGCTCGAAAATGCTCGTCCGGTCGAGACCACGGATCTTATCCGCACCATAGCCGTCGCGCGCATCCTGATGCCGCGCTCACGTGTACGCCTCTCGGCTGGACGGCTGAGCCTGAATAAGGAAGCGCAACTGCTGGCCTTCTTTGCGGGGGCAAATTCCGTCTTCATTGGAGATAAGCTGCTTACCACGCCGAATGTAGCTCCGGCGGAGGATATAGCGATGCTGACGGGACTTCAGGCATGATCGACTTTCGATGCATTTCCGTCGTTCTTGTAGGCGCAGTTACGGTCTGCGCCTGCGCGCAACAAAACACTCCAACAGTCGCTCCAGTCAGCACAACCGTGACTGTGTTGGGAAGCGCTGCTCCGATCAGCCTTGGTGAGTCGGCGCGCACTGTCGAGGTCCTTGACACACAGCAACATCCTCTGGCTTTTCAGGATGTCGAGGACTATCTGCGTACCGACGCCTCGGTTGATATAGAGCAGCGTGCGCCGGTTGGCGTTATGTCGGACATCTCAGTGCGGGGAGCTTCGTTTGAGCAGACGCTGGTGCTCGTCAACGGCCTGCGCATGGATAGTGCCGAGACGGCACACTTCAATCTCGATCTTCCCGTGCCATTGGCCGCCCTCGGCTGCATCGATGTGCTGCACGGCGCGGGTTCCACGCTCTACGGCTCGGACGCTATAGGCGGCGTGGTCGACTTCACGACCTGGAAGCCGGAGGCCAGCGCACTGCATCTGCGTACAGGCACAGGCAGCTTCGGCGAGAATCAGCAGGCGGTTCTTGGGGCGCTTCTAGAGAAGAACTGGAGTGAAGTCATCGCTGGAGGCCGCGATTTCTCGACAGGCTTCATCGCCGACCGCGATTATCGAACGGAGAACGCGAGTACCGATACCCGTATTGCCTCTCCACTGGGATCTACGGAGTTGCTCTTCGCGGGCGATGATCGCTCCTTTGGAGCCGCCCAGTTTTATGGGAACTACAACTCCTGGGAGCGGACCAAGGGCTGGTTCGCAGGCGTCACTCAGCAATTCGATTCCCATATCAACGCGGCCATGGGGTATCGTCGTCACTCTGATATCTACCTGCTTGAACGCGATCAACCCGCCGGCTACAAGAACCAGCACATCGACGATGGCTTTGAAGGATCGTTGCGCGACCGGCATGAAATCTTCAAGAACACGACGTTGCTTACCGGCCTTGAAGAGACTACCGATCATATCCAGAGCACCAACTTGGGGAATCATGGACGCAATCGCGGTGCGGGCTACGGAGATGTGGAATGGCGGGTCTCCAGCCGCGGATCGATATCGGCTGGCCTGAGAGAAGAGTTATTCAGCGGCGGTCGCCGTGTATCGAGTCCCACGGCAGCGGCCACGCTTTGGCTACCTCATTCCTTTAAACTGAGAACCTCGGCGGGGTACGGTTTTCGCATTCCCACTTACCTCGACCTCTATTACAGCGACCCGACGACTCTCGGCAATCCGAATCTCAAACCAGAGTCGGCATGGAACTATGAGGGCGGCGTGGATTGGTATCCGACACCACGCATCGGAGCCTCCCTCACCGTGTTCTACTCTCGCCAGAAGAATACGATCGATTACCTGAGAGCGTCCGCGGCAGATCCATGGCAAGCGAGCAATCTGCCCGGTCTGCATTTTACCGGTACGGAAGGCACCGTCGATTGGCAGGCAAGCCACACGATGAAAATAACGTTTGACTGGACACTTCTTGAGGGGGCGCAGAGCGCGCTCCATGGGTTCCAGTCGGAATATGTCTTCAATTATCCGGTGAATAATGGACGAGTGGAATGGAGTTGGAACGGGATGCACTCTCTGCTGCTGCAGTCCCGTCTCGGAGTCGTTCAGCGATATCAGCAGACGGCCTATCCGGTATGGGACACATCTCTGGCGCGTGAGTCGGGCCACATCCGGCCGTATGTTCAGATGACCAACCTGTCTAACACCGGTTATCAGGAGATATTGAACGTACGCATGCCGGGTC
>JAATFM010000087.1 GCA_015655195.1 Terriglobales bacterium
AGGTTTCAAATATCGGATGATGCTCTCCAGATTGGTTTGTCCCATCCACGTCATCACCGTTCTGAGATCGATGCCTGCCTGCAGGTGAGTCGTCGCAAAAGTCGCCCGAAACTTGTGAAGCCAGAACTCATCGGGATTCAACCTGGCCTTCCTGGCGTTCCGCTTGAGAGCGCGCAGCATATGCTTGTCGCGTGTGGTGTTCTCTGTGCTGAAGACCAACGAATGGGCCGAGGCGCGTGATGCTGGCAGGGACTTGCGATGAGCTTCCAGTATCGCCAGCAACTCGTTCGGCACGGGGACTTCACGCTCCTTGTAAGCCTTCGGAGTCCAGTTGAACTGCGGCTTCCAGCGCATCTCTACGATGTTGGCGTTGAAGCGGACGTTGTTCCAGACAACGTGCATGGCCTCTTGTTCTCGAAAGCCGCTCATGAGAAGGAAGTCGTAAAGCGTGCTGTGGTACGGAGAGCAGACGGCATGGAGCTTCGATAGCTCCTCTTCCTCGTAGATCGAGACTTCCTGCTCGATGAAGCGCGGATGATCGTTCTTGCCAATTAGCTTCGGCACGCCTTGGGCCTGAAGGAAGGTGAGCACGTCTGCAAACTTGTTATGCACGGTGCGTGGAGAGAGCTTCTTTGTATCTCGGAGGAATGCTGCCAGGCGCAGGAGATCTTTCCGCTCCACCTCATCCAGAAATCTCTTGCCACAGGATTCCTGAAAGTATCGTAGGGAGACGATATATCCCATCCAGGTTTTTCTTTGCCGGCTGAGTTGGATCTCTTCGAGAAAGTCGTCTATCGCAGAACTGATTCGCAGGCGAGAGTCATCTTCGATGGGATAGGGAACGAGGAGGCCTGATGCGAGCGCATCCAGCTCTCTTTGCTTTCGAACTCGGCTGTTGTAAGCCGCGGTCGCGTCAGTGCCAACTGAAACGCGGGAGCGCTTTCCGCCTTCCGTCCAGTCGAGGTAGTAGGCGCCTTCCAGATGCTTTTCCGGGCGGTCATCAATCATGACCCAATCGGGCTTGATGCGGCCGTTGGGACCGACAACAACAGGGCAATAGCGCTTGCCCTCCGGGGTGTCGATACGTTTGGTGATATTCACCTGCATGGGACCTTCCCACGGCAAAGTTCGTATCACTTTTCGTATCACCCCTCCTATACTCGGTCAAAAGTATTGATAGGAAAAGGGTTAGATGGTCGGGGCGGAGGGATTCGAACCCCCGGCCCTCTGCTCCCAAAGCAGATGCGCTACCAGGCTGCGCTACGCCCCGACACTGCTATTGATTGTAGCGTGAAATGCGGCTGTGACTGCTGAAGTGCCTCTTATGCCTCCTACAAAATGGGCGAGAAGGAGGGGCATCCGGACGGCGTCACTTCCCGAAGATCAGCGTCAGAATCCAGGCGACGAGGAGGACGGGAATGGCGAAGACGACGCCGAAGCCGGCCAGGAGCAGCAGAAGGAAGGCCCAGTCGCGCCAGGTGTGGCGGCGGGGCTCGCGCAGGTGGAGCTGCAGCAGATGGTAGTTGCGGCGGTTGGCCTTCCACGCGATGTCAAAGAGGTCGCCGAGCAGGGGAATGGTGCCGATCAGCACGCCGATGGCGATATTGACGGCCATGCGGATGAGAGTGACGTAGGGGACGCCACGGACCCACGCCGCCAGCGGAATGATGAGCGAGAGCAGGCCGGCGAGTACGTCGCCCAAGCCGGGGATGAGGCCGATGATGCCGTCGATGCCGAAGCGGAAGTTGGTGCCGGGAACGCGGAAGGCCTCGTCGAGCAGGACTTCGAGCTGGTGGAGGGTTTCATCGCGGAGGAGCCATGCGCCGCGGTTCCAGCGGTTGTGACCGGGCGGCAAAATCTCGGGCTGATGTGCGGGTGAGGGCGGGTCGGCGGGGAAGTTTGGCATCGGGATGGCGGGCACAGATAGAGTGGATTCAATGGTACAATCAAAAGGTTGTATGGCGGCTATAGTTCAGCGGCAGAACGCCTGACTGTGGCTCAGGATGTCGTGGGTTCGATCCCCACTAGCCGCCCCAACCTTCGATTCGATGCTTCCAAGTCATTGAAAAGAAAATATCCGTGCGCCAGATATAGAATGGCTGGCCCCGAGCTACAGAAGCCCTCGCTTGAAGCTAGGGCTTCTGTATTTTCCGGTTTCCGGCAGCCAATTCCGCCTTCAATTCGCTCCCTGCGTGTCCTTCTGCCGGCTCAGCACAAAGCTGCTGCGGCGGCTCTTCGAGGCATGATCGATCTGCTTCCAGAAGCCCACGAAGTAGTCGATGGCCGAGATCGTCGAGACGCCGACGGTGAAGTACATGCCGGTGATGGCGGTCCACTTGACGGGAATAATCAGCAGGCCGAACTGCCACTCGAACCAGTGGTGCGAGAGAATCGCCGCCACCACCGAGACAATCTGCAGCACGGTTTTCAGCTTGCCCAGGTCGCTGGCCTGGATTGTGAAGCCCTCCGACGCGGCAATCGAGCGCAGCCCGGAGATCAGGAATTCGCGGCCGATGATGACTACGGCGATCCAGACCTTCACCACCTGCGGTGTGTAGGCCACGAGCGCAATCAGCGCCGCAGTAACCATGATCTTGTCGGCCAATGGGTCGAGCAGCATTCCCATCGTTGTGATCTGCCCGCGCTTCCGGGCCAGGTAGCCGTCCACGCCATCTGTAATCGAGGCCAGGATGAAGAGCAGCGCGGCGCAAATCTCCTGCATGCCATCCGTCCCCTTCCACGGAAACACGCTGGAGAGAATCCAGAGCAGCAGCGGGATCATAAGAATCCGGCTCATCGTGATGGAATTGGGCAGATTCACTGGAGCGTGTCCGCGAGACCGGGGGCGGAAATCCGAGGGCAGGAATATGGAACGGCGCCGCTTGCCGTGGTCTCTTCACTATTACTATAAGCTGCCCTGCGCATTGTCGCTCGGCGCGGCGCGGCTTTTCCTGCGAATTCATATTAGGGTTACATCATTTCGTCCTCGCCGGGTGGCAATGCTCCAAACCGCGTCAATCTCATTTCTCAGGCACTTTACTCTTTCGGTTTCGAGACGCTCAGCGGGTAGCTTCCTGCCAGGTAGCTGCCCTGGTCGCTGTCGAGGGTTTCGAGTTCGAGCAATTCGATGGACCGGGAGAGCAGAAGACGGGTGCGGAAGTAATAGATCTTCCCGGCTTCGGCGGTGAAGTGCGCCAGTTCGACGCGCGAATCCATGATGGAGGTTTGCAGCGCGGCGCAGAGATGATGTTCTTCAGGGTCCACTGAAATGGAGAAGTACGAATTGCCGTGGTTGGCGCCGACCCATGCGCCATCAAGCACCATGAGCGTAGTGGGATAGGCCAGACGGACACCATCCCAGCCATCGTGAATGAAGTAGACGAGTGCCTTGCCGGGCTGGGGAGGCATAGCGGCGGGCGGCTTTTTGTTGAGATCGACGTGGTAGCTGATGTCTTCGTGGCCGCACGCGGCGGTATCGCTCGGAGATTGCTGCGCCATGGCAAACGGCGCCAGCGTGGCAGACAAGGCAACTGTAGCGAGAAGGCGAAATGCGCCAGGAGTAGAACGGTTCATGGCGGTCTCTTTCGAGAGATTTCAACGCTCCGTCTATGTGGACGTAACGCAGCCGCGCAATAGTTGCAAAAAACAGGCGGCTCTTCAAGAGCCGCCTGTAACGCTTTCTCGCCTCGCCCGTCTGTGCGGGTCTGTTTTACGCGTAGATTCCGCGCTGCCGGATGGCGAAGGCCACGCGGTCAATGGACAGCATGTACGCCGCGATGCGGTTGTTTACATCATGCGATTCGGCATAGCGCAGCACGTCGTCGAAGCTCGTCCGCAGAATCGTTTCGAGCTGTTGGTTGACCTGCGATTCTGGCCAGAAGTAGCCCTGCCGGTCCTGCACCCATTCAAAGTAGCTCGCCGTTACACCGCCGGAGTTGGCCAGAATGTCGGGCACGACAAAGATGCGCTTGTCGGCCAGAATCTCGTCGGCCACGGCGGTCGTGGGACCGTTTGCGCCTTCGACGACGATGCGCGCCTGCAGCCGCTCGGCGTTGCGGCTGGTAATGACGTTCTCCGTCGCCGCCGGGACGAGAATCTCGCACTCGGTTGTAATCAACTCATCGCTCGGCATGGCCTCGGCACCCTTGAAGCCCAGCGTCGTTCCATTACGATACTTGAACTCCGTGAGCTGGTGAATGTCGATGCCGTTGGGGTTGTAGAGGCCGCCGTCCTTCTCCGCAATGCCGATGATCTTGTAGCCGTTCTCCATCAGCAGCCGCGCCGCGTTCGATCCCACATTGCCAAAGCCCTGCACGATCACGCGGCAGCCCTCGCGCGTCATATTCAGGTAGCGCAGGCTCTCGTTGCAGGCCACCATCACGCCGCGCCCTGTGGCCTCCTGCCGGCCTTGCGAGCCGCCAATGCTGATGGGCTTGCCGGTCACTACGCTCGTCACCGTCTGTCGCATGTGCATCGAGTAGGTGTCCATGATCCAGGCCATGGTCTGCTCGTTGGTGTTCATGTCCGGCGCGGGCACGTCCTTTTCGGGGCCGATAAACTCGATAATCTCCGAGGTGTAGCGCCGCGTCATGCGCTCCAACTCACCCCTGCTCATTTTGCTCGGGTCGCAGATAACGCCGCCCTTGGCGCCGCCGAAGGGAATGTTCACCACCGCGCACTTCCACGTCATCCAGCTTGCCAGCGCTCGAACCTCGTCGAGCGTCACGTCCGGCGAATAGCGGATGCCGCCCTTGGACGGCCCACGCGCCTGCGAGTGTTGCACGCGGTAGCCGGTAAACATCTCAATGCGCCCATTGTCCATCGTCACCGGAAAGTGAACGATCAGCTCCCGTGACGGCGAGCTGAGAACCTTCCAAAGTCCTTCGTCCAGGTTCAGCTTGCGTGCCGCAAATTCAAACCGTGCATTCTGCGCCTCCCAGGGGTTGATCTCCTGGTCGAGCGTCACGGTCGGTGTCAGAGTTGCCATAATCTTTCGTCAAATCCTTTCGGCTGCCGGTCGCGGAGGGGAACGGGGGAATCGTTCGCGTCCGTATCCTTCTGGCACGGCAGGGGTTGTCCCACGGCCGGAGCGCCGCTTATCGTCTCCGGTCCGCTTTTGGCCCGTTTTTCGCGGGCATCGGGCCCTTCCATGAAGCAGAATCGGCCCAAACCCCGTTGAGTCTAGTCCCGCAAGATAGGCCCGTCAAGCCGCCGTACCATTGCGGGTACGGCCCAAATCCATCCGAGACCAATGGCTCGCGATCCACGGCGCACGGTCCACGTCCTTTACACTGGACCCTGTGAAGCAAGCCAGCCAGCAGGTTCAACCCAGCCGCAAGGAATTTGTCTCGCTCGCCCGCGAGCACACCCTCGTTCCCGTCTGCCGCGTCCTTACCGCGGACCTCGAAACACCGGTTTCGGCCTTTTTCCGCGCCGCATGGCAGGAGCCTGAGTGCTTCCTGCTCGAATCCGTCGAGGGCGGCGAGCAGGTTGGCCGCTACACCTTCATTGGTCTCGCTCCCTACAAGCGCGTCGTCGCTCACGGCCGCAAAATCACCGTCACGGAAGGCAAGCGCACCACGCACCTTGAAGGCGATGTCTTCGCCGTCCTCCGCGACGCGCTCAGCGGCCACACGCCGGCGCGCCTGCCGGGCCTGCCGCCGTTCTCCGCTGGTGCCGTGGGTTACTTTGCCTATGATGCCGTGCGCCTCATCGAGCGCCTGCCGGAACATGCCGCCGACGAGCTGCAAGTTCCCGACGCCTGTCTGCTCTTTTTTGACGAAGTGCTGGCCTTCGACCATGTTCGCAAGGAAATCTGGCTCATCATTACCGCCGATGTCACGCTGACGAAGCCGGAGGAGGCTTACGAAAAGGCCGTGCAGAGGCTCCGGCGGTTGGAGAAGAGATTGGCGCAGCCGCTGCCTAAACTACGCGCCGCAAAGCCGGCAGGGAAGCTCAAGGTAAAGCACCGCACGCGCAAGCAGGATTTTCTCGCCGCTGTGGAAAAGACGCGCGAGTACATCGCCGCCGGCGACGTATTCCAGACCGTCCTTTCACAGCGTTTCGATGTCGAAACCGGCGTCGATACATTTCAGGTCTACCGCGCCCTCCGCACCGTAAACCCCAGTCCATATATGTACTTCCTGCGCTTCGCCGCGGATGAGCCGGCAGCTTCTAGCAAAAAATCCTCCGGCAAGAAATCCGCACAAAAAGGAAAAACGCCCGTAGCGCTCGAAATATCCGGCTCCTCGCCGGAGCTTCTCGTCAAGGTGCTGGGCGGAAAAATCGAGTACCGGCCCATCGCCGGCACGCGCCCGCGCGGCGCAACGGAACAGGCCGACGAGGCGCTGGCCCGTGAGATGCTTCTCGACGAAAAGGAGCGCGCCGAACACGTGATGCTCGTCGATCTGGGCCGCAACGACGTGGGCCGCGTAAGCGAATTCGGCTCGGTGAAGGTCGATCGGCTCATGTATATCGAGCGCTACAGTCACGTGATGCACATTGTCAGCAAGATCGAAGGCCGGCTGCGCTCCGACCTCACCGCTGTCGACGCGCTCCGTGCCTGTTTTCCCGCAGGCAC
>JAATFM010000244.1 GCA_015655195.1 Terriglobales bacterium
GCCTGCCGGGCAGACCGCGACACAATAGTCGCAGTGGGTATTGGCTTCGTAGCCCAAACTCTGCCACCACGAAAGCGTCTCGGCATCACTCACTCGTCGCCGGTAGTCCTTGCGGTTCCGGCTGTCGGCAATTGTGTGGATCCATTGGACGAAGTTGCCGACCTTCTCCCGGTAGTTGTGAGTCATGCAACTGCCAAAATCGAAATGGCCGTCTTTCGCAATGGCGCCCGTGGGGCAGGCTGCAGCGCAAAGGTTGCAGTTCAGACAAGGCGAATCGGCAAGCGGACGATCATATTCCCCCACCTTTCCGTCCAGCACAATTGCTCCAATGTAGATATCCGCACCGAAATGCAGATGAAGCACCATCCGGCTCTTGCCGATTCGTCCGAGTCCCGCGGCCTCCGCCAGGTGCTTCATCGAGACTACAGAGGGTGGGCCATCGCTCCTCGCAACTTCGAACGGGAACAAACCCGACAAGCCCACTGCCCGTATCCTGCGAGTCTCAAGATCGCGAACAACGAGATGAACAATCTCTTTGACGTCGTGTCCTCCGGCATTAAACTCAGCCGAAGAGAGACTGCGGAGCGGAGTACGGAGAGCATGCCGATTCAATCGGCGGACAAATACCAGGATGCTCTGAGCCCAAGGCAACGCTTGCTGCACACTGTTGCGCTGGCTGGCGAGGGCATCACTCTCCAGATCGACAAATCCGACATCGTCCGCACCTGCTTCGCGGCAAAACATTATGAGCATCTGCTGATCAAGTAGAGTTGAGACCGCCATGCTAAAACCCTCCAACGCCGTTAGAAATCCGGGTGGACTGCTAGGCAAGTCACTATCTCGCCTTGCGCCACTCCTGCTCGGACTCAATACGCGTGTAATTACACGTATATAATCAGGCTAGCACCTTTTGGAGAATGCCGCACAATGTCTGTGAATCCTGGGAGTCTTGAATGTACTTGCTACAAGCTGAGACAGGTCACTCGTTTGGTTTCCCGCGCGTATGATGCCTTCCTTGTGCCGTGCGGAATCAGCATCGGGCAGTTTGGTATGCTCGAAACCTTGAAACGCATGGAGGGGGAATCGATCTCGCGGGTAGCGCACGTATTGCAAATGGATCGCACCACGCTGACTCGCAATCTCACGCCTTTGAAGAAGATGGGATTCGTCGTCATGCAGACCGGCAGTGACAAGCGGGAACGCGCGCTCAGTCTGACGACGGCAGGCAAGCGCGCACTGGCCGCGGCCGAGCCGAAATGGCGCGATGCGCAAACAAGCCTTGAACAGCAACTTGGCAAAAGAACCCTAAAGTCACTCAACGATGCAATGGATGCGACATTAGGTCATTTGGGCGGCGATCCCTGTCAGTAGTTTACCGATCCCTCTCCGAGATTCCAGAAAGCTGATCGAAGTCCTGCCCGGTTGAAGATAGCCTGTGCTTCCGATATCGACCATTTATGCCAGTCTGGGGCCGCGTAGGTGCCATACCATATCTTTGCTAACCGAGCCACTTGTTGCAGAGGCACAACTTGGCCACGCGGCAGGCGATGCCGTTCGCACCATTTTCTGACTTCTTCAGCGGACTGAAAGGCAAGAACCAGAGAACAATGCTCATGGATATTCTCCCAAGCTCGCGCCGGAGGAATGGCAAAATGCACGCAAGCTTCGTCGTGGCCGACGGGCTGGCCGTCTACGATCGGAATGGTGATCTCCTCCCCTTCAGCGCCGTATCGCGTGTGAAGAAAAGTCTCTCCCCCGGCAAGCGTTGCAATTCCAAAAGCGCACCAGACGCAAGGCGCCCACCATCCTCCATCCCGTCCCTCCAGCCAGTTGATGGTGGGGGTTGCAGAAAATGGGTGGACAACCCAGGGCACAGGCGCATAGGGATGAAGAACAACTCCGTGGATGCCGGAGAGCGCGCGAAGCCGCTCTTCCACCTCGCTGTGCGAGATGCCCAAGCTTGTCGCCAAATCATCGTTGGTTGGACAAGCGCCCGTCGCGAGAAATCCGCGAATCAGTTCATAGTGGAGCTGCGACATTGCCGTTTGATCAAGCATTTTTATACCCCAATGACACGTCCCGCGTGCGTGAAACATTAAGCCTCAAGCCAGCCCAATCGCCAGTTGAGACGCCTTTAAGTGCAGATTTTGCCTTACGGCATCCCGCAGCGTGCGAATGACAGGCTCCGCTCGCCCGGGATTGCGTGAATGCACAATCCAGATGCCCTGCTCCGACAGGAAATCCTTCACCTTGACCACCCGAAGATGTTTTCGGAAACTGGACGTGCGGAAAACCTGGGGCATCACAACACCAAGTCCTACATCCGCTGAAACGAGGGATAACTGCAAATCGAATCCCTCGGCCTCGACAGCAATTCTGAACGGCAGTCGACGAGCCAGCAATGCGGCTTCCACCGAACGGCGGGTCCCACACCCCTGCGGATTCAGAATCCATCCATTTGAGGCCAACTCCTCGAATGTGGGACTTGGAGAGATCCGCTTGCTGCGAGACGCGACTACCGCAAACGTTTCGGTCCCAATACATTCTCCGGTCAAACTAGGTGGAGGGATATTGCCGTTTGGCAGGAGAATGACCGCTGCATCGAGCGTGTGATTCCCGACTTGCTCCAGCAGGGAATCTGTCCACTTGGCAAACGCCTGAATCCTGAGTTTCGGAAAGTCATTCCGGAGACGGCAGATTGGATCGGTTAATGCAAGTCCGCCAAGCCCTCGCGCTACACCGAAGCGGAAGTCTCCAGAGGGCTCTCCGTCGTGAAGCACCGCCGCTTTCAGGTCGCTTACGGAACTGAGCACCGGTCTGGCGAATTCATACGTCTCAAGACCCGCGCGCGTCGGCTGCAAAGGACGGGACTTGCGATCGAGCAAGGAAACTCCGAGAACGCCCTCCAGGCTCCGGATTCTCCGCGTCACTGCCGATTGGGTAATGTGGAGCGCAGCGGCTGCGCCCACGACTGATCCGTAATCGACGACTGCGACAAATGCCTCAAGATCGAATAAGTTCATGCGAATCGATCATACAATATGTCGCCATCTTTCTCGCAATGACATGATATATACGATGAAGCAAACATCTGATATGCATTTTATGAATCTCAATATTCTTGATAGGCATACTATGTATACATAACTATCATGCGCCGCAATGTACTTATCGCGAATCTACTAAGGTAATCTGAACGCGGCGTTACCCTGCTGACGAAATTCCAGGAGAAACAAAACTCTCCTATCGGCGGCGTGTTTATGGCGCCCGCCGGGAGAAACCAGGTCTATGTGGATTGTCCGTCTAGCTCTCAACAGGCCGTACACGTTTATCGTTCTGGCGCTGTCCATTCTGATATTGAGTCCGGTTGTTATCCGCCAAACCCCGACCGACGTGTTCCCGAACATCAATATCCCCGTAATCTCGGTCGCCTGGATTTATACGGGGTTGAACCCCGAAGACATCGAAACCCGCCTAACGACGCCCTATGAGAAGGCGGTTACATTGCTCGTCGACAACATCCAGCACACGGAATCGACGAGCTACAACGGCATTGCCGTCATCAAGATCTATCTCCAGCCGGGTAGCAGTATCGACACTGCGAACGCACAGGTTGTCGCGGCCTCGCAATTCATTCTTCGCTTTCTGCCTCCGTCGGTTCAACCGCCCCAGGTGATCAACTTCAGCGCATCGAGTGTTCCCATCCTTCAACTCGGGCTCTCGGGGCAAGGTATGTCTGAGCAGCAGCTGAACGATTCGGGAGTGAATTTCCTGCGGCCACAGGTGATTACCGTGCCGGGTGCGATTGTGCCTTTGCCATACGGAGGCAAACAGCGGCAGGTGATGATCAACATGAACCAGAACCTGATGCAGGCGAAGGGCGTTTCTCCGACTGATGTTCTGAATGCGATTAATGCACAGAACCTCATCCTTCCCTCGGGAACGGCCAAGATAGACGACAGCGAGCTGGACGTTCGCATGAATGTGGCTCCGCGCACTGTTGCGGAACTGGGAAGCATCCCTATCAAGCAACTCGGAAACACCACGATATACCTGAGAGATGTCGCTCGGGTGAGTGACGGCTTTGCGGTACAGACCAACGTCGTCCGCCAGGATGGAAACCGCGGCGTTCTGCTTACGATTCTCAAGTCCGGCACGGCATCGACTCTCGATGTCGTCGCGGGAATCAAGCAATTGTTGCCCCGTGTCTCCACGATCTTGCCGCCGGAACTGAAGATCGCTGCGCTCGCCGATCAGTCCGTCTTCGTACGCAACGCAATCAGCGGCGTTATACGGGAAGCTGCGGTTGCCGCCGCTCTCACCGGAGCCATGATTCTGCTCTTCATCGGAAGCTGGCGCAGCACCGTCATTATCGCCATATCGATCCCCCTTTCGATTCTCACTTCGATCATTACCCTGAGCGCGCTGCACCAGACGATCAACATCATGACGCTCGGAGGATTGGCGCTTGCAGTCGGCATCCTCGTCGATGACGCAACGGTCGTAATCGAAAATATCAACCGCATTCTTGAAGGAGGGGAAGAGACGGACATCAAGCAGGCTATCCTGGACGGATCCCAACAGGTTGCAATCCCGGCGTTCGTTTCAACACTCTGCATCTGCATTGTTTTTATGCCGCTCTTCCTGCTCGGGGGCGTCGCGCGTTACCTGTTCGTTCCCCTGGCTGAGGCCGTGGTGTTCGCCATGCTGGCGTCGTATATCCTCTCGCGAACGCTGGTGCCGACACTGGCGATGTACATGATTCACTTAAACGAAGATCGGGGAGACGCGCAGAACGTCTTCTCTAGATCACGGAAGGCATTTGAAGCCGGCTTCGATAAAGTCCGCGCGATCTACCACGAACTGCTGATTCGGATTGTCGCACATCGCAGAGTGTTCCTTCCTTCGTTTTTGGGTATATGCCTGTGCACCTTGTTGCTCATACCCTGGCTGGGACAAAACTTCTTCCCGCAAACGGATGGCGGGCAGTTCATCCTGCACATTCGGGCTAAAACCGGGATGCGAATCGAAGAGACGGCGCGCCTCTCCGATCTTGTGGAGACAGCTATCCGCAGCCGGATACCCGCAGGCGAGATGGACAACATCCTGGATAACATCGGCATGCCGTATAGCCCGATGAATCTCATGCACAGCACTTCCGGCGTGCTTGGAGCCAACGACGTCGATGTCCTGGTCTCTTTGCGGAAGAAACACCACCCTGTAGCGGACTATGTCCGGACGCTGCGCAGCACGCTGCCCAACGAATTTCCCGGTACGACGTTTTACTTCCTGCCGGCAGACATGGTGACTCAAATCCTGAATTTCGGTTCGCCTGCGCCGATTGATATTCAGATCGAAGGTAGCGACGTCCAGGCCAGCCACGCAACTGCCGAGAAGATGCTGGCCGAATTTCGTCAGGTGCCGGGTCTTGCGGATCTGCACATCCAACAGCCGCTTAATTATCCAACGCTCGACGTGGCGGTGGATCGTACCAAAGCTTCCCAGGCAGGTTTCACGGAACGTGACGTTGCCTCAAGCGTGCTGAATACGCTGAGCGGGAGCTTTCAGGTTACACCGATGTTTTTCGTCAACTGGAACAACGGTGTGGACTACAATCTGGTCGCCCAAACGCCTCAATACCGTATTCAGTCCATGAAGGACATTCAGAACATTCCACTCGCAGGCGCGGGCGGAAGCGGAGGTAGCAGCACGCCAGAGATTCTTGGCGATGTCGCTACAATGCAACGTTCTCACGAAATGGCGGTAGTCAGTCACTACAACATCCGCCGTGTAATCGATATTTACGGGGCTGTGCAGGATCGTGACTTGGGTGCGGTGAGTGGAGAAGCGCAAAAGATCGTGGACAGATATAAGAAATCCCTGCCTCGGGGATCGTTCATCACCGTTCGCGGCCAGGTGGAAACCATGCATTCGTCCTACATTGGCCTGATCAGCGGATTGGGGTTTGCGATCGTGCTTGTCTACATGCTGATTGTTGTCAACTTTCAGTCCTGGCTTGATCCGTTCATTATCATCACCGCGCTTCCTGCCGCAATGGCCGGGATTATTCTCGCCCTCTTTTTCACGCATACGACCATAAGCGTTCCGGCCCTGATGGGAGCCTTGATGTGCGTGGGCGTCGCCAC
>JAATFM010000312.1 GCA_015655195.1 Terriglobales bacterium
GAATATCTGTTATCGGACATATAAAAAGTTTTCAAAGTGTTGCGATTTGCTAAATAGAATGAAACACATACATATCCACTACCTTATGCTGAACACGATTACGCGGTAGATTTTGTGTGTTGCGTCGGATCTGAACGAATACGCGACATCATAAATCTGATGACGTTGCCACCGGCAGTTGCGGCTACGTCAGCCGCAGCCGCAGCAATTCCCTGCCTTTTGCTCTCTCGGCGCTTTCGGAAACCATCCTCGGAATGCCGCACAACCGTAGGTCCATAAGCGCTTCTCCTATACGCTGTGCGCCCTTTTCTTCGCTAGAAGTTGGGCCGGATAATCGCCTGGAACCGCACTGAGCAGAATAGCTCAGCTATCAATGTGCCGGTTTGAAAGAATCATAGAGAGGCGAGTTCTCCCGGTTCGCGTCCGTCGTTGAGCCTGAGCTAAGTCATCCCCAACCGACATTGTTCTTCTTAGCTACCTATCTTCGTTCCATGTTGAGCGCTGAGCCTCAAGCCAACTGGACAGCATGGGCGCAACGCGCCAAATCAAACAAAGTCAACGCAATCCGGCAGACCTTTGCCGATTGGAGAAATTTTGAAACACGCATATTGTTTAGCAATCGGAAGTGTCCTTAGCCTGAGCGCATTTGCGCAGACTAATGCTGGAACCACGATGACGGTGGAACCTTCCGGTGCCGTGAGTGGATTCCGGGCCAATGTGATCAGTCGCAACGTGCAGGCGGTCAACTACAGGCAGAGCGGCGGCGCCACGGACGTGGGCCTTGCCGGCACGGCACTGCTACCTTCCGCCAACGGAAAAGCCAAAGTGCGAAGCAAGCGAGGTACGCTTGAAGTCGAAGCCGAGTTTGGCAACCTGCAGAATCCGACTACATTTGGCACGGAATATCTCACCTATGTCCTGTGGGCTATTTCTCCCGAGGGCAAGGCGGTGAATCTGGGAGAAGTGCTGGTAGGAAACGACAATCGCAGCAAACTGACCGCAACCACGGATCTCCAGGCATTCGCGCTGATCGTCACGGCGGAACCATACTATGCTGTTCGCCAGCCGAGTAATGTCGTGGTTTTGGAGAACGTGGTTCGTGCCGATACCAAGGGAAGCAGCGAAGCGGTGAATGCAAAATACGAGCTCATGGAGCGTGGGGGCTACATTCCCACCGGTTACAAGTTCGACCCGGTTGTTCTGAGCGCCAGTCTTCCATTGGAATTCTACGAGGCGCGGAACGCAGTGCGCATCGCCCAATCCGAGGGCGCTGAAACTTATGCCGGGCCAAGCTATCAGCACGCTGTCGAACTGATGAACCGTGCCGATGAATATGCGGCCCGGAAGCATGTCGAAGAGAAGCCATTGATTGCGACTGCTCGCCAGACGGTGCAGACTGCGGAAGATGCGCGGGAAATTGCGGTCAAGAAGATCGATGAGGAGCGCAGCGCAAACGAACGCCAGGCATCCAGCGATGCCCAGGCGAAATCACAGGCGCAGGCGGACGAAGCAACGCGCCAGAAGCAGCAGGCGCAGGCGGACATGGCCGCAAATCAGGCAGTATCAGCGACGGCAGTATCCGCGGCCCAGGCCGATGCGGAGCAATCTCGCCTCGCAGCTCAGCAGGCGCAGCAAGGCGAGCACGACGCAATCAATGATAAGGCTGCGATGCGTGCTCACTTATCCGAGCAGTTAAACAAGGTGCTTGCGACGCGCGACAGTGCGCGCGGCCTCATCGTCAGCATGTCTGACGTGTTGTTCGACACGGGAAAATTCTCCCTGAAGCCGGGTGCGCGGGAGAAGCTGGCCAAGGTGGCTGGAATTCTGCTTGCTTACCCGACACTTGCGATTGAAGTGGGCGGCTACACAGACAATGTTGGTGGCGACGACATGAACCAAACGCTTTCCGAGCACCGCGCCAGCGCCGTCCGCGATTACCTGGTGCAACAGGGCGTCGTATCAGCATCTGTCACCGCGAAGGGCTTCGGTAATACATTGCCCGTAGCCTCCAACGACAACGCTGCTGGCCGCGGGGAAAACCGACGCGTGGAACTGGTCGTTTCCGGCGATGCAATCGGTGTGTCGGCCGAAGCAACCACGGGCAGCCTCCGCTAAACACAATCCCGGAGTGGCGATTTCGTCCTGAAATTGCCACTCCTGCATGGTTGCAGGAATTGTCTCGGTGGACAGATGCCAAAGAGAGTTGCGTGTGGTCGCCATGCGCAACAATGGGGCGATTTTACAACGCGGCAACCGTTGTTCTTCCCCGCGAGGGTCCGGCGGAGATGTCGCTGCTCCAGCGAAAGAGCTGCGCAATCGTCGATTCCATCAATTTGTCCTGGGCAGTCTCAACTACGGGTGTCAAGGCGGTGCCCCAATCCACGGACGCTGGCTGCAATCCAAGAAGAACAACCTCCACCGGGGCAGCATCCATCAGACGTAGAGCACCCATCAAGTCTGAAAATCCGAGGAGATGGACACTTTTCGAGACAGGCAGCTTATCAATCTCTTCGCCTTCAAATCTCAGGAACGTACCCGGCCGAACTCCAGCGTCCACAGCGTCAAGCGCCAACAGGTGCGATATACCGTGGAGACTGTGAAGGAGATCGAGGCCCAGTGTTCCCCCTTCAACGACGCGGATTCCAGGTGGCAGCAGGCCGCTCTTCGCGAGCGCGTGCAATGTCAGCATTCCGACTGCATCATCGGTACGCATCAGATTGCCGAGTCCTAAGAGTGCAATTCTGAATGAAGTATTATCCCTCATCGTTTGCCTCTCACCGGACGCCTGCCCGGCTTCCTGCGTGGAGCAGTACCCTTCTCTTCCGCATCGGACACTTCATCGACCAGGCGCTTTGGGACAAACTTCCAGCCGGTGAAGATGCTTTCCATCTCGCCGTTCTTCTCGCTGATTCCGACCAGCAAGGCGCTATAGATGTGATGGATGAAGAAGGCAATGAGGAGAAACATGATCAGAAAATGTGCGCTGCGTATCCATTGGATGTCGATGATGCGGGGAATCCATCCCACGAGAGCACGCAAAACGCGGCTGCCCTCGACTGCGCTGAAGAGTACAAGCCCGGTAATGAACTCCACGGCGACCAGCGCGAAGACAGCTATGTACGCAAATATTGCCAGAGAGTTGTGGCCAATTTCTTCAAAGGGCTTGCGGCGCCTGAATCCGTAGTAGGCAACCATACTCTTGATACTGGTCCATTGGCGTGCCGTATGGGGCAGCCACGAACGCCAGGAGGCATAATGATTGCCCGCAAAGAACCAGTAGATACGTGGAATGAAGATAGCGATGAGCAGGAACCCGGATAGCTCATGAAGGAAGCGCATCCAGCCCATCACCCACGCGCGCGAGCCATTCGCAGTAAGAAATGGACTGTGCATGTAGGTCCCGGTGACTGTCAGCAGCACCAGCAATGCAACCAGTCCCCAGTGAGTTATGCGGATAGGCAGTTCCCAGACATATATCGGCACAATGCGCTCTGGGTCTTTTGCCAGCCCATCGGGAGTGCAAGCGGGAGTTATGGGGGTTGCCATAGGCGTTTTCTCCTTCTCAGTTCGTCAGCGCCTCTTATCGCGTGCCGCGCCATTTGCTTGAACTACGTGCACGGCACAGGCCAGGCAGGGGTCGAATGAGTGTACTGTGCGGAGGACTTCGAGGGGCCGCTCCGGATCAGCAATCGGTGTATCCAGAAGTGCCGCTTCATAAGGCCCGCGTTGTTGCTGAACATCGCGTGGACCGGCGTTCCATGTGCTGGGCGCTATAACCTGATAGTTCACAATCTTCTTGTTATCAATCTCAACCCAATGTCCCAGGGAACCGCGCGGCGCTTCATGAAATCCAAAGCCCTGCGCAGACTTCGGCCAACTGTTCGGATTCCATTTGTCGCCATTGTGGAGGCGCACATCCCCGTGTGCCATGTTGTTGTCCAGTTGTGCAACCCAATCGGAGAGCCGGCTGACCATGATGTCCGCTTCAAGAGCCCTGGCGGCAACGCGGCCGAGTGTAGAGAAAAGCGCAGTAGGAGGAAGGTTGAGTTTAGCGAGCGTGCCATCAACGAGCAGCTTTACCTGCGGATTGCCGGAGGCATAGGCGACCAGGGTTCTTGCCAATGGGCCAACCTCCATGGGCTTGTTGTCATAGCGCGGTGACTTCATCCATGAATATTTCTCTTCAGTTTTCAGGAACTCATACGGTGGCTTCGGTCCAGAATACTTCGGATCTGTCACACCCTGCGCAGGGTGCTTTGCGGCCTGATCGCCATCCGGGTACTCGTACCACGATCGTGTCACGTATTCCGTTACATTCTTTGGATCGAGCGGAAGCACTGTTGCCAGATCGCGTCCCAGAACGATGCCCCGTGGGAAGGAAAATCCACTCGCGCTTTTCGTACTGTCGCCCGAGTAATCGCCGTAGGTCATGTAATTTCCAATACCCGCTCCGTGCTGAAACCACTCCGGATAAAAACCGGCGATGGCCAGCACATCGGGCAGATACACCTGACGAACGAAGGTCTGCGCATTCGCGACCAACTGGTTGAGAAGTGTAATTCGCTCCGGGTTGATGACCGCATCCGCTTCATTACCGTCCATGGTCGTCGCCATGCCACCCATCAGATAGGTCTGAGGATGAGGGTTCTTGCCACCCAGCACGGCCTGGATGCGAATGAATTCGCGTTGCAGCTTCAGCGCTTCAATGTAGTGAGCTACAGCGAGCAGGTTGGCTTCCGGCGGCAACTTATATGCCGGGTGTCCCCAATCGCCGCCGCCGAAGAGACTCAACTGGCGGCTATCGGCCAGCGTCTTCACGCGATCCTGCACTGCCTTGAAGTACACCGCGCTGGACTTGGGCCAATCGGAGATGGATTGAGCCAGTTGCGCTGTCTTCGCAGGGTCAGCCTTCAATGCCGACATAACATCAACCCAGTCGAGTGCATGTAAGTGGTAGAAGTGAATGATGTGATCGTGAGTGTTTTGCGTTGCGGCGATAATGTTGCGCACAATCCGCGCATTCTCTGGAATCTCAGCACCCAGCGCATTCTCGACGGCACGCACCGATGCCAGCGCATGAACGGTTGTGCATACGCCACAGATGCGCTGCGCCCATATCCACGCCTCTCGCGGATCACGTCCACGCAATATCAGCTCGATGCCGCGAAACATGGTGCCGGAACTCCAGGCGTCTGTCACTTTGTGGTCATTGACTTCGACCTCAATGCGAAGATGCCCCTCGATGCGCGTAACCGGATCGATCACAATGCGTGCCATCTATCGCTGCTCCCTTGATTGCTGCTCTTTTGAGCCGGTCTTCTCACTGGCCTGATTGGCTGTGGGCTCGGAGGACCGCCGGTCGCGAACGATGCTGGTGATGCCGTGAGCCGCTGTCGCAACGGCGACCGCTCCAACAACTGTCCAGCCAATCTCGCTCACCGTTACATCCACTCCGAACCCGGCAGGATGCGGAAGCCTCTCATAGAATGGCGACTTCGTATCCCAAAAGCGCGGAGAGGCACAGGCAATGCAGCCGTGGCCCGCTTTTACGGGCCAGCTTGTGCTGCCGTTCCATTGCACTGTGGGACAGTTGTAATTGGCCTCCGGGCCTTTGCACCCCATCTTGTAAAGGCACCAACCTTTGCGCGCGCCCTCGTCATCCCATTCCTCCACGAAGCGTCCCGCGTCATAATGTGCTCTCCGTTCGCACTGGTCATGAATGATGTCCCCATAAGCAAAGAGCGGCCGGTTTAGCGGATCTAATGCCGGCATCTGCCCAAACGTGAGGTAGTGCACAAGCACGGCCGCCGTATTGGCCGAGTTATGCGGACATCCAGGAAGATTCACGACATTCAGGCCGGGGACCGCACCCTGCAACCCCAGCGCTCCCGTTGGGTTCGGTCCCGAGCGAACCAGACCGCCATCCCAGGCACACGCGCCCACTGCAATGATGGCCGCAGCGCTGCCGCAGACCTCTTGCGCAATATCAAGAGCCGTGCGGCCGCCGATGGTGCAGTACACACCGCCATCGGCCGTAGGAATCGCGCCTTCAACGACGACGATGTACTTGCCCTTCTCTTCCCGAACGACGCGCTCCAGTGCGCTCTCGGCAGCCTTGCCATAGGCGGCCATGATGGTTTCGTGGTACTCCCATGAGAAAGATTCCAGAACAAGGTCTTCCACCGTGGGATGGCTTGTTCGCAGCATCGACTCGGTGTTGCCGGCGCAATCCTGAAACTCCAGCCATACCAGGACGGGTTTCTTTTTTTGACTTAGCGCGGTTGCGACGACCTGGGCATAGCCGGAAGGCAGAGCAAGAGTCGCGGTAACTGCCGTACAGAACTCCAGAAACCGTCGGCGCGATATGCCGTGACACTGACACAGTTCGAGAACAGATCTGTCGATTGGACTCATCGACTTCCCGGCGCTCGATGGTGCCAGGAAAGGTTGGTGCGGCATATTGTGCACTCCTTCTATCGATGGTGCGGTGATCTACTGCATGCCGCTTGCGGCGGTGTGATCGCTGTCGCGCAATCCGAGAGTGCCGAAAGCTCAATTGGCTTGGACTGCATGGCAGTTTCTCCCTGCGGCCACTTTCTTGAAGAAGTAAGGGCTCAATAATCCTGGGGGAGGGCTTGAACACGCATCTCTTCGCGTTCTATGAAGGCAATGTAATGAAGCGCAACCTGGGAATCTGGTCAATATTGCACACGTTTCCAATAAGTGCGAACCGCAACTGTTGGCCATCAATGCCAGGTTTTTCAGACTTCGTTCTTTCGGGTAGAAGGTCGAATTCATGAGCAAAATTGACCAGATTAGAAGCGAAGAAGGGCTGCACACTATCCCCTCTGGAGTTGCCAGAAAAAATCTTGAGAGAGCGCGCGGGAGATTCCTATGCGAACCACCTCGAAAACAAACTGGAACGATAGTTGCAATACTTCGAGATCGGAAGAGTTCCCTGAGCAATCATTCCCCGAAGCTCTGAGCGAGTTTCAATCCCTTAAAACACCCTTCAATTACCCAATCAATACAGTTCTGTTTATGGAAGAACAAGCACCCTCCAAATCCGTAACTACCTAGAATAGCTACGCTGCGTGGTTTCGCACCTAAACCATATCATCGAAATTGCCAGGCATTGAAATGCTGCGACACGCATTAATGGATGTTCGAGCACGCCATTATCCTCCTCAACCGTCTACGGAGCCAGTAAGCCCCGCGCGTAAGCGAGCGAGCGCAGGGCGAGCAGGTAGTCGAAGCGGGCGTTGACTGCTTCCACGGAAGCCTGCGTGCTCTGAAGCTGTGCCTGGCTCAATTCCACGATGGAGCTGAGCCCCAGCTTGTAGCGCGTTCGTGCCAGGTCAAGCGCCTGCGCTGTCTCCTTGTGGAAGTTTTCTGTTACGCCGATGCGCTGATAGGCCGTTTGCGCGGCAAGCGAAGCGACGCGCACATCACGTGCGATGGAATTGCCAAGATCGTCGCGCCGCTTTTCGTCCGCCTGTTCGCGCAGCCTGGCTTCTTTTGCCTCGGCGGAGATGCGAAAGCCGGTGAAGATGGGCAGGCTCAGGTTGACGCCTGCCGCCGCGTACCAGTTCTCCGCAAATACGCCGTCCGGCCGCACGGGCGTGACGCCGCCCAGCGCGCCGGCTGAGATGGTGGGCAGATGCTGCTCCTGCTGCGCTTTTGCGAACTTCTGGTCTGCCTGAACCTGCGATTCGAGTGCAGCCAGATCCGGCCTTTCCGCGTGGGCCTCCTCAAGGAGTGCCTGTGTGAGTGGGGGTGGAAGCGATATGGTCTCCGCGTCTTCGATGGCGCGGTAGCTGGTGTCGGAGGGAGCTGCTAGAAGCGCTGCCAACTCGGCACGTGCCGATGCAGCGGAGTTCTCCGCGTCGAGCTGAAGCAGTTGCGCCTGAGACAAATCAGCGGCTGCTACATTCAGGTCCAACTGGCTCTTCAACGCGCTTTTGGTCAGCGCCTGCGTCAGGCTCAGAACGTCGTTTCTGGCCTGAACTGTGGCCTTTGCAATATCAAGCAGCGACTGCGCGTCGAGCAGTCGGTAGAAAGCGTTATCGGTTGCCAGCAGAATGTCCTGCTCGGTTGCCAGGGCGCTTTGCTGTTGGGCCTTTTCCAACAGCTTTGCGTTGGCGACGAGGTTATGCGTGCGGCCGAAATCGGTGATGAGCTGCGTTAGCGTGCCTCCGGCTCCGGCGTGCGTGTACAGAACAGACGGATTCAGCGCGCCTGCGCCAATTCGGCTGTCATCTTCCGCCTTGACCGCCGTGAGGTTGGCGCCAATCTGCGGTAACTGCGCGGATTGCGTCTGGCGCGTTACCTGCCGGGCGGCAAGCGCAAGCAGATGCGCCGCCGTGATGCGCGGATTGCTCTTGAGGGCCCGCTGTTCCGCTTCGATGCGGGTGATGCGAATCTCCGTCGCATCCGGGGACGCGACGGACTGGCTTAGCTCGCTATTCTGGGCGTTTGCGGAAATGGCGAAAGCTAAAACAGTCCATAAGGCAATTTGGAATCGCATTACGCCACCACCTTTCCACGCTTTACTTCCAAGCTCCGATGCACAAGCAGATAGGCGCATGGAACAAGGAAGACCGTTACGATGCCGGAAACCGTGAGCCCGCCAAGAATGGCGCGTGCCAGCGGAGCATACTGCTCGCTGCCCGCTTCAAGCGCCAGAGCCATGGGAATGAGGCCGAGCACCGTGGCCAGCGTCGTCATCAGAATGGGCCGCAGGCGCACCTTGCAGGCCGTGATGATGGCTCGCTCCAGCGGCTCGCCACTCTTGCGAAGCTGGCCGACGAACTCGACGATCAGAATGCTATCCGACACTACAATGCCGGTCATCATCAGCACGCCCATCAGGCTCATGATGTTGAGCGTGGTGTGCGTGAGCAGGAGAAAAAGAATGACGCCAGAGAGCCCCGGCGGAATGGCCAGAAGAATAATCAACGGATCAAAGAACGATGCAAACTGCGCCATGAGGATGAGAAACACAAGCACCACGGAAAGAATCAGTCCGATGCCGAATGCACGGAAAGATTCCCTCATGCTGACGCTGGAGCCGCGTATGGTGAGCCGCGTTCCGGTCGGCGGATGCGCTGCGCCGACAACCTGATTGACTTCCTTGCCGACTTGCATGAGGTCTTCTTTCTCAGGCATCACATAAATGTCGAAGACGCGCCGCAGTTGATAATGGTCCACCTCTGTCGGCGTGTTGATCGCCTGAATCGATGCGACGCTCTCAAGCGGTGTTGTGTTCTTTCCATCCGCGGAGCGCAGTGGGATCTGCTTGAAATCCTCCATGGTTTTCACCTGTGTTTCCGGGTACTGCACGGTCAGCATGTAGTTATTTCCCGACTTTGGATCAACCCAGTAGCTAGGCGCGACCATGCCGTTTGAGGTCAATGCAGTGATGACGTTATCGACAACAGTCTTCGGCGTGAGCCCTTGCAGACTGGCTCGCTCGCGATCGATGTTAAGAGCGAGGCCCGGATAATCGACATCCTGCGGAATCAGGACATCGCTGACGCCGTTGAGCGCGCGCAGCTTCTGCCCGAGGCTCTGCGCCACCGCGTAGCCGCCCTCCATGTCATTGCTGCTCACTTGCACATCAAAGGGCGCGGGCAATCCCTGGTTCACGATGGAATCCACCAGTCCGCCGGACTGAAAGTAAGTCTGCACATCGGGAAGGTCCTGCGAAAGCCTGCTGCGAACGCGCTGCATGTACTCGTAGCTGCTGATACTGTGCTCTTCCTTCAGGCTGACCTGCACAAAGGCCGTGTGCATTCCGGAGTTGGTGGTGTAAATGGCCGACAGGTCCGGCGTGACGCCGATGTTCGAGACAATCATGTTCAGGTCTTTTGCCGGAATCACCGAGCGAATCTCGTCTTCAACACGGGCAACATATCTGTCAGCCAGTTCAATGCGCGTGCCTGAGGGAGCCTTCATGTTGATGACGAACTGGCCAGGGTCTGTACGCGGAAAGTACGCCTGGCCTATGAAGGGAAACAAGCCAAAGCTCAACACGACCAACACAGCAAAGACAATCACCACTCTTGCAGGTCTTGCCAGGCAAAAGGTGATGGCGTGTTCGTAGCTCTCCTGCAACCATGTGAATCCTTGATTGAAGCGGAAAATCACCAGCGCAAAGATGTTCCTGTGCCCTTGTCCGCCGCGCAGGTGCTCCGGCACTAGATCGTCTGCCTCCGCCGCTGCATGTGCGGGTGCGTGGCCGGAATGGCCGGAATGCCGGATAAAGCGCGAGCAGAAGAGCGGCACCACGGTCATGGCCACAAAATAAGAGCACATGAGCGCGATGACAACAGCAAGGGCAAGCGAGCTGAACAGATATTTGCTGACGCCGGTGAGCAGCACGACCGGAAAGAAAACAATAGCCGTGCTACACGTTGCAGCCAGCACGGCAAGCTGCACTTCGCGTCCGCCCTCCTGCGAGGCCTTCACCCTGTCCGGGTTCATTTCAAAGTGGCGAAAGATGTTTTCGAGCACCACAACCGAGTTATCGATAAGCCGCGAAAGCGCCAGCGCCAGCCCGCCCAGAACCATCGTATTGATGGAGTTGCCAAAGGCGTCAAGCACAAGAAACGTGGCGAGGCACGAGATGGGAATCGAGAGCATCACCGCGACCGTGGCTCGCATGTTGCCGAGAAAAAGCAGAATCATCAAGCCGGTCAGAAGCAAGCCGATGACGCCTTCGCTGATAACGTTCTTGACTGCGGTTTTCACAAAGACGGACTGGTCGAAGACCACATCTGCCTTTGCGGAAGGCGGCATGTCGAGAAGATGCGCGACCGCATTGCGAATGCCATCGACGATGGTGATGGTATTGGAATTTCCGCCTTGCTTGAGGACAGGAATGTAAACCGAGTGCTGCCCATCCACGCGCACAATGTTGGTTTGCAACTGGCCGCCATCGACGGCATGTCCCACATCGCCCACAAGAATGGACGCGTTGCCCACGCTTCGCAGAGGAATGCTGTTGACCTCATCCGCCGTGGCCACCTGGCTGTTGGCGTAGATGTTGTAATCCTTGGGGCCGATGCGCACATCGCCGGCCGGCAGAATCAGGTTGGAGTCGTTGACGGCGTGCACCACGTCCATCACGCTCAGTTGCGAGGCCTGCAACTTGAGCGGATCGACATAGACCATGATCTGCCGATAGCGACCGCCATAAGGCTGCGGCACGGAAGCGCCGGGCACATTGGCAATCTGGTTGCGCACGGTGAATTGCGCCGTGTCCTTAAGCTGTGTTTCATTCAGCCCCCGCGCCTTTCAGCGTGACAAGACAGACGGGCAGGTTCGCAGCGTCAAAGCTCAGTACCACGGGCGGCAACGTTCCCGGAGGAAGACGCCGCAGGTTCGCCATGGCAAGATTCGAGATGTTGCTGACTGCTGCTGTGGGATCGGTTCCCGGCTGGAAGTAAACCTTGATGAGACTGACGCCGGGCAGCGAGCGCGATTCAATATGGTCGATATTGCTGCCGAGCGTAAAGAAGCGTTCATCGCTGTTGGTGATGTCCGCCTCAATCTGTTGTGGCGGCATGCCGGAGTAGAACGTGGCTACGACAACTACGGGGATGTTGATTCTTGGAAAAAGATCGACGGGCATACCAAGAACCGCAACCACGCCAACCACGATGACAACCATGCAGAGCATGAGAATGAAGAAGGGGTAGCGAATGGCAAAGAAGGACATTTACTTGCCCTCCTTTGTGTTGCCATGCGCGTCTTTGTCGTGAAACTCAATCAGGTCCGCGGATGCGAGACGCGCCTGCACGCGATCTCCGGGTTGAACGGCGGACCCGCCGCCGACAATCACCTGCTCGCCGGGCTCAATGCCGGAAAGAATCTCCTGCTGGTTGGCGCTGGCAATGCCGAGCGTAACGGCTCTGCGCTCCACCATGCCACTTGCATTCACAATCAGCATGGAAGGCGAGTCTCCCTGCGTAACGGCGGCCGCGGGAACAATCAGCGCATCGTTCTTGCGCTCGATGCTGAAGGTGACTTCTGCGTACATGCCTGGAGACAGCGCCAGCGAAGGATTCGGCACGTCCACCTCCGTGAGCATGGTGCGCGTGGCCGTGCTTACGTCGCGCGTAAAACGCACCACCTTGCCGGGAAACTGCTGCCCGGTTGCCTGTATGCGAACCTGTACATCCGAATCTTCCCGCACGAAGGGAACATCCTGCTCCGGCACCGGCATGCGAAGTCGCAGCACATCGCTCTGCGCGAGCCTTACGACCGCCTGTGCGTTGCTCTCGGACGTGCCTGCCGGAACCAGCGCTCCGGTGTCGGCATAGCGCATGGTTACAACGCCGGTGAACGGCGCGGTAATCGTGGCATATTGCGCCATGCTGCCGACGCGCGTACGGTCGGCCTTTGCCACGCCGAGCTGCCCCTGCGCCGCCGCCACGGCGGACTTGGCCGCATCCACCTGCGCTCCCGCGGAGCGGTCCCTGGCAAGCGCGTCATCCAGCTCCTGCGCGGCAATCAGTCCCGGCTGCTGGTCTGAGGCTTGCTTGAGCCGCTCGTAGTTGGCGTGCGCGGCCGCATACAGCGCTTCGTCGCGAACCACTTCGCGCTCCATGCGCGCAATCTCTTCCTGCGACCGCGTTACGCCGGCCTGCGCGCCTTCCACCTGCGCGTCGAGTTCCGGCACTTCCAGCACGGCCAGCGTCTGGCCCTGGCGTACACGGTCCCCTATATCGACATAAATATGCCGCACATACCCGGAGACTTTTCCATGCACGTCAATCTCCTGAAACGGCTGAAAGACACCGGCAAGCACAAGCTGCCGCGCAATCTCTCCGCGCCTCGCCAGTGCTACGGAAACATTTCGGACAGGCCGCGCCTGGAAATTTTGTTGCGATGATTTGGAACGATGGAAGATCAAAGCGATCATTGTGATCGCCGCCGCTACGCAAAGCGCGTAGACAAGAATGCGTTTGCCGCGCATGGGCACATACCTCTTTCAACGGATGAAAGGAAATGACAAGCCACCGGTATGAGCCGGAGGCAATTTATCCGTGAAGAGGAAATGGTGGGGGACGAAGGAAGCCCGCTGAAGGAAGATATGACAGATAAAACGAATGCGGCTTGTGGAGAGTCTCCGCCGGAGAGGCGCAGGCAAGCAGGTTCAGTGCAAAGAAGAATAGCGCCAGCACAAGCAGCAACGGATAGGCCACTGCATTGCGCGGTGTTGCCGCGGAGGTTGCCTGTTCCTTGTTCGTGGCGCCGGCCTGTGTGGAGAGCTTGGCAACGGGAACCTTGTTGTGTATCGGAGAGCTCTCATAGAGCGACATTTTGTATGCCGTTCCCCAGAGAAACACCCCAGCTCCAAGCATCAGAATGGCAAGGAGAAAACTCCCGCGTGACCACTGTATCAAGTCAATCCAGCGACGAATTGTGGTAGGCGTTTCCAATGCTTCGTACCAGAATTAGCAACAGGAGAATGTTCATGCACTTGCCCTATGAATATGATTCTACATACTCGCGCCCTTGTAAGCAGGCAGGCGATATACGCCAGGAAACAGTCCACAATGTGAGCGGCTCGCTCTTTGAATGGCTCCAAGTCGCATAGTATCACGGGGTCCACTAAGGTGTTGCGTCGAAGTTCGAAGTGGAGCGCAACAAATCCAACTAAATTAACCGCGCAACATCTTGATGGATACATCAGTGTATAAGCAACCATAATTCAGCAGCCTAGATGGCGCAACAGGTTCCGTAACTACCTAGAATCGGACTTTTAGGTGCTTCTTCGCGAGCAAGCTTTTGCCGCTTCCCGCGCTCCCGCACACCAGCGTGACACGGCCTTTCGGAAGGCCTCCACCTGTGACTTCATCCAGTCCCTGGATTCCTGTCGGAGCCTTGGGGAGCGAGGTGCGAACGATTTTCGGTTTAACACGCGGCATA
>JAATFM010000164.1 GCA_015655195.1 Terriglobales bacterium
CGGTTATCAGCAGTTCAGCCTCAACGGCACGAACATCACGGCGCAGAGCACCGGCGGAGCTGGCGAGTGGGAATTTGCTCCCAACATCGACGCGCTGCAGGAAGTCAACGTAATGACCTCCACCTATGACGCCCGCTATGGCCGCACCGGCGGCGGCACCGTCAACATGGTCGTCAAAAACGGCACCAACCAGTTCCACGGCAACCTCTACGAGTACCTGGAAAACACCGTTTTCAACGCCAACAACTTTGAAAACAATGCGACCGGCACCGCCCGCCAGGCCACGCACCTGAACCAGTTCGGCGGCACCATCGGCGGTCCCGTCCTCCGCGATAAGATCTTTTTCTTCGCCAGCTACGAAGGCTACCGTCAGGAACTGCCGGACACCACGCTGACCAGCGTTCCGACGGCGGCCATGCGCCCCACCAACGACAGCGGCGCGGATTTCTCCGCCACCGGCTACACCATCTACGACCCCAATACGATCACCTGTACGGCACTCGGTGGAAGCCTCGGCAACTGCCCCGGCAACGCCTATACCCGTACTCCGTTTGCCAACGACACTATTCCGGCAAACCGCATCAACGCCATCGGCGCAGCCGTTCTGAACCTCTACCCGCTGCCCAACATCAACACCACCAACGTTCAGGACAACTACATTGCCAACACCCCGGCTACGACCAACTGGAACCAGGTCATGGCCCGCGTCGATTACAACACCTCGCCGAATGTGCGCTGGTACTCGCTCTTCGCCATCCAGTTGGGCACGTATAACGACAACAGCAACGGCTTCAAAGGTGTCGCCGAGTACGGCACCATCAACTCGGTCCACGACCAGTACACCGCGGCTCAGGATCTTACCTGGACTCTTTCGCCGACCCTGCTGCTGGACGTAAAGGCCTCGCTCTCGCGCTTCGTCATGTCCTCGACCAACGGCAATTTCTCCGCGGCCGTGGCTCCCGGCACCATCGGCCTGTCCATGCCGGCTATTCCGACTACCAACCTTCAGACTCTGCCGCAGTTCACCACCTCGCAGTACTATCCGCAGGTCGTTGGCAACACCCTCACCTCCGGCACCTATGACGACATTGGACTTAGCGTAGACCTGACCAAGGAACTGGGACCGCACGCCATCCACATCGGCGGCGACTACCACCATCTGGATCACGCCACCCCCGGACAGGCCGGTGACGCCAACGGTGCCTTTGAATTCGGTACCACCTTTACCGAAAAGAACCCCACCGAATCCGCCCGTACCAACGACGGTTTCGACATTGCCGACATGCTGCTTGGTAATCCGGCCAACGGCAACGTCGCGTGGGATCCGCAGCCCCTCACCTATTACCCGGCCTGGGATGCCTACTTCCAGGATGACTGGCGCATTCTCAAGAACCTGACCCTGAACCTCGGCCTGCGTTACGACGTGCAGATCGGCGCCATGACACGCAACAACGCCATCAACCGCGGCATGTGCCTGACCTGCGTCAACCCGGTCAGCAGCAACACCACCTACCAGGCCAATCTCTCCAGCGCCGCCGCGGCCCTCACCGCTGCCGGCATCGACACTTCCAACCTGTCCACGGTCTACGGCGGCATTCAATTTGCTGGAGCCAACGGCCAGCCCAAGAGCGGATACGACACGCAGTGGAACAACTTTGCTCCGCGCCTTGGCTTTGCCTGGCAGCTTGACCCGCGCACGGTCGTTCGCGGCGGCTACGGCATGATGTGGTCCTTCGGCCTCGAAAACGGAACTTATTCCGGCTTTGACCAGACCACCAACTACGACACCTCCAACGACGGCGGCCTGACCTCTTCTGGCTACTTCGCCAACGGCAATCCCTTCCCTAACGGCGCGCAGCAGCCAGCCGGCGCGGCGGGCGGCTATGAAACCGGAATCGGTAATAGCCAGTCGCTCGACTTCCCGCAGCGCAGAATCCCGTATTCCCATATGGCTTCGCTCGGCTTCCAGCGTGCGCTGCCTGACCAGATGACCCTCGACGTGCGCTATGTCGGCAACTACGCCTACAACATCCGCACCGGCACCACACTCAACGCGGTAAACAGCTCCCAGCTCCAGAAGGCCATCGCCGACCCCAACTACTTCAGCCAGCAGGTTCCGAACCCCTACTACGGTGTTCTGCCCGCCAGCTCAACCATCGGCTCCTCCAAGACCATCCAGGCCCTCACCCTGATGCAGCCCTACTCCGAGTTCGGCCAAGTCTCGTGGGATGCCGCGCCGATCGGCCGCAACCTCTACACTGCTATGGAAGTAAAGCTTAACAAGCGTATGGGCGGACCGGAACAGCTTGCCTTCCAACTCGCCTACACATGGTCGAAGAACATGCAGGGCAATGGCTTCGTCAACAGCTATCCCTACCGGGACCCGACCGTCCGCTACCAGATCGGACCCGACGACCGCACGCAGATCTTCGCCCTCACCTCACAACTGCATCTGCCCTTTGGCCGGGAACAGCGCTTCCTGAGCAGTGTCAACCGCCTGACCGACAGCATTATCGGCGGCTGGCAGTTCAGCTCCATCCTCTCGGCGCAGAGTGGTTTTCCCACCGGCATCAACAACGGCTACTACTACAACTGCGATCACAGCTTCCGTCCGAATGGAGGAACCTCGCTGAAGAGCTACCTCTACAACGATTACAGCTCTGGTTCCAGCCTCGGCTGCTACGCCCAGATTCCCACCTACGCGCTCAGAACCCTTGGCTCCCGTACCGTCCAGGTGCGTAACCCAACCGAACCCAACCTGGACGCCACACTGCAGAAATCCTTCGAGCTGAAGAGCAACTACAAGCTGACCTTCCGCGCCGATGCCTTCAACCTCACCAACTCGGTGCTCTTCCCGGGTCCGGACAGCAACCCCTCCGATGGCGCGCCCAGGCTCAACGCCTCCGGCCTCGGCTACACCGGCTACGGCACGGTCAGCCTCACTCAGCAGAACAACCCGCGTATCCTACAATTCGCGCTCAAGCTGGCCTTCTAACTTAACTCCAACCGCAATATGCAATCGAAGGGGCGTGGCTTGATTGCCACGCCCCTTCTAGCTGCTACTGCAGTGGCGAATAACAAATCGATCAAGGCTATCGCAAGGCAGAAACCGACTGTGAAATCGGCATGTTACATTTCTTTAAGTCATTGAATATAAATGCTCAGTTAAGATGGTGGGAAAACGTGCATTCACGAAATTTTCATTCGAAAAAGATTAGAATTGATCATGCTCACCTTGGATCAGCAAGAGAAAAAGAACGAGGACGCTTTATTTCAAGATGATCCGCGTTGGGCAGCCATCATCGAGATCACGGCTTCTATATCTTTTTCGAAAGCACCACGTCTTTCCCAGCTCCTTCTCTACCTTGCGAGTCAAACTCTCTCTGAGAGAGCGACTGAGGTAACAGAAGTTGAGCTTGCTACTGCAGTGTTTGGTCGTGGTAAAGATTTTGATCCGGCGTCGGATACGATTGTTCGTTCTCATATGCTGCGACTGCGGCAACGTCTTGCACAAGTGAACTCCAAACCGAAGGGGTTCCTGATCAGCCTTCCCAAGGGGCAATATGTTCTGTCCTTTGAGAAGTTGGAACAGGCCAAGCCGTCTTTTGGGGAAGCACTTACGCTTGCTGAGGTCTCTCCGCCTCTTTCCACAGAGGCTTTGCCATCAACTGCAACAAAAATCCCTTCGCCACGCTTGTTGTATGTCCTGCTCTTCGCCTTGCTGCTGATAGCAGGAACTGATCTGACCTACCGTCTGTGGACGCGTACTCCGGATATCGCAGGCAGCCCCTTATGGGACAGGCTCTTCGCTCCAGATAGGACCACGATCTTTATTGCGGCGGACAGCTCCCTTGTATTGCTTCATCACTATATGCAGCATGAGCCATCTTTGGCTGAATACACCTCCGGGCGTTTTCGGCAGGAGGCTGAAGAACTTTACCATTCCGGAGTCGAGCCTTCCGGCCTCTACAACAGGAGATACACCTCCATGGCCGATCTTAAGATGACACGGTTGCTAGGAGAGATCGCTGGAGCGAAGCATATCAGGATGCGGGCCACCTTCGCTCGCGATGTGAATCTAGATGATCTAAAGCAAAATAACGTCATTTTGTCCGGCTCAAAGGGGGCAAATCCATGGCTGGAGCTTTTCGAACCGCAGCTCAATTTCCTTATTGAGAACAATCCAGAGCGCCACATCACTGTCGTAACCAACCGTCATCCGCGCACTGGGGAAGCACCGGAATATCTTTCTGACCTTCCGCCGTCGCCAGCAACTTACGGCGTTCTGGCTTTCATTCCAGGTATTGAGCCATCCAGAAATGTGCTTATTGTTGAGGGAACATCTGTAGCCGGGACAGAATCGATCTACGATCTTTTGTCCAATGAAGAAGAACTCAATCTGCTCTTGAAGCAGTTCAGAACTTCCGATGGGAAGCTGATGCATTTTGAGATGTTGCTATCGTCTCAATACTTGAATGGAAGCGCCGCGAAATTTCATGTTATCGCCTCAAGATCGTATCCATAAAGCGAAGCTGCCGTAATAGGACGCATGGCCTTAACAGCAGGGGAATGCGAAATACCCGAAGATCTTGCCTCCTGGATCCATTCCATTCAAGGCGCGGCCTTCCTGACCACGGTGAACCTTCTCGGCAACACTGACGAGGAACTGCTTGTCCATCATGCCGTGGAGTGTCAAAAGCGGCCGAGACGCCTTCTCTCTGCAACCGCGACAAACTAAAGATGCCGTGATAGAGAAGGATGTCATTCATGCTGAGAACATCCGGCAGATAACGTGCGAGGCGTAGAGTCTTGGTTGCTAAGATTCAGCAGCTATTACCGTCGATAGAAGCAGAATAATGTAAGGATATGGCCATCAAATCATCAATGAAATCATGGGATGCTATCAACCGCTTCTTCATGAGGGAGGTCCCATATAGAGTAATTCCGTAAACTGATGTTTCCTCCCATTCACTTTGAGTCTGCCTGTTTAGTCAATTCGGAGGCCGCTGACTGAGGCATGAAGATTCTCAACTCAATCGGCGGGGAGACCAACTCCTTCCCGCCGTTATAGATAAGCCTCAGACGAAAGCGATGGACAGAGGACTGAGGTGCCGCTACCGATATGTTGAATCGGTCTACATCTCCGGCTTTGAGGGCCTGGGCTATCGGAACGCTTACGGAGTAGGTCGTTCCCTTGGAGTGCAGTAATGTTTCGTACTGACAGGAAGGTGGGGTGGGCGCACCCGGCGACAGGTCGCGCATGATAGCCACGGATGCTGTGAACGCTAACCTCTTTCGCGCTGGAGATTCGGCTGTCGAGTAGGACAACTCCCCTTGGACATACGCTGTGTTGTTTGTGAAAGGACCGGATGCCTGCCGAAGCTCGCGCTGGTGCTGCTGTTGAGTCATCTTGTTCATATGATTCCCGCTGCGGCATGTGACCATGCCGGACGGGTCGCTTCGGGAAGCCTTCTTGCAACCGGCAAGCTCGGACAGGCGGGATAGATTGACTCCTGCTGATTCGATTTCTCTTGAAAGATCGACATTGGCCTGTCTGTCGAACGCATCGAAATGGATCTCACTTGCTTTTTCAGTGTCGAAAGGGATTGTGGGATGGAGCGGCGTTGCCGAGACGATAAACCGGATAGACGGCGAGAGCACCTTCCCCCATCCCTCGTTCAGTATCTCGATGTGACGTGGATTGATCCCTGAAATATCGTGATGAAGGACGATCACGGGCTCGTTATCAGGCTCGCTTCGCTCCACATCGAAGATCACGCCGGTAAAGAAATAAGTTTGCTTGTCATTGTTGACGATTTTGAGATCAAGGTTGGGGATGGACATAGCGAACGGTTGGTCCCAATAGGTCAAAGCGGAGACCGGCCCGCCTTTTGCAACAAGATCGAGGTACGGCAGCTTAGGCGAGATGACGATGCCGATTGCATCAGAGGACGCCTGATATGTAACCCGCAAGGCACCATCGACTTTTAGATCGGCAGACTTCTGAGATTTGGCTACAGCGGAGGATACGGAGACATCGATCCCAACCCTATCCAACTCCTGGCGTTCCTTCATCCGTTGCAGTGCCGTTGAATACTGAGCGATCCAAACGATGAAAGATGCGATGACTGACAGAGCCGCAACTGCAAACACAATTCGAGTCCATACCGGAAAGAAAGACCACAGAGCGCCCATTTTTTCCAGAACGTCGAATAGCTTATCCACGGGCCTCCACATGTACTCCGATTACTGGATCGTCAAATAGCAGTCCCTAACGATGATGAACGTGACCGCTTAGTGGCTAATAACCTCCCAACCATGATAGATCAACTGAAGCCCTGTATTTTGATTTGTGCTCGATGCGCCGTTGATCGTAGCTTTTATGCTAGGGAATGCCTGCTGAATCTCGGACTGTTTTGCCCAGGACGCCCGGTTCACAAGCTTGTAGGTATAGGTGACTTCCGTCTGTGAAGAATTGGGATCGCTCCAGTTACGAATCGAATCGACTGCCTTCTGCCCATAGCAAAGTCCACCTGTCTGCCCAAACACGCCAGGAAACAGCTGAAAGTATTTTAGTCCTTGGGCTGTGAGTTGGTAACACCTCACAGGTTGCGGTGATGTGTCCACCGCTGTACCGTCTAGTCTAGTTTGCTTCGCTCTTCTACTGTTTATTCAAGTGCTCTAATCGGACGGAATTGGTCGAGCTTAACTCTTCACTCGGCTCAAAAGATCGGGCAGACCACCACGAGTTGTTGCAGAAGGTTGTGGGCATGACCTGCTCCCCGATTTTCGCTCACTCCCTGAATACGAAAATCATATTCCGTTGTGTGCGGAAATCGGGGAGTAGGTCACTTGATATCGCGTAGGAACGAGGCAAAACGCAAAAGGTCCTTTCGTTCAATCTCGTAGAGAAAACTCTTCCTGCAAGATTCCTGAAAGTATCGTAGAGAGAGTTGATATCCCATCCAGGTCTTTCTCTGCCTACTGAGTTGTATGTCTTCCAGAAAATCGTCTACTGCTGAACAGATTCGCAAACGAGAAGTATTTTGCGTCGAATGAAAGCTGCGCTTTGTTCCCGCATTTAGCTCCCTCTGTTTTCTAAGGAGTCTTCTGTATGCGATAGCTGCATCCGCACCAACAGCGATGCGACGGCGCTTTCCTCCTGCCCTCCAGCCGAGATAATAGGTGCCTTCCGGATATTTTTCAGGACGTCCGTTGACCATCACCCAATTGGCCTTAATGCGGCCATCGGAGCCCAGAATGATGGGGCAGTAACGTCTGCCTTCCGGTGTTTCAATACGCTTGGTGATATTTACCTTCATAGAAAATTATTGGCAAATATCTCTTGGGGATTGTCGTCCGAACTCTGTCCGGTCAGATCATGTCCTGTCACGCCACTGGTGTGCGTAGACATCTTTATCCACAACCGATTCAGCACTGAAATAGGGGTTTGAATGCGTGTTCAGGCCCCTATGCACATACTTATCTGTCATGTGAAAAAGAGTACAAAAGGCGAAAAGTCAACCCATAAAAGTTGCGAAAGTTTACTACTTCCGGTATCCATTAATTGCGTCGGTCCACAAGTCATTGATTACATGGATCTTATAATTGCGTATGGCGAAATTCTGTCTCTCCGCCCCGAAACCGGTAAATTGTTGATTTTATTATAGTTATGGTCGGAGCGGAGGGATTCGAAGGCTCCTTCCCCAGTGATCGCTATGCCGTTTTCCTTGTAAGATTTAACTGCAAAACCACTCAATCTGAAGGGCTTGCCGGAATTCTCAGGCGTACCCTTCTGTCCCGGATTTTCTCACCACTGGACAATTTTTCGCAAGTTTTTCGTATCATTTCGTATCACCTAATTGCACCAAAAAATGTGCAAATGAGTCCCGAAATCGGGGCTGAGGGAGCCTACAACTCATTCCCGGAACACGATCGTAAAGGCTTTGTTCATTTTTTGTTCTCGTTCGTGAATCACGAACAGTGGTAAATGTTGTACATAGGGTGCATTCTATGGACAGACAACATACAGATCGCGAGGAAACCATCTGCATCGGAGATACTCACGATCAGTACTTGTGCGCTCGCTTCACCGCCAGGGAAGGGACCGACTTCATGTGGGCCGTTATCACGCGGCGGGTCTCCTGATCCAGTGGGAGCTCTTTCTGGAGCGTAGGCCAGAGTGCCACGATTCTCTCTATGGTCTCGCGGGCGGTTTCGAGCACGAGCTTACTTGGAACCTGTGCTTTTTGTGCAAAGCGTTCCATCAATGCCCAATCCAATCCGCTGATGGCCTTCTCTTTGGCTATAGACAAGGCTAGATGATCATCGGCGATATAGCGCACGGTAGACACAAAATCGTAGGCCGGGGCGAGTTGCGGCGTGTGGCCGTCGGGGTAGATGAGGGACCAGTTCTTCAAGTGCATGTCATTGTTTCCGATGACTGCATTGAAGATGAGCCTTCGGATGAACTCGGTGAACTGTGTTTCATCCGTTAGACGCCATAGATCGGCGGCCATATTGGTGTAACTGTAGTTCTTATATTTGGCTTCGGGAAACTGCCCGTATATCTGGTTGAAATCTTCGATATGGATAAGCTTTCCCTTCGCACCGCGATCAAATCGCCTGATGTAATACGCATTCCCCTTCAACTGCCGCCATTGTTCTGGAACGCCATCAATCCGGTACATAGGGAGCAGGCCAACCTCGGGCACCTGTATGCCTACTTCGCGCGCGAATTGCATCATAGAGTATTCGTTTTCAGGTAGATTTGGATACGCTGCAGACGGCAGTTTTACGATCCAGTGTTCGCCCTGCTTGGAAGCAGGGATAGAGAGTTGCCGGTTCGGATTGCCGACCGCCGAGAGCTTCAACTGGACGCCGGCGAGTGAAAATCGCAGGACATCCCTGCCGACCTTCGTGCGCACTTAGGTGGGGGTGCCCTGAGCGGGCGGAAGCGCACGGCCTTCGATATCTTGAACGGTGACAGCTCCCGGCAGATCATTGCCGAGAAGCCATAGCAGAAAGAATTCTCTTTGCGCGTTTACATCGCCATGCTCGGCAATATATTGCCGCAGTTGTCCTTCCGGCAGAAGATTGGAAAAGAACGGAGGCAACCGGCGCGTCACCGGACGAACGTCAGTTCGGAACTCCCGGTAGGCGTCATAGAAACTCAAGCTCAGAACAAGCCGGTTCTCGTCGGCGATATAGGCCGCATCGAAGACAAAAGGATTCTGGTCGTTGGGCAGATTCGTAATCGTGCCAACAATGGTCCCCGAGAGACGTACCTCCAGGACGGAAGGCCGACTGGCGCTAGTAGCTTTCTTCGTCGGCATCTTCCGGCACTCCTCCGACTAGAGATGGGCTGCTTTCGGCAGCCACTTTTGAATGGCCTCCATCGGCTGCATGTTCGATTAGTGCTCGCACAGCTGGTACAAGAAGCTTGGGAATGAGCATAGGTTCGAGGTCTAAAACGCGCGCCATCTCCTGTAAAGTGGACACGCGGAGGTCGCCGCCGCGTTCGATTCTGGAAACGGAGCTTTGCGGTTGGCCGATACGCTTCCCCAGGTCACCCTGGGTAAAGTTCCTAGCCTCACGAGCCTGACGGATTTGATTCTGGATATATGTCATGCGATATATCTATTAGGAAAATATCATAAAACATATACGTTTACAAATCCCGAAGAGCAGTCAAGCAACCGTATTGGGCCGATACAGATCGGTCTGATCCAAGTTAGATGGGCTTGAATCCGGATTGGACGCTGTACTACTCCGGTTTGAATGGCATTAAAGTCAAAGCAAGCGCAACCGTACAAGCGGTTGATTTCAAGGGCATACGAAAACTGATAGACATCTGTGGGGATGATCTAAAACTCGGAGTCGTATTGTACGACGGGACCAGGATCGTTCCTTTCGGAGATCGTTTGTTCGCAGCTCCCATATCCTGTTTATGGGGTTAATTCATGCGTCTTGTTGTGATCTCTGACACTCATGGCCTCCACAATAGAATTCAGGATCTTCCTGAGGGTGATGTTCTAATCCACGCTGGAGATTTTATGAACTCCGGTTACGATCCGGAGGAGATCCGATCCTTCAATCATTGGCTGGGAAAGCAGCCTTTTGAACATCGCGTGGTCTGCGGCGGGAATCATGATCGGTATTTCCAAAATGCACCGCTTCAGGCTCGTGCTCTTCTTCCCAATGCAATCTACCTGGAGAATGACGGTCTCACGATCGACAATGTCTCCTTCTGGGGATCGCCCTATACACCTGAATTTATGAACTGGGCTTTTATGTATCCTCGTGGCCCGGCAGCCAGACAGTACTGGGACCAGATCCCACATAGCCTGGATGTGCTCATCACACATGGACCACCCTTCGGCATTCTCGATCAATCCATGCCAGGAGGCCCACATCTCGGTTGCGAAGAATTACTTGGCGCAGTGAAAGAGAAGAAGCCTAAGGTGCACATCTTTGGCCATATTCATGGAGGTTCTGGGACATTCGAGGACAGGGGCACTCGCTTTGTGAATGCCGCATATCTCAACGAACAGTACAAACCACTAGAGCCAGCAGGCGAGATCCGCATCGTTGACCTTTAGGCGTCTCGAAGTATTGACTCCGAGGGCCCTCATACTCTCGTACTCCATTTTGATCGCGCAATCAAAACAAACGATCGCGCAACTATAGGTCGAGATTGCGCAATGACAAGTTGAATCGCGCAACTATAATTGCGCGATAATGCCTGCTGGAATGTATCAAGTAGCTGAATTGCACAAATTTCGGAAGACATCGACCTAGCCACCAACTCGATGGGATGAGAGGCGTTTACTGCGAGAACTGCGATATCGCCGTCGCGGTTCCAGCGGACTCCAAGAAATTGCTTAGTGTCCGACCAGGGGCAATCGATCCAGCCCTTGCAGATCGCCTATGGAGCCTTAGTGAAACACTTACTGGGAAATTCATATAGAGAGTGTGTTCTCCGCTCCCGCATTGGAGCTACTTCTTGAAATAGCCCCAATGCGAAAAGCTGATCATTTTCCTTCGCCCTTGAGCTTGCGGTCTTCCATGTTCTGAGCTCTGATTCCAATTCTCTTGAGCATCGCTTCGAACTGCTGAAGTTCCTTGCCGCTCAATTCAGAGAACACGTCTTTCATGAGGGAGGCGTGCTTTTGGAACAGTGGGACGATGACATCCTCCCCATCTGCGGTCAACGTTACAATCCGCACTCGCCGATCTTCGGGACTTTCCTCACGGCTGACCAACCCTCTTTTATGGAGACGATCCACGGCCACGCTGATGGACCCTGGAGTCAAATTCACCTTCGGTCCCAAGGTGTTAACAGGGAGCGGTCCCTTGTGGAGCAACGCCTCAAGAATCCGAAATTCCGAGTCGCCCAAACCGCTCTCCTTGCAAATATCTCCCGCCGCATACCGGCTTATCGCCTGAGCTGCCTTCATCATCACCAGCCAGACATGAATAGCTTCCGAGGCAGTTTTTTTCATAAAAGTTTGAATCCGTCGTTCGTGTTCATAATCATATTGATGTCAATATAATTGGCGCGGATGCAATTCGCGTCGAGGAAGACTGAACGGAGTACATCTCCGCACCAGAGGAGTTACGGTCATGAGCACGAATCCGGTTTCGGAAGCAGCCAAGGCTGTCGTCCGTCGTAACACCGAAGAGGTCCAGGGCAAGGGTAATTTTCATGTTTTTGATGAGCTCTTCGCTGACGACTTCGTCGATCACACCACGCAGCCCGGCACTACTCCCGACAAGGAAGGCGTGCGCAAGCTCTATACCTACATGCGTGAGGCCTTCCCTGATTTTCATGCGGAGATCCACTGGCAGCTCGCCGACGATGACCGCGTGACAACCTTCAAAACTTACCACGGCACTCACCAGGGGACTTTCCTCTGCGTTCTCCCGACAGGCCGAGCGATCCAGTTCGAGACTGTGGATGTGATGCGCGTGCAGAATGGCAAGATCACAGATCACTGGGGTGTCGGCAACCTTCTGTCACTCATGCAGCAGATCGGTGGATGGGCGCCGCCAGAATCGCAGGCAATTGCGCGCTGAAGCGTCTAGGCGTTGGCTCGGTTGCGCTGCCGAAACGCATTGACTCGCACTCGATTGCCGCAAACTGCCTGGCTACACCACCGCCGATGGTGGCTCTTTGTCCGGTCGCAGAACCAGAGCGTGCAACCCGGACCTCCGCATCTCGACACCAGGCTGAGGTCTTCCTCACAGAGAAGTTCAGCTATCGCTTCTGCCACAGGAGCAAGAAACATGCGCACCCCGGATGAGTAGTTCTTCCAGACAAGCCGCAAGCGATGATCTTCACTCTTCTGCAACTGCCGAGAAAAGGTGGCCGTAACGAGACAGTTGTTGAGTTTCTCGATGTCCTTTTGACTCATTCCCGATGTTCCGCGCTCTTTGACGCGGAGGAGCAATTTCCTGAACCACTCCCGGAGTTCGCGTGCCTCCTCAGCAACTTCGTTTAACTCTGCTTTAGCAAAAGTCTTGAGAGCCCAGCTATGTTCGTCCGACTGAATTTTGCCGGAGTCTTCCAGCCATTGCAGAAGTGATGGCCCGTCAGAGATCCATTCCAACGGTTCTTCCTGCGGAGACGCGATCGAATTCAGAAAATCAAGCGCAAGATGGTCACCGATCCTTATGGCCGGAACCGAAGCAGGCGCTCTTTTCACAGAAATATTCATCCCTTTTATGGTAACGGGAGAAATCAACTTTGACAAATTACATGAACAGATATAACAGTTGAAATAAAATATAAACCGTTACGGAAATTCCCGATAGGGATTCCCGGTTCATGCTCGAATTTGCAACGGCAGATTCAGATATGTCCACCACAGAGCAGTCCTGTATCGGACTCCGAAGATTGAAAGGAACAATCCATGTCGAAGACGATCCTCATTACTGGCGCATCCAGCGGCTTTGGCCGTCTCACCGCCGAGAAGCTGGCCCGTTCCGGCCACACCGTGTTTGCGGGTTTCCGGTCATTTGCCGGGCCTAAGAAGCAGGTTGCGGACGAACTCAAGAGTCAAAAGATCGAGGTTCTCGAACTCGATGTGACCAGAGACAAGAGTGTCAATGTAGCCGTGTCACACCTCCTCGAAAAATCAAATGGCGAGCTTGATGTCGTCATCAACAACGCCGGCATTGCTTCGGCCGGAGTGTCGGAGACGTTTACGCCGGAGCAGGCGCGGGAGCTGTTCGAGGTCAATGTATTCGGCGTGCAGCGAGTTCTCCGCGCAACTCTACCTACTCTGCGGGCTCGGCGTTCCGGTCTTGCGATCAATGTGGGATCTATTCTGGGCCGGGTGACTCTGCCATTCTTCGGTATCTATGGCGCTTCCAAGCAAGCACTCGAAGCGATCAGCGACAGCTATCGTTATGAACTCTCACAGCTCGGCGTCGATGTGGTCCTCGTTCAGCCAAGTGCTTATCCCACGAACATGTATGCCTCGGCGCAACAGCCTGCCGATAGTGAGCGCCGGACTTTACGGGCAGACCGCCGAGGTCCCCGGAAAGATTCTGAAGACGTTTGTGGACATCTTCCAGAGGGAGAACGCGCCGAATCCCCAGGACATTGCGGACGCCATCGAGATCGTGATCGCAACGCCTGCGGGTATGCGTTCCAGCCGAGTGGTTGTAGGGATTCCGTTCGGGTCCGATGCCGTCAATGATGCCGTCGCTCCGATTCAGCGCAGCGTCATCGAGGGACTTGGTCTCGCTTCACTAGAGAAGTTAAACGTCCAGTAATTCTGCAATGGAGGCTGTCATAACGATGAAACCGCTTGATGTAGTGCAGTCCTTCTATGAAGCCCTTGGCCGCGGTGATGCAACCGCGGCCCTGGCTGTGCTCGACGACGCAGTTCAATGGACGGAAGCAGAGGGTTTCTCCGACAGCGACGTAAATGCACTGGCGGCTGCTGGCTACGATCGTCGCGCTGCGGTTGCGATTGCGCTGGCTGCGGCAGGCAAGACGCTCGTCAACACCGTCGCCCATCTATCGAAGGTGGAAATCGATGAGGGCTTCCAGGGCGCACCTAAGATCGAATCCGCCCAGTGACCTCCGGGCCGTGGGGCAGCTCTCAAGAATTGCTCCACAGCTAATCACTCATTCAACAATCACCGACAAGGAGCCCCATGCCCACCCTCGAAGAAATCAAGCGCGCGCCCGCCTCGACTGCTATCCATGAACTCATCGCCAGCCGCTGGTCGCCACGCGCCTTCAGCGATAAACCCGTTTCTGCCGAGGTCCTGCAGAAGCTTTTTACTGCCGCCTCATGGGCAGCATCTTCCCTCAATGAGCAACCCTGGCGCTTCTTCTTTGGCCGTAACGGCGATGCAACTTTCGCGAAGATTCTCGACTCGATGGTTGAAGCCAACCAGGGCTGGGCAAAGCACGCGCCAGTCCTCCTGCTCTCGGTTGGGAAGAACGTCTTTTCCCCCGGTCCCTATGCCGGAGCGCACAATCCTTACGCGCTGCACGATACCGGAGCCGCATCCGCGTGCCTGTCGCTCGAAGCCACCGCGCTCGGCCTGCACACGCACGGCATCGGTGGTTTCGATCACGAAAAAGCTCGTTCTCATTTCAACATCCCGGCGGATTTCGAGATCGGCGCCTGCTGGGCTATCGGTTATCTCGGCGATCCTGAGACGCTGCCAGAAGGTCTCAAGCAACGCGAGCTCGCGCCGCGTTCAAGGAAAGCGATCTCCGATTTTGTTTTTGCAGAGTGGGACGTTGCAGCGAAGCTCTGAGCCAACGCACGCCGCTGGAGGGATGCGAGGCTTTACCCGCTCGCTCCTCCAGCGACTTCCTTCGGCAGAACTATCTCTTTAGTCGAGTCGGCATAAACAAAAGGTACCCACTCGTCTTTATGCCGTTCCGCAAGAGGGCAGGTAAAAAGGTTCCCGAGCAGGCGCTCCACAGCGTGGCCAACGCATACCGACGGTTGACACGGCCTATCGGCAGTAGCCTGGCTTCCGAGATGCGCCTTTTACACTACTCAAATGTCCAGAGCTTCTTTCACTTTGGCTGAATGGGTATATCACCCAGTCGGCAACATTGAAATTCCGGATTGCCAGGGACTTAGGAAACGCTGTTCGCATTGACCGCATTCGTTGCTCGCAGAAGTCGTTTCACGGCAAAGCACCCACTTTACTTAGAAGATCCGACGTCCCTTTTGAAACGATGCAGATATTCATGAGCGGTGATCCCGAGTACCCGAAGAAATGTGCGCCGCATCGCGTCGGCAGTTTGGAATCCACATGCGTCAGCAATCTCCTTGAGCCCCATGTTTGAACTGTCGATCATCTGTTGAGCGGCTTCAACGCGCATTTGATCGACGAATTGTCCTGGATTCATCCTGGCATCCTTGAGGCACACTCGGGTGAAATGCCTGGCGCTCATTCCTAAACGGTCAGCCAGCTTTTCCACGGTGAGATCTTCGCGCAGGTTTTCCATCATCCAGACCTGAAGCTCCCGAAGGGGTTTGGAACTGACGGCCTGATGCGAGAGCATATGGCTGAATTGCGCTTGGCCCCCAGGGCGAACTAGGAACATTACCAGAAAGCGAGCGACGTTCAGAGCCATAACGTGGCCCTGATCCTCTTCAACCAGAGCAAGCGCCAGATCGA
>JAATFM010000120.1 GCA_015655195.1 Terriglobales bacterium
AATCATCGGGATAGCGAAAGCCACGCCGATGAGCGCGCCATCGGGGCGCAGCAACGCGGCGTAGGTAATTGCCAGTGTGAAGCTGAGAGCCGCAGTCCACGACAGGCGTGCCTGAAATCGCGCCAGAGACCAGAGCGCCAGCGTGATGCAAAAAAGCGTCAACGATTCGGTGAGCGGCGATGCGGAGTAACTTGCGGTAAACGGGCAGAGCACGGCGAGCCAGAGCGTGGCGTGGAAGGCGCGATCTTTTGCCTGGAACGACCAGACAGCCGGCACAATGCGCCGTGCGGTAAGAGCCAGCATGAGACACGCGGCAAGTTCGAGCAGAATCTGCACTACGGCGGACGAGAAGTAGTTATCGAGGCCGAAGACGCGGAAACAGGCGGCGAAAAAGAGCGGATAGCCGGGCAGGCGAATCAGCGTAGTGTGGAGCGCGCCGCTACCGTCGGAAATCGCGTAGCGGCCATGGAGGAGAATGTTTTTCCCGAGGTTGCCGTAGAGGCGGGAGTCGCCGCTAGCCTCAAAGAACTTCACGAGAAACCAGAAACGCAACGCGGCGCCGGCGGCGAGGGCGGCAGCAATCGAGATTGCCGTGTGCCGACCGATGCGGGCGTGGCCGGCTTCGACGCGGGCGGACCCGGCTTTTGCGTCAGGATTGAATTGACTCTCTTGCACTGCTTCCATACGATTCGTACTGTACTGTATAGCTTAGAACCTTCAAGCCGGTTTGCTCGATAAAGCTGTGCATAGGCCTGTAAACGATGCCCGAGAAGCAGATTTTTTACGACCCACAACGCAAGCGCTGGAAGCGGCTGCGCCGCATTCTCGACATCGGCGCCGTTTTTGTCACAATTGTCGTTGTCGGTGTCATTTTCAATACGCTGCGCGGGCAAACGCTTCCTGAGCTGCTGCTGCCGAGCCAGAAGCACAACTACAAAGCGCTACGCGACCGGACGCCGCTGCTCAAAGGCGCGCACCAGGCCGCACCGACGCATCGTAAGACGACGCTCAATCCCTCCGACATCACGCTGAATGCCGGCGAGGGCCTGCGCGCGGCCTATTACACCCCCGACGACGCCACAAGCTACTCCTCCTTCAAGCAGCACGTGCACCAGATCGACCTGCTCTTTCCCGACTGGATCCATGTCAACGCGTCCGACCCAACACTGTTCTCATCCAGCGGCGACGGCCACGAGTACCGCGTCATCGAAGGCAACACCGTTCACGATCCCGACGACCTGAACAAGATCCAGCGCGTCATCCAGGAGGCGCGCGAAGACACCGAAGTCTTTCCGCTCATCAACAACTTCAACTCACACATGCAGGACTTTGACCCGGCCTTTGGAGCACTGCTCCAGAACGCGGACAAGCGCGCCGCTCTACGCCGCGAGCTGGTGCAGTTCTTCGCGGCTCTGCCGGCCTATCACGGCATCTCGCTCGATTTCGAGAACCTGCCCGAGGCGACCGTCCCCGACTACATGGCGTTCGTTCAGGAGCTCTACGGGGACCTGCACCCGCGCCATCTCAAGATCTATGTGAACGTGCCGGTCTCGATGCAGGACGATTACCTGAAGCATCTTTCGGCTTATTCCGACGGCATCATCCTGATGAACTACGACCAGCACGAGATCGAGAGCGATCCGGGGCCGATTGCGTCGCAGGATTGGTTCCTTGGCAACTTGCAGCGTGTGCTGAAGGTGGTTCCCAAAGAGAAGCTGATCTGCGCCATCGGCAATTACGGCTACGACTGGACGCTGAGCATTCCGCCCGCGCCCAAGCGCGGACACAAGCCGGAGAAGCCGAAGGTGCTGAGTACGGACGACCTCTCGGTCTCCGATGTGTGGCAACGGGCCTCGGATGCGGGCGCCGATTTCGATCTCGACTACGACTCGCTGAATCCGCACTTCGAGTACATCGACGAGGACAGCAACGTCCGCCACGTGGTGTGGTTTCTGGACGCGGTAACGGTGTTGAACGAGATGCGCGGCGCGCGGCAGCTCGGGCTGCAAACCTTTGCGCTGTGGCGGTTGGGCGAGGAAGACAGCTCGCTGTGGAACATATGGGACAAACCGAGCAATCCGGACGCGCTGCATGCGCTGGGAACGGTCGATGCGGGGCACGACATAGACACAGAGGGCGAGGGCGACATTATCCGCATCACGAGCCTGCCCAAGCAGGGCAAGCGGACGGTGGAGATTGACACCGACGAGCCGGACCCGCGCAAGAAAATGCTCGTGGACGAGCACATGGACGCCTACCCGAGCCAGTACACGATTCAGCAGTACGGCTATAAGCCGAATCAGGTGGCGCTGACCTTTGACGACAGCCCCGACCCCAAGTGGACCCCGCGCATTCTGGATGTGCTCAAGAGCAAGAATGTGCACGCAACCTTCATGGTCATTGGCGAGGAAGCGCAGCAGAACATGAGCCTGCTCAAGCGCATCTACGACGAAGGCCACCAGATCGGCAACCACACCTTCACGCATCCCGACATCAGCGAAATCTCGCAGCGCCAGCTCGATCTCGAAATCAAGCTGACCAACCGCCTCATCGCCGCCGAGCTTGGCGTGCAGCCAGTCTATTTCCGGCCTCCGTATGACATTGACGAGGAGCCGGAGACCGACGATCAGGCCGCGCCGGTGGTGCACATCCAGCAGATGGGCTTCATCATCGTCGGCAACAAGATCGACACCAATGACTGGGACGAGCGGATTCGCAAAACGCCGCAGGAGATAACCCAATCCGTCTTCGACCAACTGGACCGCATGAAGACCAAACCGCAGTTTCGCGGTTCCATTATCCTCATGCACGACGGCGGTGGTGACCGTGCGGCAACGGTGGCGGCGCTGCCGGTGCTGATCGATGCGCTGCGCGCACGCGGCTACGAGGTTGTGCCCGTCTCCGAGCTCATGGGCAAAACCAGCGCCGAGGTGATGCCGCGGCTTACCTTCTGGCAGCGTGTGCGCACGATTCCCGACTGGGCAGCGTTCACGATACTGGGAATCCTCTTCAACTTTGTCGTGATCGTGTTTTTCGCCGGCGACGTTCTGATGAGCGCGCGGCTGATTCTGGTTGGCATCTTCGCCCTGATTGACCGGCTGCGGAAGCCGCACAAGGCGGCCACCGCGGGATTCAATCCACGCGTCGCCGTGCTGATTCCTTCCTATAACGAGGAGAAGGTGATCGTGCGGACGATCCGCTCGGTGCTGAACTCCGATTATGCGAACCTGCGCGTGATTGTGATCGACGACGGCTCGAAGGACCGCACCGCCGAGGTTGCGCGCGACGCCTATGCAGCGGAGATTACGGCGGGCCGGATTACGGTGCTCGAAAAGCCGAATGGCGGCAAGGCCGCGGCTCTCAATCACGCATTGCAGTCCGTGGATGAGGAGTTCTATGTCGGCATCGATGCCGACACGGTGATTGCCGCCGACGCAATCAGCAAACTGATTCCGCACTTCGAGGATGCGCGCATCGGCGCGGTGGCCGGCAATGCCAAGGTTGGCAACCGCGTGAACCTGTGGACGCGCTGGCAGGCGCTCGAATACATCACCAGCCAGAACTTCGAGCGGCGGGCGCTGGATCTGTTCCACGTCGTCACTGTGGTTCCGGGCGCAATCGGCGCATGGCGCACCGCGCCGGTGAAAAAGGCCGGCGGCTACCCGCTGAACACCGTGGCCGAGGACGCCGACCTGACGATGAGTCTGCTCGAACAGGGCTTGCACGTGGACTACGAGGACCGCGCGCTGGCCTTTACCGAGGCGCCGATCAATGCCAAGGGGCTGATGCGGCAGCGCTTCCGCTGGTCCTTCGGCACGCTGCAGGCGGTGTGGAAGCACCGCGCCGCGTTTACCCGCAACGCCGCGATGGGCCTCTTCGCGCTGCCGAACATTCTCGTCTTTCAGATGCTGCTGCCGCTGGTCTCGCCGTTCATCGACATCATGTTCGTCTACGGCATCCTGCATTACTTCATCGACCGGCATTACCACCCGGAGGCGACCTCTTCGGCCAGCTTTATGAAGCTCGTGACGTACTTCCTCGGCTTCCTGGTGATCGATTTCCTCACCTCGATGCTGGCCTTCAGCCTGGAGCGGCGGCATCCGGCCAACAAGGGCGACGGCTGGCTGCTCTTCCATATCTGGCTGCAACGATTCAGCTACCGGCAGCTCTTCTCGGTAGTGCTCTTCCGGACGCTGTGGCGGGCGATTGACGGCAAGCCTTTCAACTGGGACAAGCTGGAACGCACGGCTCAGATGAGCAAACGGACTGAGGCGTTGACGGAGACGCGGTAAAGCATCCGTTGACACAACTACGGCTTAGCCGTACTATTCCAGTATGCGCTACGAGTGGGATGAGGCGAAAGATGCCCTGAACCGGCGCAAGCACGGTTACTCGCTCGCAGATGGAATTCCGGCTCTCGAAGATCCGGATCGTCTTTTCGTCCCGGATGATCGATTTGACTATGGCGAGGAACGCATCCTTACTCTCGGGCACGGCAAGGGAACGATTCTGGCTGCGGTTTCTGTTGAAAGAGTCAGTTACGACGACGGGGAAGAAATCATTCGGATCATCTCTGTCAGAAAGGCGGTGAAACGTGAACAAGAGTCGTATTATTTCGGTCGAACATAACCCCGGCGATCCGCCCATCGAGACGGATACGGACTTGGATTACGTGAATTCGCTCACGGATGAACAAATTGCTGCTGCGATCGCGGACGATCCCGATGCTGCGCCGATCAATTTTCACGAAATATCGGGCTTTACGCGAGTCGTTAATACCTCCAGGCTCCGTCGGAAGCTCGGCATGACACAGGAAACCTTTGCGGCGGCATACCAAATTCCGATTGGCACCCTGCGCGATTGGGAGCAGGGACGTAAGATGCCGGATGCAACCGCCCGCGCTTACCTGAAAGTAATCGAACGTAGTGCCGAGACAATTGCGAAGCTGCTCAGCGCGGCGTAAAAGTTCATCTGCATGAAAAACGGCGGGCGAGGTTTGTTGCACCTCGCCCGCCGTTTTTGCTTCGCTTCCGTTATGGATTAGTGGTGGTGCCCGCCACTGCTGTGGCCTCCGCCGCTGTGCCCACCTCCGCCACCGTGGCTGCTCTCATGCGGGGCCTTGAACTTGGGTTCCTTCGGCATTTTGGGTTCTTTGAACTTTGGCTCGCTGAATTTCGGCTCCTTGTAGCTTGAGCCGCCTCCGAAGAAGCCGCCCGAGCGCTCCTGCCCAGACCTGTCCTGATGGAAGTTCTGTGGCGCGCCGTAAGCCATGTTGCCGCCACGGTCGAAGCTGCCTCGGTTGTTGCCGTAGCTTCCCCGATTGTTGCCGCCGCCCATGTACGAGTCGTGATTCGAGTCCCGGTATGAATTCTGGGGGCTCTGGTAGACGGACCGCGCGGGCTGCATTCCGCCGTACTGGCCGCGATTCGGATTGGAATAAGAGCCGGTATGGGAACCCGAATAGGAGCCGGGCCGGACAGGCTGCGGCGAGGCTGCCCGCGGAGCAAAAACATTGCCGGCTGGAGCGCGGTAGGCGGATTCAGCGCCGCGGTTGTAAGCCATCTGCTGCTGGCCGCGGTCGAAACCTCCACGGTCGAAGCCACGGTCTAGAGCGGGCTGCGTGCGGTTGAAGCCGCCCTGCCGACCAGCAAAGCGCTCGTTCCCAAGGCGGTCATTCTGGTGGATAGAGATTGCTTCGTGGTGATAGTTGTCGCCGAAGCCGCCGCGACCACCGCCGTAGGAAACGCGGGAGAAGTAGCGCGGGCCGCCGTGGGGCAGACCCCAGTCACGCACCGAGGCGCTGTGCGTGTAGTAGTTGTCGTGGTGGAAAGTTAGCGCATTCATCAGCCAGTTCAGGCCCCAGCTTATGAGGCCGAATGGGGTGCGATTAAAAGCGCCGAGGGCAAAGCTGGCGAGGAACTGAAGCCCGCCTCCGCCTCCGAAACCGCCGCTGCTGAAGCCGCCACGTCCGCCAAATCTGCCGCCGAGAAAGGTATTGGCCAGCGTGCCGAGAATGCCGCAGAAGGAGAAGCCGGAGTAGGGCCGGATCGGCGCGCCGTAGACGGTCCACGGATTGTAGGTCGGCACGTAGACCACATCAGAATTGACGGGCTGGAGGGCGATGTAGCCGGGGTCCTGCACCACCTGCATCTGCGGGGAGCTTTCGAGGTTGCCGGCCTGCTGGGCGCGCATACGAAGCACCTGCACGGTCTGCATCACGTCCTGCGGCTGGTTGTAGTAGGCGTTGCCGAGAACGGTGGTCCACTGGAGGTTGCCGGAGAGCAGGTCGAGAACCTGCGGATAGGCTGTAAGCGCTTTCACGCTG
>JAATFM010000048.1 GCA_015655195.1 Terriglobales bacterium
AGCACCTATTTCCAGGAGCTGGCCGAGCAGATTCAGGGCTACCTGCGGACTTCGATGCCCGAGTGGCGCAAGAAATACGCCGGTGTGGAGGAGCTGAAGCTCGCCGTGATGGGCTGCGTCGTCAACGGCCCCGGCGAATCGAAGCACGCCAACCTCGGCATCAGCCTGCCGGGAACCTTCGAAGAACCGAAGGCACCAGTCTACGTGGACGGCAAACTCTACACCACGCTGCGCGGCGACACGATTGTGGCCGAGTTCAAAGAGATTCTGGACAAGTACGTGGAGAGCCACTATGGCGCGGCCAGGAGCGAGGAGTTGGTGGGGGCTCGGTAGCTCCCACCTCAATCCTGCTCTTCGCGAAATGGATTCCTGATCCGTAGCCCTTCGATGATCTGGCCGTGCTGCAGGTCTTCGGTGTAGAGGATGGTGCAGCGGGCTTCGAGGGCGGCGGCAATGATGAGTCCGTCGTAAACCGAATAGCTGTAGCGCTCGCAGATGAGGAGCGCGGCGCGGTGGGTGTTGAATGTGAGCGGTTGAGGGTTTGGGCAATCTTCCAATATTGAGTCAATAATCTGGCCGATGCGCGGCCAGGTAAACTTGAATTTATTGCATAGAGTATTTGCGACTTCGTTCAGTATTTGAACGCTGACCACGCCACCCATACTCACAAGCTGCTCGGCAATTTCCACCCGCTTGTCGTTGCCCGCAAAGGCATAGATCAGCACATTTGTATCAAAGAATACCGGGCTGACCATCAAGCGGCCGCCGTTCCCGGCTTTGCTTCCTTTGCAGGTTCTTCCGGTCTGCGCGCATTCGCCTCTTCGCGATTGAACTTATATCCGGGAGGCAAATTAAAGCGCAGGCTTCGCATACGTTCCAGCGCCTTCATGCGCTGCTCATCGGGCGAGATCTCAAATTCCGCCTTGCCTTTAGGCAACAACTCGATTTCGTCGCCTTCCTTGAGGTTCAATTCCGTCACAACCGAGGCAGGCAAACGAACTGCCAAGCTGTTCCCCCATTTTGCGATCTTCATGGCGACCTCCTGATATACATCTCCTATTGTATATCTAATTTTTTATGTATATCCGTATCGATCTTTCAAAAACCGCACATTCGCGCTACGATGGCTGCAACTTTCCATTCGATTTGAGGCGTTATGTTCCCCCGCCGGGTGATTCTCATGACATTTTGCGCGATTTTTGCGGCCGTTGCGGCTCATGCGGGCAAGCAAAAGCCCTGCATCACTTCCGAGCAAGCCGCGCAGCAGTTGAGCCAGAAGCCGAATCAGGATGTCTGCATCACGGCGCATGTCTATGATGTGGTTGAGCTTCCTGACGGGACGCGGTTTCTGGATGTCTGCTCACCGGAGACGCCGGATGCGCAGTGCCGGTTCACGATTGTGAGCCTGCGCGAGGATCGCGACACGGTCGGCGATCTCCAGAAAATGCGCGATGCGGACATCGAGATTCGCGGCATGGTGCAGGCGACGCGCGGCGGGCGCGCCCGGCTGACGCTGAGCCATGCGCGGCAGTTTTACGGCGGTCCGCCGAAGTTCAAGCCCAATCCACGGCTGGCGCGGGGGTTCAGCGGTGAGACGGAAAAGCCGCCGCTGGCCGATCCAAACCTGCGCTCGCAGGGCGGGCATCGGGCGTTTATGAACAGGAAAGAGATAGAGACGAAGAAATAGCGGCTACGGGACTGGCTGGTCGCTGAGGCGTGGAGCGAAGCGGGAACCGACTTGGAGAATCGCCGCGGAAATCACCAGAAAAACCAGTGTTACACCCAGCGCCAGACGCAGGTTTTTTGTTATATCGGAGACGGCGCCGATGATCTGCGGTGAGAAGGTGTCACCGAATGCGTGAATGCAGAAGAGATTGACCGAGATCGCCGTGGCGCGAACCGGGGCCGAAACCGAGTTCACAATTGCCGTATTGAGCGGACCGGTGTTGAGGAAGAGGAAGAATTCGGCGGCGCAGAGCGCCGGAACAGCCGTGACGCGCGGCCCGAAAAAGACCAGCGCGCCGAAGGGCAGCGTGAGCGCAACGCTAAGCGCGGAGAAGAGATAAAGGGCGCGGTCGTCCGAGCGAAGCCAGCGCTGCGCGAGCCAGCCGCCGACCAGGGTTCCCGCAATGCCGTCTACGACCGTGATGGCGCTGACGATCAGGCTGGATGTATCGACCGGGTAGCCGAGCGAGCGATGCAGAAACGTCGGCACCCATGTGGAGATTCCACCCATCGCAAAGGTCAGCGCGGCCAGGCCGAGCGTCCCGGTGAGAAATGCGCCGTTGGTAAACAAGCCCAGGAAGCTCGAACGGCTGCGGTCGGTCTGAATGTGGTCAGATGCGCCTCGTACCGGCTCGCGGCCCCAGACCCAGTAAAGCGCCGCGACGAGCAGCCCCGGAAAGGCGCAGAGAAAGAAGGGCGCGCGCCAGCCGTAGCGGGTGCCGAGCGCGCCGCCGGCCAGGTAGCCGAGCGCCGCGCCGACCGGAATTGCCAGATAAAACGCCGAGAGAATTCGGTTGCGTTCGCGCTCGGGATAAAAATCGGCCAGCACCGCAGGAGCAAAGATCGAAAACGTCGCCTCGCCTACGCCGACGAGGGCGTGGCGCAGGAACAGCATCCAGTAGCCCCAGAAGCTATCATTGCTGACCCACGCGGTGGTGAGTGTTGCGAGGCTCCAGAGCACCGCGCCGGCAATGATGAGCGGCTTGCGCGGCAGGCGGTCGCCGAGCCATCCGGTGAGCGGCGCCACGAGCATATAGGTAAAAAAGAAGCCTGTGGTGAGCGCGCCCATCCGCTGGTCGTTCCAGCCGTATTCGCGCTGGATGAGCGACTGCGCGCCGGGCAGGATGTAGCGGTCGATGAAGTTGAGCAGGTTGAGCGCGATGAGGAGCAGCAGCGTGGCAAGTGCGGGGCTGAGGCGTGGGCGCGATGGCGAGGTGGCAGGCATGAAAGGACAGGAATATCACATTGGAGTGGTAGGACAACGCTATTCCGGTTCAAATGGGCAAGGGACGAAGGACAAGCAAAAGCAACCGCCGATCCTTCACTTCGCCTGAAAACGGCCCCGTTCAGGATGACAAAGGATAGTGGGATATTCGCTAGTGGTGGGGTATCCGGCAGCGAGAGTTGGAGGAAGCCGCACAGGACCGGACTGGAACGCATCGCTCCGCGTTGTGGTAGCTTGGGGCTGTCGATTCCCTTCTCTTTGCGGCTTCGTCTCATGCTGGGGGATTCCGTTCTGACGCGCCTATGAAGAAACGACCGGGCACTCGAAGGTTCTGGCTGCTTGCGTACATCGCGCTGGCAAGCTGCGCGCTGCCTTGTCTCGCACAGGAGCCGCCGCAGCCCACTGCTCCAAACGGGCAGGCTGCCGCACCCGGCCCACCGCTCACGGTGCACGGCGTGGTCACGAATGCGGCCACCGGATCGCCGCTCGAACGGGCGCTGGTGACGGTCTTCGGCGATCCGAATCGCGGTGCGATGACGGACAACGAGGGCCGCTTTGAGCTGCACGGTATCCCGCAGGGCTCGGCGAGCTTCATGGTGATAAAGCCGGGCTTTGACCGCGCACTCTACTCCGACGAAGGCGACGGGCCTCTGACGATTTTCATTTCGGACTCCACGCCGGAGATACACCTTTCTCTCATACCGAAGAACTCGATCTCCGGGCACGTCACTCTTTCCAGCGGCCTGCCGGCGGAGAACTTCAGCGTCATGCTGCTGAAGCAGGCGGTTATGTACGGGCACGCCTCCTGGCGCTCCTCCAACGGGGTACGCACCGCGCCGGACGGGTCCTTTCGCTTCGGCGCACTGGGAGCCGGCTCGTATCTGGTGCGGTTGCAGCCGGAGCTGGAAAATGCGGGCGTTGCGAGAACTCCCTGCTCGGCGCAGGCGCCGGAGACAACTCCGGGCTACGCGGAGGTCTTCTCGAACGGCTCGGCGGATTTTGCCGGCGCGGAGCCTATCACGGTCAAAGACGGGCAGAGCGCCGAAGTCAACCTGGCTTTGACGCAGGTGCAGTTTCACCGCGTGCAGATTGCGATTGCCGGCCCGGCTGGCGGGGCCGGCCAGGGCGTCAATACGACGCTGCTCGACAGCGCTGGGCAGGAGGCCGGCTATCCGGTGCGCATCGGAGACCATGTGGTCTGCGCCTATCTGCCCGACGGCTCCTACACGCTGGTAGCAAGGACTTCGCAGACAGTATCGTATGCTGCGCCAAACGGCGGAGTTGTGAGGGGAAGCACATGGCCGCAGCAGGCAAACGGGAGCCCGCAGATCGGCGTCCTGGAATTCAGCGTGGAAGGCAAGCCCATCACAAACCTGCGTGTGGCGCTCGCGCCGCCGACCGCTACGCCCGTTCATGTGCGTTATGCGCCGGGGCCGCCGAAGCCAAGCCCCAACCAGAACGGCGAGGGCACAAATGAAGCAATCAATCTGATGGCGTGGCGCGTAAACGGCACCCAGCCCTACCTCAGCCCGGCGACCAGGGTGAGCGAGACCGAGTATGAGTTGGGAGCGACAGCTCCGGGCTCATATTGGATTTCGGCAACCTCGGAGAAACGCGGCGCCTGCGTGGGAGCGGTCACGGCAGGCGGCGAGAATCTGGCGAACCATCCATGGGTTGTGCGGAACAATGGCACAGGTACGCCGATCGATGTGGATCTGCGCACGGATTGCGGCAAGCTGACGGTCACCCTGCCGCCGGGAGCCGCAGGCCAGAATCTCAGCGGAGATTCGGCGGTGTATGTCTATGTGGTTCCGGAGCTCGACACCGTAAACGAGATCGACAGGATGGAGATCGATCAGTCCCAGATCAACCCACTGACGATCAACGGCTCGGTAACGATCGCAGAACTGGCTCCGGGAAGATACAGGGTCTACGCAATGCGCACGCGGCAGCCCGTCGAGTACCACAACCCGGCGGCGATGGATCAGCTTGGCGCAGGCCAGGAGATTGAATTGGAGCCGAACGGCGAGGCAACGCTGACGCTGGAGGCCGTTTCGCAATGAGAGCTATGCGGAGCAGGATTGCGGCAGTTGCGCTGGCTGCATTTGCGGCCATATTCGTGCCCGGATTTGTGACTGGACTCGCGGCTCAGTCAGCCGCGGCACAGGCGGCGGCAAAGCTCTATCCGATTGCCGGCACGGTTACGAATTCGTCCACAGGCGAGACGGTCGGCGAGGCCGCGGTCGAACTCTATAGCCTTTCCAACCTTTCCGGCGAACACTCCCGCGAACTGATCGAGACCGCGGAGGCCGACTCGGACGGACGCTTTGCGCTCGCTCCCGTGCCGGCGGGCAAATACAGCCTGTCTGTTTCGCGGCGCGGATTCATGACGGCGAACTTCAACCAGCACGGCACGTACAGCTCGGCCATTGTGACCGGCAAAGGTCAGGACACGGCGCACATTCCTTTTCATCTCGACCCCGGCGCGGTAGTGCGCGGAACGGTGACGGATGACGCGGGCGAGCCGGTGGAAAATGCAAGAGTACTGCTGGTACGGAAGGTAAACGATCTCGGCCTCGGCGAGCGCCTTCAGACAAACAATCTCGGCATAACGGATGACAGAGGGCAGTTCGCGGAATGGAATGTGCCGCCGGGAACGTATTTTCTGGCCGCCAAGGCCTTTCCATGGTTTGCACTTCACCCCACGCAAAGCCAGTTACAAAAGGCGGTGGACGACGAGGACCGCGCCGCGATGACGGCTCTCGATGTCTCCTATCCGGTGACATATTTCGACGGAGCAACGCAGGAGGACGGGGCCGCGCCGATTGAGGTGAAAAGCGGAGACAGCGTGGAGGCCGACATTTCTCTGCACGCGGTTCCCGCGCTGCATCTCACGATGCAGCTTGGAGCCGGGCCAGATGCACTGGGCCGGAATCAGCCGATGCTGCAGCAGTTGGTTCTCGGCAATACGAGCTTCAGCAATTCCGGAATGCTCCTGACGGCAATGCCCGTACCCGGTTCGCCGGGCATGGTGGAGTTTACCGGCGTGGCTCCGGGGCATTACACGATCATGGAGACAAATCCGCCGGGCAGGATGGATCTGGACGCGACCGGCAACCAGCAGGTCGACACCTCTGCCTCGGAGGCCATGAGCAGCGTGGATTTCCGGGTCCGGATGGCGGATGGCTCGCCGCTGCCCCAGCCTCTCTCTCTTACGCTCTTTGCCGGAAACCTGGCAGAGCAGTTGCAGCTTCCCGTCCCGGCAAACGGCGAGGCGCATCTGAACGCCGTGGCGCAGGGGCAATGGAACTTATCAGCCAATGGGGGACGCCTCACGCTGGGCGTGGTTTCGATTCAGTCCAGTTCCCCGTCCGGCGCCGAGCCCGGCACTGGGGCCGGCAACCTGCCGCTCGCCGACGAGCGGATTACGGTAAAGGACAGGCCGCTGACGCTGACCGTAACGCTGGCGCCGGCCAGAACGAATGTGGAGGGCTTTGCGGCAAAGGACGGCAAGAACGAGGCAGGCGTAATGATTGTCCTCGTGCCGAAGAGTCCCGAGGCGCATCTGGGCGAATTCCGCCGCGACCAGACCGATTCCGACGGCAGCTTCACTCTTCAGAACGCCGTGCCGGGACAATACACGGTGGTGGCGATCGAGGACGGCTGGGATCTGGACTGGGCGCAGCCGGAGGTGATTGGCCGCTATCTGAAAGCGGGCACGCCTGTCACCGTTCCGGCAAGCGCGCCCGCGCGGGTAAAGCTGAGTGCTCCGGTAACAGTGCAACAAAAATAACGCGGCATTACGGCGCGGATGCAACAAGCCGCAGCTTACAACGAAAAAACGAAAAGCATACCTCAGGACCTCAAGCCCATGCCTTTCAAACGGCGCATCGCCCTCTGTCCGCGAGAAAACCGCATCTGTTGTAAAATAAAAGCAGCGAGTTCCGCTCCCCTCTGCCGTGTCAACCCAGACAAACGAGTCTGACAAGCGAGAGAGCAACCGCGCCGTTGAAGCCGGGCACAACCTTGCGCCTGCGAGCAGAGACAATCCCACAAGGAGATTCACCGCATCATGGCAAAGATCGCAAAAATCGCTGGCCGCGAGAAGGTCATGGACACCACCAAGTCCACTGACTGCCCCAAGTGCTCGAAACCCACCCGCATCGTCAAGCGCGTCAAGGATCGCGAGCGCAATGTTCCCGGCGGCGTCTACATTTCCTGCTCTGCCTGCGACTTCTTCGAAAAGCTGTAAAGGCAGTTGTCAGAGATCAGTTTCAAAGCAGAACGCCCGGCTCAGGCCGGGCGTTTTACTTGCAGCGCAACATCTCAGAAGAAATACAAACGAGCTAGACATTTCTCGTGAAGGTACAGAGTGTCAGGTGCCCCACCCTCGCCGCATTTTTGCTTTTGCGGCTAGGGTAGGATACAAAACTCCCTCTACAGCAATAGAAGAACTGCTCTAAGTCTTTTTGCCGAGAAGGCGCTCCACGGCATCGCGCTGATAGCGGGACATTCGCAGCTCTTCCCCGCTATGCAGCAGCACAATATGGCTTCCCTGAAACCATGGCTGCACTTCGCGGACGCGGCGCATGTTGACGATGGTGGAGCGATGAATGCGGACGAACTCCCGCGGGTCGAGCTTTTCCATCAGCCCCTGAAGGGTTTCTCTCACATCGTAGATGCGGCGTCCCACGTGCAGCCGCGCATAGTTGCCTTCGGCCTCGATCCAGTCGATGTCGGAAACGGAGACGAAGAGAATCCGGCCGCCGCTGGCCACGGTGAGGCGCTGCACGTAGTCGGATTGATAGCGGCTGCCGAGCAAAGAGAAAAGTCGCTGCGCCGCGTCCTTGTCCTGACGCCCCTGCCATCGGTCCCGCGCTCTCGAAACGGCGCGCGCAAGCCGGTCCGGTGCAAAGGGCTTGAGCAGATAATCCACCGCGCTTGAGTCGAAGGCGCGAATGGCATAGCGGTCGAAGGCCGTAACGAAAATCGTGACCGGCATGGCTTCCACGCCAATCTCTTCCACCACTTGAAAGCCATCCATCTCCGGCATCTGCACATCGAGAAAGACCAGGTCGGGCTGCATCTGCCGGATTGCCTGCACGGCCAATTCCCCATCGCCGCACTGGCCGATTACGCTGATCTCGCGGTCGCGCTTGAGCAGGCGCAGCAATGCAGTGCGGGCCAGGGCTTCGTCGTCGACGATAAGAGCGCGCATCGTCACAGCGCGGCCCCGGCGGCGGAATGCGCCTCTGTGTGCAAGCTTGGCCTCGCGGGAATCACGAGGATGGCTGCCGCGCCGCCGCGCGCAAGAGAACGAAAGAGGAAGGAAGCAGCGGAACCGTAGAGCTGCTCCAGACGCGCCCTGGTGTTTCGCAGCCCAACGCCGCTCTGGAAGAGCCGCTCGCCTGTTTGATCCACTACGCTGTTTGCGTTCCACACTTCAATCTGAAGATTGCCGTCCTCTTGGCGGGCAAATATCTCTACGCAGTCATCCCCCTTGTGCTTTCCAATGCCGTGACGAATCGCGTTCTCCACCAGTGGCTGCAAAATGAGCGGCGGCACCAGCAGGTCAAGCGTCGAGGAATCGGCATGAATCTCGACCGCAAGCCGTTCTCCGAACCGCCGTTGCTGGATGCCGACATACAGGTCGAGAAACTCCAACTCGCGCGACAGGGGAATCTCGTTCACATCCATCTGGTCGAGCGCAATCCGCAGCAGCCCGCTCAGGCGCAGCAGCACATCTTCCGCCGCGTTCGGATCTTCCTGCACCAGCGTGATGGCCGCTTGCAGCGTGTTGAAGAGGAAATGCGGCTGAATCTGCATTCGCAGCTTCTCCAACTCGGCGGAGGCAAGCCGCGTTTCAAGCTGTGCCTGGTGCAGCTCGCGGCGGCGCATCTCTTCGCGCATCTGCGCAAAGCCCGCAATGAGCACGATAAGCCAGTAGGCGACGAAGCCGAACATGCCGCGCCCCTCAACCCACTTGCCGGCCAGTATGGCGGCGGGGGCGAACACTTCGTGATGCAGGGTATACAGCCATCCCACAACGCCGAAGCTGATCGCCTGCACGACCATGCAGGCAAGGCAGAGAAAGAGATGGGGAATCAGATGAGCCGAGGCGCGAGGCCCGATGATTGGATAGCGCCGGCCCAGCTCATAGATGAGCGGCGTCAGCAGCGCCATTGCGAACCACTCGAACGTGGGCCAGACGAGGTAATGAACGATAGAAAGAACGTAGTGCTGGGAGACATCTCCCAGGAAGAACTGGCTGGCTTCGAGAAGAACGACGCCGATCCAGCAGAGAAGCGCGAGCGCAAACTGACGCGCACGCGATTGTGGCACGAGTAGGGGCAGGAGGCGGACCGGCTGGGATTCGGGCTGTGGCATGAACGGCATACGACCTTGTTTCAAAGTCTATCGAGCCTCGGAGGCCGCATCTACGCCGATTTGCGCGGCACGGAAGCGGCACTACGATTCACCCCGCCTTACCGACGATTCAACACGACAGATTTCTGCCCGGCACTTTTGCATGGGGACCGGAAGTGCAGACCGCGTAGGCTCAGCGGCGAGGTGAACCGTCATGCGTCTTCGCATTTCATTTTTGGCAACACTGTTGTTCGGATTCCTTTGCATGGAAAGCTCTGCGCAGAACAGCGCAATCAACCCGCTCGCAGAAAAGATTCATCAACAAAAGATAGCCGTAGAACAAACGCCGGCCAGGAACGATGGCGAAGCGTGGCTGAAGCTGGCTGTTCTTCATCAGGATGCGGCACAATACCACGAGGCAGAGCGCGCATACAGCAAAGCAATCGAGCTTCTACACGCCGGAAATCCCCTCACACTCGCCGACGCGCTGGACCTCATGGGAACGATGTATGTGGAGCGCGGCCAGACCGCAAAGGCCGAGCCGCTTGAAGAGAAGGCATTGGCAATCCGTGAAAATGCAAAGAACGCATTGGGAACCGGCATAAGCCACATGCACCTCTCGGCCCTGTCGCTCGGCAAGCGCGATTTCTCCGCTGCCGAGGCTGAGGCCACAATCGCCGTAAGCCTGCTTGCGCCGGAAGATTCGCATCCGGCGATGCGGACCGAGGCGAGCCCGGAAGAGCAAATGATGGCTCTGGCCGATCTTTCGCTGGCACAGTGCATGAGCGGTGCCTGTAACGCCGCGGTTCCCGGCCTGCAACGCGCACTGCGCATTGCCCACGCGCACTACACCGCGAAGAGCGTTCCCGTCGGCATCCTCGACTTCTTGCTCGGATACGCGTTCTGGAAAAGCGGAAACGAGCATTCCGCCGAAGAGCAGATGCGAAGTGGAACAGAAGAGATGGCAACGCAGCTTGGCTGGGGCCATCCCACCTACCTGCGCGCGTTGAAGTCGTACCGTACCTTCCTTAGCGAGACCGGACATACTTCCGAAGCTCAGGAGGTTGCGGCCAGAATTGCAAAACTGGAAACGCCGCAGACGAGAGCACAGGCGGGGTCGGATAATTTGCCAATAGGCTTGGGATTGCTCCCCTGAAAAGCACCGGAATAACTATCCGCCGTCAGCAGGCAGACGCCATCTCGTCAAGAATTGCCGCAGCGGCCTTGGCAGGGTCGTCGGCCTGCGTAATCGGCCGGCCCACCACAAGGTAGCTTGCGCCCTGATTGAGCGCATCGGCGGGCGTGGCAATGCGTTTCTGGTCGCCGACCACACCGCCGGCAGGGCGAATCCCCGGAATTACCAGCACGCCCTCGGGGCCGGTCATCTGGCGCAGCTCGGCCACTTCAAGCGGCGAGCAGACAAAGCCGCGAATCCCGGCATCGAGGCCCATTTTGGCGAGCAGCGAGACTTGATTCGCCGCCGAGCGGTGCACGCCGACGGACTTCAACTGCGTCTCGTCCATGCTGGTCAGCACGGTGACAGCGAGCAACTCCGGCGGATTTGCCGTGCCTGCCACAGCCTCGCGCGCCGCGGCCAGCATTGCCGGGCCGCCCGAGGCGTGAATCGTAAGCAGCTTGACGCCCAGCGCCGCCGCCGAACGCACCGCGCCGGCCACCGTGTTCGGAATGTCGTGCAGCTTGAGATCGAGAAAAACCGAGAAGCCTTTTGCGAGCAGCGGCTCGACCGCCGCCGGGCCTGACGCCGTGAAAAGCTCCAGGCCGACTTTGAACCACGCGCATGTGTTTTCCAGCCGGTCCACGAGCGCGAGAGCCGACGTTACATCCGGCGCATCGAGCGCAACGATCAGCCGCTGGCGGGCGTGTTCCCGCGGGTCTGCTGCCATGTGGAGGTACGAATGGACTCCGGGCACTTTCATGCCTTCATCGTATTCCATTTTGGGAATTGCCCGCACGGGCTTTTGCAGAGTGCGTTCTCACCGATGCACCCTCCCGCCCTTCTTTGCCGTCCAAAGGATGACGCCGCCGATAGAATGAAGCCATGCCCCGGAAGAGAAACAGGAGGAGAAGCATTTTGGGATTGAAAGCGTTGTACTGGAAGCTCTGCCCTACTCTCGCGACCGTCCTTTTCGTTCCCTTATGCGCTTCCGGCGGGGCGTTTGCCGCTTCGCCGGTCTCATCTTCCGTTACCGCTTCGCCGG